>JAEURR010000006.1:0-300000 GCA_016788115.1 Chthonomonas sp. | reverse complement strand
GGGGGACGACACTCGGGATTTTGACCCGGCCGAGCTTTGCTCCACTCGCGGGATCGTGCAGCAAAACCGCCAAGTTGAGCGATCGATTCGAGATGAACGGCACGTTGTGGGCCGGGTGGAGAAGGAGCGGGGTGCAAACTGGAAAGACCTCGCGCATGAAGTACGCGTCGAGGCTCGCGCGGTCTGCTTCGCTTAGCTCGTCCACGCGCCGAATCGTGATCCCGCTCTGCTCAAGCTGGGGCCGAAGGACATCTTGCCAATGCATCCCCGCACGACGCCGCAGGGGATGCGCCATCTCCTCGATCACTTGAAGCTGCTCGCGCGCGGTGAGACCATCGGGTGAGGTCTCCGAGATGCCAGCCGCGACCTGCTCGATTAGGCCCGAGACGCGGACCATGTAGAACTCGTCGAGGTTTGATTCGAAGATCGCAAGGAACTTAAGTCTTTCGATGAGTGGGTTACTAGCGTTCTCCGCCTCTTCAAGCACGCGCTCGTTGAACCGGAGCCACGAGAGCTCGCGATTCGTGTAGTGCTCGCCGTTGAGAGGAGCTTTCGAACGCCCGGATTTCTGTCTGCCCATTACAAACTGCCTTCGTACATCTGAAAAATGGCACCTTCACGAACGCCGTGTTCGCTGACCATCAGTTCATGTTGTCGGAAGCAATGCAGCAGAGCTCGAATAACACTCGCACCGGGAAGCAGGGTTGAGGCGCGCTTGAACTTCACACCAAACCGCGCCATGATCTGCTCCACATCGAGTCGTGCTGCCGCCCAAGCCACGTAGTCTATCTCGACTATGTTAAGGGTTCTTTCACCATCAGGGTGAAGCGCCCGAATCAGCCCGCGGGCGATGCCGCCGCTAGCCACCACACGTCGCACGGGAGGGAAGGAGGAACAGAACTCGATCTCTCGGTCGATCAGGTTGTGCATCGAGCGAATCTGGGCCGGGGCGGCTGGGCTTTCAAGGCCCGTTTCGGCGATGAGGCGTCCACTTCCCAGTGGGAGTGACAATTCGTGCTGGATGGAGCCCTGGGAGTAGTGAGCGACTTGTGCGCTGCCTCCGCCGACTTCGACCAGCAGCGCGGGGAACTCTCCCGGGCAGTCTTGGCTGACGCCGCGCACGCTGTAACGGGCTTCGACCTCACCGGAGATCAGGTCGACCTCAATGCCGACTTCCCGCCGCAGCCGGGCCATGATCTCTTCGTGATTCTCCGCGAGCCGCATGGCTTCGGTCGCGAAAACGTAAAGTCGCTCGGCGTTAGAAGTGGTCGCAAGTCGTTTGTAGCGACGAAGGGTGGCAATGAGCCGGTTGGCAAGCGGTGCGGGGATCACGCGTTCGCGGCTGACGATTTCGCCAAGCGAGAGCCAATCGCTCTCGTTCGCGATTCGGCGAATGGTCTTGCCGTCGGTGCCTGCGACCAGCAGATGGCAAGTGTTGCTCCCGATATCGGCCGCCGCGAAGATCCGCTCCATTCCCGGTGGAGTATGGCACGGCCCAACCTCGGGTAGCCTGAGACTAATGCGGAAGCTTATGTTCGGCCTCTTCGGGCTCACAGTTTCGCTTACTTGGGCCCAGACCCGCGTGACCAGCTTGACTGGAGACATCCGGGTGCACCCGGACTTCGAATCAAAGTCCCTAGGGAACAAACGCCAGGTGACGGTGTACCTGCCTCCAGGCTACGACGCATCCCCCAAGCGGCGCTACCGGGTGCTCCTGATGCACGACGGTCAGAACATCTTCGACGGCATGCGTAGCTTTATCCCAAACCAAGAATGGAGGGCCGACGAGACCGCTACCTCGCTGATCGAGGCTGGGCTGATCGAGCCGATCATCATCGTGGGTGTGGACAACGCGGGCATGGACCGCGGCAACGAGTACTTGCCGCTGGAGATCCGTGCGGGCGGTGGGCAGAAGATGGGCGGCAAGGCCGATCAGTACGCGGCGTTCCTCATCGGCGAAGTGTTGCCCTTTATCAAGAAGACCTACCGCGTTGCGCCGGGCAAAGTCGGCGTCTGCGGGTCGTCCTTTGGCGGCATCATCAGTCTCCACCTGGGGCTCGCGCACCCCGAGGTGTTTGATCGCATAGGAGTCTTCTCCCCATCGCTGTGGGTGGGTGGCGGGGCCATGACTCGAAGGGTAGCGGCGTTGCCTCGCGCGTTTGCCAGCCGGTTCTGGATCGACATGGGGACTCAAGAAGCCCCTGAGGCGGAAGCGGCCGCGAAGGGGCTCGGCCAAGCGTTTGTTGCGCGCGGTTGGAAAATGGGTGAGAACGTGACCGTCGTGATTGACAAGGGGGCGCAGCATAACGAGCGGGCGTGGGCGCAGCGGTTCCCCAGCTTTCTGATGTGGATGTACGGTCGCCGTTAGCCCAGGAACTCGGTGACCCGAGCCGCCTGAACTTGGTCGTCCAAAAGGAACGAATCGTGACCGAACGGCAGGTCGATGACCTCTAGATGGCTCTCGAGCTCGGCCGCTAGGGCCATGGCGTGGAGCTCTTCGCTTTGGCTGGGTAGATACAGCCAGTCAGAACTGAATGCGGTCCAGAGGCATCGCGCCGTGCTTCCGGCCAGCGAATCGCAGGAGTAGGTATCGATCGCACGCGTAAGCGCGATGAGGCTATTGGCATCGAATCGGCCTGTGAACTTCCTGCCCTGGTAGCGAAGGTAGCTCTCGACTTGGAAGAGCTCGGGAGCATCTGCTTGGCGTTGACGCCCAAACTTGTGCTCGAAGGAGTCCGCACTGAGGTACGAAATGTGGCCGATCATGCGTGCCACGGCGAGCCCGGCATTGGGAGCGTCATCGGGGTTGTAATGCCCGTTGTTGAACTTAGGGTCGGCAAAGATGGCCTGGCGAGCAACCTCGTTGAAGGCGATCTGCATGGCATTGTGACGGGCGCACGAGGCAGTGAGCCATACGCTCTTGGTTGCGTCGCGACGCGCCCACTCCAGCGCCTGCATACCGCCCATGCTTCCCCCGCAAACGAGCAGCGGGCAGTCGATCCCCAGCGTCTGCATAAGCCGTTGCTGGGCGGTGACCATGTCTCCGATGGTGATGGCAGGGAATTCGCCGCCGTAGGGCCTGCCCGTTGCAGGATTCATGCTGAGGGGGCCGGTCGAGCCTCGGCAACCGCCCAGTACGTTGGTGCCGATGATGAAGTAGCGATCGGGATCGAGTGCACGGCCGGTGCCTACGATGCGAGACCACCAGCTGGCGGCATCGCTATCGCCGCTGAGGGCATGGCAAACGAGGATTGCATTGTCCGCTTGGGGTGCCAGCGCTCCCCAGGTTTGGTAGACGATCTCAACCTCGTCCAGTTGGACGCCCGATTCTAGGGTAAGAGGTCCCACGGAGGCCGTCGGCAGCTGTTGCTCGATCGCCGCGTACGTCGCCTCTTCTTGAAAAAGTCTCTCGTCCAACTTCAACGGAACTAGAATTTACCCTTACTCTGGCACGATGCTGATGTAGATCTCGGTACGAAGTTCCGCCTCGGGGGTTTCGCAGATGTCGTTCAGATAGCGCTCGAAACACGCACCCGTATCCGACATCGTGCGGTTGTTCGTAGCAAACCAATGGCCAAGGTTCATCCAGGCCTGGGGAAGCCCTTCGTACGAACCGACATGCAAGACCCGCGCGTACAGGTCCTCGTCGATGAGGTAGCCATGCAATTCGCCATCTAGCGGGTTGGGATTCGTCTGAGGCATGGCGACATCGTCGCCGAGGACGAGGGCTGCATCGCTACGAAGTGCCGCGGGGTCGCCTTCCAGCGGATTATCGTGGTAGACGCCGAGCACATCGCCCTGCTTGATGTTCCGACCCTCGACCGCTTGAAAGAGCTTGGTGAAAGCTTTTCCGATCTGTGGGTACGGCCCGATATGGCGGATGGCGAAAAGCCGTAGGGGAGGCATCTTGACCAGTTCGACGTCCATCGCGAGATATTACACCGGTTGATGATGAGTTAGAATGCTGGAACGGATGGCGATGCATACCGGATCCCGGACTTACGCTGAACTCCACCTTCACTTGGGTGGTGCTGTTCTTCCGCGAATTCTCTACTCGTTCATGCAGAAGGCACGGCAAGCTCGTACGGATGCCGAACGAACCGCGCACGCCGTGGAGATCCTGCGCAAGTACCCTACTTATGAAAAGTGGGAACGGCGACTGACACGCCCAAGTGATTCGTTAACCAAATATCTAGAAGCGCACAAACTGGTCGAACCTCTGCAAGGGATTGACAGTATCGCCTACATGGTGAATCGCTTGCTGCGGGGATGTTACGTCTTCGAGCACATCGATTATCTGGAACTTCGCTACAATCCGTTCTTTCGGATCCCGAAGAAAACGCATGAGGCAGACGCACGGCAACTGATGGTCGAGGTGGTGCAGACCGTCGCGGCTGCTGCGGCTGCGACTCACCGCGAGTACCCAATTCAGTTCACCCAGATTCTGTGCATGGACTCTCGGTTGCCCAAGAGCGTGAACATGAACATCGTTGATTTGGCTGCCGAATTAAAGGGTGAGGTTGCGGCGATCGACTTGGCGGGTCCGGACGAAGCATATTTCGACAACATCGAGGATCTCACTGCTTGTCTGAAATATGCTAAGGAGACCAAAGGATTAAGGGTCACGTGCCACCTCTTCGAGACGGCGGGCGCGATGTTCCCCGACCTACTGCCCTATTGTGATCGCATCGGTCACGGGCTCCAGATCCCGTTGCGTATGCCAAAGCTACTGCCGCAGCTGGCGCGGAGGAAGCAGTGCCTAGAATTGTGCCCAACCACGTATTTTCGAACCGGAACTTTGAAGAGTTACGGAGAACTACGCACTGTTTTTCAACAATGCTTCGATGTTGGGGTCGATATTGCCATTTGCACAGACAATTCAGCGTTCCATGGGGTGCGACTGCCGCTTGAGTTTGAGCGTCTGCTTACCCACGGGGTGATCGATTTCAAGGAGATGGAGATCTGCCGGCAGAACGCGTTCAAACACGCTTTCCGCTGGCCGGGAACGATTGAGCGGCGCACGAATCTCGCCTAGGCAAGTTCCAATTTCACCACACGTTCGCCGAACCGGATTTCGTCCTCGGGCGTGATCCTCATGGGCTGATCCGCTGCGAGCCTCGCCCCGTTCAAAAACGTCCCGTTCGTGCTGCCCAGGTCCTTGAGCGTGAACTCGCCGTCGCTGACCTGAATCTCCGCATGGCGACCGCTGACGTGCGGATCAGGGATGGCAATCGAGTTCTCCGACTTACGACCGATCGTGTTCGCCCCTGGTAACAGCGGGTCGCGGCGGTCATCGGTGACGAGATAGGCGACGGTCGCATCAACCGTCGGGGCAGCGGTGAGCGCTTCGGTGCGGTTCGATAGGCCGACCGCAGTCTTGGCCGATTCGCCGGGCATGCTCACCGTCATCTCATATCCGCCGAGAGAAATCTTGTCGCCGCTCTTCAAGACGCGGTCCTCGTGGGCAGGAAGCTTCTCGTCGTTGAGTTTGGTTCCGTTGGTGGATCCTAGATCTTGTAGGGTGAGAGTCTGGCCATCCAAAGTGATTTGCGCATGTTGACGGCTGGCGCGCGAATCCTCTACGAGCACGTCGCCGGTGCGACCGATGGAGTTCGAGCCGGGGCGCAGCGGATGCTCGCGTCCTGCGGAGTCGATGAGAACTGGTAGCTGGATTGCAGGCGCGCCGAAGGCGTCGCCCTCCAGAGCCCGGTCAAAGATCAGTCCGCACTCAACGCAGAACATGACCCCCATCGGGTTGAAGGTCTTGCAAACCGGACATTGCACCGGCTTGATCGTAATCGTCGCGTTCACGGTCGGTGCCGAGCCCATGATCGTACGATTGGGGTCGCTGCTGAGCATTTGAGTGGTTTCTGCCGGGTTCATAGCGCTTCTTTAGCATAGACGCAATTCCCCATGGGAATTGCGTCCACGTCTACGATGATTCTCGGACGCGACGGGTTGCTTCTTCTGCGGTGAGCGCTCCCAGGTCGATCTTCTTGGTTCGGCTCGTCTGTCCTGAGAGGATTGCCAGGCTCGACGGTGCGATGCCGAGCCGCTTCGCGAGCAGCTTCAGAACTGCGTCGTTCGCTTCGCCATCGGTTGGCGCGGCGGTCACGTACACCTTGACCTTGCCTTCGTCGGATACGGTGATCTTGCTCTGCGCGGACCGGGATTGAACCTGAACTTGGATTGCGTTACTGGGCAACCTGTTCCTGGATCTCCAGTGTCACTGCGCCCTTGGCGATGGTCTCTTCTGCTGCGGTAAGGCTACGGAGCTGATCTTCCAGCAGGAGCCGGATCTGATTGACAATCTGAGATCGCTCTCGTTTCAGCCGATCAACCTCAAAGTTCAGACGAAAGATTGCAAGTTCCGCGTCTTTCTGGACCTCTGCAGCGTGTCCCAGAGCCTTTTCACGTATCAGATCGGCTTCGCGGTGAGCAAGAGATCGGGTCTCATCTGCGGCACGCTGCGCCATGATCAAAGCTTCCTTAAGGCTCGATTCTTGGGTGAGGAAAAGCTCGACTTGATCTTTTTGGCGAAGGTTTTCAGCGCGGCAGTCAGAAAGTTCCGACTTGAGCCGCGCAATCTCTTCGGAGCAGCGAGACAATGCAAGCTCTACCGAGTGCGGGTCAAGCCCACGAAAACGTCGCGGAAATTCCATGCGCTCAATCTCGAGCGGAGTAAGACGATCCATCCTTGGTTCCTCCTAGAGTCGCACTCCAAGGGTGGAGTGCGATTACATTATATGCAACGTTACGACGTTGGTTGTAGTTTCTTTCGAATTCGCTCCGCATTGAGCTTTGCGGCGGCGTCGCCGGGGAAGTCCTTGATGAGCTTTTCGTACACCCTCAGGCTGTCCTTCAGGTTCTCAAGCTTCTCATAGCTGCGGGCCAGGATCCGATAGTTGTTCGGGTGCGGTTTCTCGCTCAACACGGGCTCAAGCAGTTCAACGACCGATTTGTAGTCCTTCAGCCGCAGGAAGCAGAACTGAGCTTCCGCGAGTGCGCGGTCCGGCATCAACGGGTTTCCCAGGCGAAATCGACGGTAGGCGTCCCGCGCAGAGTCGAACTGGTTCATGCTTTCCAACAGCCAGCCGTAGTCGGTGGCGGCGTCGTAGTCCGCCGGGTACATGAAGGAGCGCAATCGGCACGCCTGGGCGGCGCGAGGAAAGTCGCCTTGATCGAACCAGCGGTCGGCCTGCCTGGCCACGAACTCATCGGCCCGGGCAAAGATGCGGTCCACGCGGGATACCGCCATACGGGGGGCTGTCTTCATGCTCGGGCCGCTTGGCAGCTCTTGCCCCCATGCACCGGCCACGAGCAGCATCACGCCGAGGGTTTGGATTCTCACTGCTCCTCCAGCTTACGCTTTAGGATGTCATTGACCATTGCCGCGTTGGCGCGGCCCTGACTCTCGCGCATGACCTTGCCGACGAGGAAGCCAAACGTCGTCGTCTGCCCGCCTCGGTACTTGGCGACCACATCCGCGTTGTCATCCATCGCCTTCTGACAGAGCGCGGCAATCGCGTCGGGGTCAGAAATCTGGGTTGCGCCCTTCTTTTCGACCAGTGATGACGGCATTTCTCCCGATTCAAAGGTCTCTTTGAAGACGTCCTTGGCCGTTTTGCCGCTGATGGTGCCGTTCGCAATGAGTCGTGTGAGGTCGACTAGGTGCGCGGGCGACACTTTGGTCGGCGCGTGAGCATCGTCGCCTTCGTGGACGACTTGGCCAGTCTCGTTGAGCAGCCGCGCGAAGTCCCCATTCATCCAGTTGCAAACGAGCTTCGGGTCGCCACCGACATCGACTGCCGACTCGAACCAGCGCGCCCAGTGCTTGTCCGCGACGAGCACCCCGGCGTCGTAGTTGCTGAGGCCCAAGTTGGACTGGTAGCGCTGCATCTTTGCAAGCGGGAGCTCGGGCAGGTCGGCGCGGAGCCGCTCGATCTCTTCCTCAGTGAACTGCATGGGAACGAGGTCGGGGCACTCGAAGTAGCGGTAGTCGTTCTCAGACTCCTTGGCGCGCATGCTGAAACTCGTCTCGTTCGCATCGTTCCAGCCGCGCGTCTCCTGGAGAACGGTCCCCCCACCCTCGATCACGGCGATTTGGCGACGCGTCTCGAACTGGATGCCGAGTTGCACCGAGCGGAAGCTGTTCAGATTCTTGAGCTCAGTTTTGGTTCCGAGTTTGTCCGTAGTGTCGGGCCGAACGGAGATGTTCGGCTCGCAACGCATCGATCCTTCTTCGAGCCGGCCATCGCACACATCTAGATACAGGAGGATGTTGCGGAGCTGGGTCATGTACTCTTTCGCTTCGTCGCCGGTATGGATGTCGGGCGGGAAATCGGTAACCACCTCCATGAGGGGGACGCCAGCGCGGTTGTAGTCCACACCGCTGCCGCCGCTCGGCAGGTGCATGAGTTTGCCGGTGTCTTCTTCCAGATGGACTCTTCGGATGCGAATGCGCTTGGTGCCGCCGTCTTCACCGGGGATGTCCAAGTAACCGTGGTAACCCAACGGATTGAACTCGCCGTACTGGCTGACCTGGTACCCCTTCGGAAGGTCCGGATAGAAATAGTTCTTGCGGTGGAAGACCGAACGCAGCGGCACGCTGCAGTTCAAGGCTAAGGCCGTGCGGATCACGAACTCGATCGCGCGTCGATTGGGGACTGGAAGTGCACCTGGAAGGCCCAGACAGACCGGGCAGACGCGCGTATTGGGCTCTCCGCCAAAGGCCACCACGCAGCGGCAGAACATCTTGGATCGGGTCAGAAGCTCTGCGTGAACCTCCATGCCCACGCTCGTGATGTAGTTCGCCATCGGTGCGCGAGTTTACCTTTAGGAGCGTAGCGGGGCAGGACCCCGCAGCAGTCGAAGACCGTTCAAGATGACCAGCACGGTCGAACCTTCGTGACCAATCACGGCGAGCGGCAATGGCATCTCCTTGGAAAGCGTACTCAGGTACGGGATGGCGGGCCAGACGAAAGACAGCACCGACAGAAACACGATCATGCCGCCTGCGAAGACCAGGTTCCAGCGGATAATGCGGTTGGCCATCGAACCGAGGCGGATGAGTTCGGGGATTCGCTCAATGCGATCTTGGACCAAGACCACGTCGGCCGCGTTCATCGCAACATCGCTGCCCAGGCCACCCATGGCGACCCCGATCTGGGCTGTGGCGAGTGCCGGCGCGTCGTTCACGCCATCGCCGATCATCATGACTTCGCGCTTCTGCTGGGTCCACTGCTGGACGTTGGTGGCTTTGTCGGCGGGGGTCATCGATGCCGAGAATCGTTCAATACCGACCTGCGAAGCGACGGCCGCCGCAGTCATGGCGTTGTCTCCGGTGAGCATCACCACATCGCGGATGCCCGATTCTCGCAAGTCGGAAACGAACTTGGCGGCCGTGGGCCGAGGCGTGTCTTGCATGCCAAACGCGGTCCAACCCCCATCGCATTCCATGAGGACAGCCGTAAGGCCCCGGCCCTGCATTTCGGTCACGTGATCGCGAAATGCGGTCGGGAGGTTGTCCGCTTCGCCTTCGAAGAACTTCTGCTGGCCGATGCGCACTTGGACGCCTTCGACTTCCGCGACAATGCCCATGCCAGCGACGGCCACGTGGGTGGTTGCGACCGGGGGCTCGATCGCCTGATTCCGCGCCGCCACGACGATCGCCTGGGCGATGGGGTGGGTGGAGAAAATCTCGGCGGAAGCGGCTCGCCGGAGCGATTCGCGGGCTAGCTCGTTTATGTCGTCTCCAGCGTGCCAGCACCGAATGCCCATACATGTCGGGCAGTCGGGTCCGCAGCCGCCGCCCACTGCGGCAGGGACTCTGGCGCAGGAGCTGGTTGCCGCGCGTTCGCCTACGCAGACTTCGACCAATTGCGGCTTTCCTTCGGTGAGGGTGCCGGTTTTGTCGAGAGCGACCATGTCCACCATTCCTGCCCGTTCGATGAACTCGCCGCCCCGGACGAGGATTCCGCGACGTGCGGCAAAGGCGAGCGCACTGAGCGTTGACGCGGGAGTGGAGATCACGAGTGCGCACGGGCTGAGCGCGACCAGCAAGATCAGCGCAGAGTACAGGGCCGAGGTGAACGGGACGCCGAATGCGAGTCGGGCGACCAACGCCAGCGCGAAGAGGACGAGCACGAAAATCGTGTACCGCTTGCCGAACCACTGACTCACCCGTTCGCCGCTCGCTTTGTTCTCTTGGGCATCGGCGACGAGCGCCACGATCCGCTCAAGAGTGCTGTCGCCGGGCGCGGCCGTGACTTGCAGTACCAGCATCGAGTCGAGATTCTGAGTGCCCGCCAAGATCGGCTCGCCGGTCGAGCGCTCCACTGGCTTCGATTCGCCCGTCATCGCGCTCTCATCGAGCGTCGCATTCACAGTTAGCAGAGTCCCGTCTGCGGGGACCTGCTGAAAGGCGAGTACTCGGACCTGATCGCCAACGACCAGCCGCTCGGCCGGGATCGTTTCATCTCCGTCTGCGGTAACCCGGATCGCGGACTCAGGCTTGAGCCGCATGAGCGCCTCGATGGCATTCTTGGTCTTGGCCATCGTCATGTGCTCCAGGGTTGCGCTGAGGCTAAAGAGGAAGAGTAGCGCCGCTCCGTCCGAGGCGTGACCGATCGCGACGGCCGCGAAAGCCGCCAGGATCATCAGGAGGTGGACGTCGATGTCTCGCTTGCGGATCGACTCCCACGCGTCGATCGTGGCGAAGTATCCGCCAGCGGCGACGCTCACGTAGTGCATCCACCCGAGACCAGGGAAGAAACCGACCACCAGCGCGAGGCCGCAGATCGCAGTGAGAACAGACTCGGGATCACGGAGCCAGCGCATTTGAATTCATTGTACTTCGAGTGAGCTCGGGGGCAGAGTTCCACGCGGACCGGAAAAGGTGCGCAAAAAGTCGGTCTGCCACCTGCGCGGAGAAGGGACAGACGCCGATCTTCATAAGACATGAGCGCCGGGCAATACGCTTTCGAGCTATTCTTTAGGCACAACGGCAACGAAGTTGGCGTCAGATCAAGGAGGAAATGACAACTATGGGTGTTCCTTACGTAATCGAGCAAACCGCGCGCGGCGAGCGCAGCTATGACATTTGGTCACGTCTACTGAAGGACCGGATCGTGTTCTTGGGTACGGAGGTCGATGACTACGTTGCGAACTTGTTGGTCGCCCAGCTCCTGTTCCTTGAGAAAGAGGATCCCGAAGCGGACATCCACTTCTACATCAACAGCCCGGGTGGTTCGGTCTCGGCCGGACTCGCGATTTACGACGCGATGCAGATTATCAAGCCCGCAGTCGCGACGTACTGTATCGGCCAAGCTGCCTCGATGGGTGCAGTGCTGCTCGCAGGTGGAACCAAAGGCAAGCGGTATTGCTTGGAAAATGGTCGCGTGATGATCCACCAGGTGAGCGGTGGCGCGCGTGGCACGGTTGCGGATATGAACGTGGCCTTGCGCGAAGCGAACCGTTATATGGACATTTTGATGCAGATTCTTTCAAAGGCCTCGGGAAAGACCGAAGAGCAAGTGCGCAAGGACTGTGATCGAGACCACTTTATGTCGGCTGACGAAGCCAAGGAATACGGAATCGTCGATAAAGTTCTGAAGGCTGGCGAACGATAATTGGGTTAGGATAGTTTATGGCGCGGACTACAGAAAAACGTGAACAGTGCTGCTTGTGCGGCAAAAGTAAAGATCAGGTGAAGAAGCTGATCGTTGGGCTGCACGGGGCGGTCTGTTCGGACTGCATCGATCTCTGCAACGATATCTTGATGCACGAGACGGGCATGCCAGCACCGGTCCGCGAACCCGCCGGTGGTTCGGTCCCGGCGCGGGCGGTCAGCCAAGATGCCCCGGTCGAGTTCGAGGTTCCCAAGCCCCGCCAGATCGTGGAGCATCTGAACTCGTACGTCATTGGCCAGACTTCGGCCAAGCGAGCCCTTGCGGTGGCGGTTTACAACCACTACAAGCGGGTGAGCGAACTCGACAACTCGGATTCCGATGTTGAACTGCAGAAGTCAAACATCTTGCTGGTGGGACCGACCGGCTCGGGCAAGACGCTTCTGGCGCAGACCTTGGCGCGGGTGTTGCACGTACCCTTCGCCATCGCAGATGCCACGGCGTTGACGGAAGCTGGATACGTTGGCGAGGACGTTGAGAACATCCTTCTCAAGCTGTACCAGTCAGCCGACTCCATGGATCCGAAACGAGCCAAGGAACTCTGCGAGCGCGGCATCATCTATGTCGACGAAATCGACAAGATTTCGCGCAAGAGCGACAACCCGAGCATCACGCGTGACGTGAGTGGCGAAGGTGTTCAGCAGGCGCTCCTCAAGATTCTCGAAGGCACGGTGGCTAACGTTCCGCCGCAGGGTGGACGCAAGCACCCGCAGCAAGAGTACATTCAGATCGATACGCGCAACATTCTGTTCGTGTGTGGTGGCGCTTTCGAAGGCATCGAAGATATTATCCGACGCCGCATGAAGCACTCAGTGATGGGCTTCCACGCCGAGCCGGGTAACAAGAAGGAAGATGAGCATGCCCTTTTGAGCAAGCTGCTTCCTGAGGACCTACTCAAGTTCGGCCTGATCCCCGAGTTCGTTGGCCGCTTGCCGGTCGTGACGACGCTCGATCCTCTGGACGAGGCCGCCCTGATCCAGATCCTCACCGAACCGAAGAACTCGCTCATCCGCCAGTACGCTCGATTCTTCGAGATGGACGGCGTGACGCTGGACATCCAACCGGACGCCCTGAGGGAGATAGCTCTGGAGGCGCTGAAGCGCAAGACCGGTGCCCGTGCCCTACGCGCGATCATCGAGTCGGTCATGCTTGACGTGATGTTCGATGTACCTTCGACCGAAGACGTCAAGAAGGTGGTGGTCCCGGCGGGAGCGATTTCGGGTGAGACCAAGCCGATTTTGATGACCGAAGAAATGGTGAAGCGCGCAAGCTAACGCCGCCCTACGGTGAGATCAAAACATGTGGCTTGAGCCGTTTGGCTCAAGCCACATTTGTTTAGCGGTAGTTCTCGAAGTTGACGACGAATTCGAGCTCTAGTCCCTTGATGAAGTTGATCGCCTTTTGCAGGTCGTCCTTGCTCTTCCCGCTGACGCGAACCTGCTCGCCCTGAATCTGGGCGTTGACCTTGATGCCAGAGTCCTTGATCTGCTTGATGAGTCCCTTGGCTTGGTCCTGCGCGATGCCGTTCTTGAATGAAACTCCTTGCTTTACGGTCAGTCCGCTGGCTGGCTCTTCCTTGCCGTACTCGACCATGCGGCCGTCAATGCCGCGCTTGACGAGCTTGCTGAAGAGGATGTCCCGCACTTGCTTGAGCTTGCCTTCGTCGCCGCCGAGAAGGGTGATCTTGTCCTTTTCAAACTCGATTTCCGAATTTGTGCCTTTCAGGTCGAATCGGTGCATCAGCTCCTTTTGCGCTTGGTCGACGGCGTTGCGAACCTCTTGGGGATCGACCTTACTCACGACGTCGAACGAGAATTCTGTGGATGCCATTCGGCTATTTTGACATGTGCGCCACCTGCCGGACTGGGGGCTAGCGAATCGGATAGTCGGGCACGTAGTCGGTCTGGACACTCGAGCTCTGAGAGCGTCGCTGAGACTCCTGGTAGGCATAGAAGATGCCGCCCGCGACGCTCAGGCCAAGAATGACGGCTAGGAGAACCTTCCAGAAGCTGACGGGTGCTTCACCGCGCACGTCGCCCGTCCGACCATTGATAAGCACCCGGAACGGCTTGCCACGGTAGCGATAGGCCCCGGTCCAGATCGGGAGCAGCAGGAGCTTGAATGTATTGTCGAAGTACTGGGTGTTCTTCGTCAGGATCATTTGCTCATCGCCGCCGATGTCGTAGCGAATGGCGCTGTCGATCCCAGGCTGCATTCGGTCGCGGCCAATCTGGAGTCCTTGGGACAAGTCGAGTTCGTACCGCATGGTCTGGAAGCCCACGAGGTACTGAGGATTGTAGGGGACGACCGCGGGGAGATCCCAGTCCGAGAACCCCTCGGCATAGCGCGATGGGACGGCGGAGCTCGCCTGAACCGTCACATCGTCGAAAGGAACGTGGACCGTGCCTGCGGCGGGGTACCAACGGGTGCGTCGCTCCTGGCGCGTCCGAGTGACCGGACGGCCGTTTTCGACTGCTGTATACGTGACGGTGACCCAATAGTGTTCGCCGCGCTGGCCGGTGTAGTCGGTGATGGTGCGGCTATCGAAAGTCCAGAAGGGAACATAGATCCCCTTCAGGCTGCCCTCCTTGAGGGCCATGCGCTTGAGATCGCGGGGTGCCCAGAATCGCGAGCCGAGCCACTCGCCCATGGCGAACCGCGCCCTCGCGCCGGTGATGACGAAGGGGAGCACGCCGTTCGGTGGAATGCGCTCCTCATTGTTGATGGGGACGACAACGTGCGAGCCACAGAACGGGCAGGTCTGAGTCTCTTGGTCCGGGGGGAGCGTGAACTCGGCCGCGCACGAGTTGCAGTGCACGACTTTGCCCTGCTCTAGCTCCCAGTTGAGGTGTGCTCGATCGAGGAATTGGTCGAGAGCGAGTTCCTCAACAACCGTTGTCGGGACCGCGATCGCGCTCCGGTGCCCGCAGTAAGGACACACCAAGTCCGTCGCGCCGGGCGCAAACTCAAGTTGCGCCCCGCACTGCTCACACGGATAGTGGGCTACTTGGCTCACAGAGACGTGTTACTGACCCGGGACCGGTGGCGGCACCGAACTGAACAGCGAGGAAAGTGCCTCGACCTTTGAGGCAGGCTGCCAGTCCGCCATTCCTGCGCGCCAAACGAGCGTGTCCGCCGTGAGCGAACCACCCACCATGGTCTGCAGGGTCTGCATGTTGTAGGGGCCGCTTGATGCGCCGTTGACGACGACGTGGAATTCGAGAGCAGGAGGAGCCGCCACGGGCGCGGGCGGTTGTGCTCCGGTTGTCATCATCTGGCCCATGACTTGGCCGATCCCCATGCCGACGCCCGCCGCGCCCAATCCTCCCGGATTTTCGGCGGCCTTTTCGATCGCGTTCGCGGCTTGGAACTGCGTGTAGTTCTGTAAGTTCCCGACGACACCCATGCTCGAGCGCTTGTCGATGGCCTCTTCGACTTCCGGCGGGAGCGAGACGTTTTCGATGCGGAAGTTGACCAGCTCGATGCCGATCGCTTCGATGTCCTTGGCGATGGTGGCGAGGATCTGGTCACCCAGCTCGGAGTAGCGAGCCGACAGATCGATCACGGGAATCCCGGCCTGGGCCGTGGCCTCAGCAAACCGGCTGACGATCTGATTGCGCAAGTGCTCGGTGACTTCGTCGGTCGTAAACTGCCAATCGGTCCCGGCGATTTCCTGTAGGAACTTGGCAGGGTCAGTGACGCGCATGGCATAGGTGCCAAAGGCGCGGACGCGGACGACTCCAAGCTCGGCGTCGCGCATCATCACGGGATTCATTGTGCCCCACTTGAGGTCGGTGTACCGCTTGGTGTTCACGAAGTACACCTCGGCCTTGAACGGCGAGTTGAAACCGAACTTCCAGCTCTTGAGCGTGGTCAAGATTGGAAGGTTCTCGGTCTTGAGCTCGAACCGGCCTGGGCCGAACACGTCGGCAATCTGGCCCTCGTTCACGAACACTGCGGCCTGACTCTCGCGGACGGTCAACTGGGCGCCGTACTTGATCTCATTGCCCTGCCGCTCGAACCGGTACACCATCGTGTCCTGGGTGTCATCGAGCCATTCGATGATGTCAACAAATTCGCCTCGTATCTTGTCAAAAATTCCCATGTCAGTGGACCTCTGCGAACCAGTATACGGCTCGCGGGGGCAGGGGTTTCACGACACGCGAAAAATGAACCATAAGCCCAACGCGATCATGAAAACGCCGAACGCGCGGCTGAGCGACTGCTGGCTGGCCGCGAGCGCGATCTTTGAGCCGAAGAACGCTCCACCGAGGTACCCCGCGCCAATCAGCGCACCGAACTTGAGGTCCGCGTTGCCCGATCGGTAGTAGTTCATCACGGCAAAGATGCCGACGGGCATTAGCAACGCGGCGAGCGAAGTCCCTTGCGCCTTTTGCTGGCTGAATTTGAATGCGAGAACCAGCGCCGGAACGATCAGGATGCCCCCGCCGATGCCGAAGACGCCGCTACTGAGGCCAGCGATCAGCCCAAGCACGATGCACAAGACAAATTCCATTCGCCATGTTTACCCCTACAAGAAAAAGGCCCCCCACGGTGAGGGGCCCTTTGAAGTTGCTCTCTTTCTGGTTTGAAGGTTCAGTGCCGTCAATCTTCCCAATGGGATGCTGCTTGCATGGAACCCGACCCGCGGGCTTCGGCTCGCATATTCGATGCGCCGAGGGCGAGGACGGTGAGCAAGAGCGCGACTGCAAGTCGGAGATTGTTCGGCATAGCACTCACTTCATGAGCACATGCCGTGCCAATACGCGCAGTTTCTGCGCGTTTCTCGTAACGGTTACAGGGCGAGGGTGTGAAGCGTCGGCGAAACTGCGAACGACGCCGCGGTCTTTGACTGAACTTCTTCCAAGCTCACATCTGGAGCGAGTTGGATGAGTGTCATGACGCCATCGGTGATCTCGAACACGGCCAAGTCCGTGATGACCAACTGGACGCAAGCCTTGCCTGTGAGTGGGAGCGTGCACTTGGGCAAAACTTTGGATTCGCCGGCCTTGTTCGTGTGCTCCATGACGACAACCACGCGCCGGACGCCTGCAACGAGGTCCATCGCGCCGCCCATGCCTTTCACCATCTTGCCGGGGATCATCCAGTTTGCGAGGTCACCCTCTTGGCTGACCTCCATCGCCCCCAAGATGCTGAGGTCGATGTGGCCGCCCCGTATCATGGCAAACGAGTCCGCAGAACTGAAGTAGCTGGTGCCCGGAATCTCGGTGACTGTCTGCTTGCCCGCGTTGATCAGGTCCGGGTCTTCTTCTCCTTCGTAGGGGAACGGTCCGAGGCCGAGCATGCCGTTCTCGGATTGCAGCACGACGTCCATACCCTCGGGGATGTAGTTCGCTACGAGCGTCGGAATCCCGATGCCCAAGTTGACATAGAACCCATCGCGGAGCTCTTGCGCTGCGCGTTGTGCCAGTTGATCCCGGTTGAGCGGCATGTGCGAATGGTATCCGATTTAGCGCGCGAGCGTGGTCTCGACGAGCGCGTGCCCCGCCTCAGTGAGTTGGAGTTGGCCGTCGCGGCTCAGTACGTAGCCCGCCCGTTCGGAGCGGCGCACGATACTTGCCGCTCTGCTGGGGGACCAACCGAGTTCGCGCTCCAGGTGCCAGATGGAGTTTTCCGTGTCGCGGTCGGCGGTTGCCTCGTGGGTGGCGAGGTGGACCGCCAGCATCTCTACGGCGAATTGGAGGCGCTGCTGCCGCTGGCGGGCCAGTTGGCTCAGGATCCCCTTGCGCGGGGCGCCGAGCAGTGCGGTGAAGAACATGGCTCCGAGAGTGGTCGCAATCATGCCGCTGATGCTTACGTCCCACATGGCGGCCAGAACATAACCGAGCACTCCTCCCAGCGCCCCAATGAGCCCCGAGAGGCCGATCAGAATCGGCAAGCGCTCGGTCAGCAGAGAAGCGGTCACCGGCGGCACGATGATGAGAGCCACCGACAGGACCGCCCCGACCGCGCTAAATGCGCCCACCGTGGTGATTGCGACGCTGGTCATGAGGAGCATGTGTAGGGCCGCTGGCGCGAACCCTAAGCACGCGGCAAGCCCGGCATCGAACGTGGAGAGCTTGAACTCCTTATAGAAAGCGGTCAGGAACACGGCGTTGAACACGAACAGGGAACTGAGCACCCACAGCGAGAGCGGCCCCAGGTCGTGTCCTCCCCAGCGGAACCGGTCGAAGGGTGCCATGGCGATCTCGCCGTAGAGCACGGCATCGGTGTCGATGTGGACGTTCGCAAAGAACTTGGAGACGACGAGCACACCGAGCGCGAACATCGTCGGGAAGACGAGCCCGATCGCGGTGTCTTCACGTACCCGGCGAGACTTGGCAAGCACCTCGACGAGCCAGACGGTGGCAAGCCCGGCCGCAGTCGCGCCTAGGAATCCGACCCAGAGATTGGGTCCGTGCGCGAGAACGTACCCCGCAACGAGTCCTGGCAAAATTGCGTGGCTGATGGCATCGGCCATCATCGCCATTCGTCGGAGCACGAGGAACACTCCCGCGAGCGAACACGCCGCTCCTGCCATCAGCGCGACGGCGGCAATCTGTTGGCCGCTCGTCATGCGATCACCTTCTGCGGCTTGCGCCGGGCCGATCCGGCGACCAAGCTGACGATCACAAAGACGGCGAGGACGAGCACGATCGCGGGTCCGGTAGGGACTCCGCTGAGCTGGACGCTCAGAATCGCGCCCGTGGTCCCCGAGACTGCGCCGATGATGGCGGCCAGCAGCACCATGGTGCTCAGAGAGTTCGTCCACTGTCGCGCCGCGGCGGCCGGTGCTACAAGCATCGCTGACATGAGGATGACGCCAACCGTGTTCAGGCCGATGACGATGGCGACCACAAGTAGCCCGGTGAGCACGTTACCGACCGCATGGGTCGGGAGGCCGAGGGAGCGTGCAAAGTCGGGGTCAAAGGCGAGCACCTTGAACTCTTTGAAGAGGGCGAGCACGATCGCGAGCGCCAGGCTGCCCAGCACGGCCATGGTGACGACTTGGCTCGTGACGAGGGCCGCTGCTTGCCCGAATAGGAACTTGTCAAGTCCGGCTTGCTCCGCATCGCTCCGCTTCTGGATGACGGTGAGCAGCACGACACCGAACCCGAAGAAGGTCGTGAGAATGATGCCCAGGGCGGAACCGCTGTCAACCCGCGTACGCCGGATCGTCTGGATGATCATCCACATCCCAAGCCACCCCGTGAACGCTGCCCCGAGCATCAGGGTGAGTGGAGCTTTGGAGCCGGTGAGCATGTAGGCGATGCAGACCCCGGGGAGCGCGGCGTGGCTGAGGGCGTCGCCCATGAGACCCTGGCGGCGTAGGACTGCGAAGGAACCCAGCACGCCACTGACGATGCCCAGGATGGCCGAACCAAGCGCAACATTGCGCAGGGTGTAGTCATTTAGCAGGGCGTCGAAGAGCGTCATCGATTTAGCATGGCCATCGATCCGCCGTAGGTTTTGTGAAGATTCTCCGGTGTGAAGGTGGACTCAACCGGTCCCTGAGCGATGGCGCGGACATTGAGTAGGATGACTCGCTCGAACCGCTCCCGGACGGTATCCAGATCGTGATGCACCACGACGACGGTTTTCTGTTGGGACCGCATCTGCTCCAGAAGCCGAAGCAAAGTCTCTTCGGTGGTGGCATCGATCCCCGCAAACGGCTCATCCATGAAAGTAAGCCGCGCGTCCTGCGCAAGTGCTCGGGCGAGGAAGACCCGCTGCTGCTGACCGCCCGAGAGCTGGCTGATCTGTCGGCGGGCGAAGTCCGCCATGCCGACCTGCTCCAAGCATGCGAGCGCTTGTTCGCGGTGCGATTTCTTGGGGCGGCGGAGCCACCCGAGTTGGCCGTACATGCCCATGAGGACTACATCGAGGGAGTCGGTGGGGAAGTCCCAATCGACCGATCCGCGCTGGGGAACGTAACCGACTTGCTTGCGGACTTGATTGTAGTTCTGTCCAAAAATGCGCACACTTCCTGCCGCTATTGGCACCAAACCGAGCACCGCTTTGAGGAGGCTCGATTTGCCTGCACCGTTTGGTCCAACGATGGCAGTGAGGCTACCGGTGGGGATATCCAGGTCGATGTCCCACAGCACCGGGCGCGCGCCGTAGGTGACGGTCAGGTCGCGGACGATCAGCGCGGCGTCGGTCGCGGTCACTTCAGGGCCTCAACGATCGTGTGCACATTGTGCTGGACCATGCCAGGGTAGGTCCCATCGGCGGTTCCGTCTTGGCCCATCGCGTCGCTATAGAGTTTGCCCCCGATCTTCACGTCCCAGCCGCGTGAACGGACTGCTTGCTGCAGCGCCTCGATGGTGGCGGGCGGGACGCTGGTTTCGACGAAGATCGACTTCACTTTGCGGTCGGCGATGAGGTCGGCGACCCGGCGGATGCTGCCGGCAGCGGCTTCGGCGGCGGTGCTGGTCCCCTGGATACCGACGACCTCCAGCCCGTAGCGACGCCCGAAGTAGCCGAAGGCGTCATGGGCGGTGACGAGTACGCGGTTGGGTTTGGGAATGGTCGCGAGGGCGGCCATGGTCTCCTGATCGAGCGCTTTGAGCTTCGCATCGAGTTTGGCGGCATTGGCCACGTAGTCAGCCTCGTGTTTTGGGTCGTTTGCGACGAGGGCGGCGGCGACCGTCCTGGCGACTTGCTGCCACAGCGTCACATCGAACCAGATGTGGGGATCGAATTTTCCCGCGAAGCCGGGTACCTCGCGCAGCAACGATTCTGGGATGTCTTTGGCGACGGCGACGGTGGGCTTGCCGCCCTGTACCATCTTCTCGAAGATCTCGGTCATTCGGCCCTCGAGCTCCAGGCCGACGTATAACACTAAGTCTGCGCTTTCAAGCTTAGTTACATCGCCTGCGGTGGCACGGTAGAGGTGGGGGTCAATGCCGGGACCCATCAGCGCGACGGACGTCACGTGCGGCCCACCGATCTCCTTCACGAGGTAGTTCACCATGCCGACGGTACTGACGACGTTGAGCTTGCCAGTCTCGGCTTTTGGAGCCGGGGTGCATCCGCACACGACCCCAACGAAAACCAAGCAAAGGAGCACCGCCCGCCAGATTGAACACATGCTAAATATCATAGCATAGTCTAAGTCTTGTGGCAGTTCTAGATGGTGCCTTCCCGCGCCAAGTTGGGGGTAGAATGGTCGTCTTCCGGGCGGTTAGCTCAGTGGTAGAGCACTTCGTTCACACCGAAGGGGTCACAGGTTCAAATCCTGTACCGCCCACCAGGCTTTCGCTTCAGCACGATCCACCCTTGGTGCGAGGCTTTGAGCAATACTCGATCGGAAAACGGCAGTTTCTCAAGGTCCCCAATTCGCCAGAAACGTCCTTGTATTGTTGGTATTGGGTTAGGGGTCTCTCCGCTGAGGGGTAGCGCGGGGTTTCTTGCGGGGTCAGCCAGGAAGATTCGCCCTCAGAATGGACCTCGACCTTGGTCGCGGCGTCGGGGCAGGTATTGAGCATGATCTCGTGCATGCTTTCACCCTTCTTGGCTTGTCAAGCAGCTTGAGCTTCTGGTGAAGCTCATCGAATGAGGCGGCCAGCTGAGTCACTGCGGACCCTACGCAACGCTGGACGTTACGTGTTACCAAACGGACATCACCGGGAGCATTAGGAATCGTACGAGGCGGAGCCAATCAGACATCGGGGAGCGGCCTCGCGCCGGTCACTCCCCGATAAGCACGACGCTCTCTTGCTCGTTGGGGTCGGTCCGGGCGATTACCGCCACCGCGCGGGAGTCGCTTGGGTTGCGAGGACAATGCGGAACTCCCGCCGGGATGTAGATAAAGTCGCCCGCTGAGACCGTGTCGCGGTGCTCCAAATGGGGACCGTGGGTGAACTCAGCGGTCCCTTCAAGCATGTAGATCGCGGTTTCGTGGGACTCGTGGAAGTGCGGTTTGGCCTGCGCGCCGGGCGGCATGACGAGCATATGCATGCAGATTGCTTCCGCGCCGACGGTTTCGGCAGAGATACCGCTGAAGTAGTCCAGTCCCTGTTTGCCATGAAACCCCTCGGAACTGCGAACGATGCGACACTCTTTCATGGGGTGAGTATAGCGGTTGTACCGAGTCGGGCGGGAGGAGTTGATTGCTGGCCAAGTAAGGCGCAGTCGTACTGCTTTCCCAACGGACTTGCCGCTTGCCCCCGCTCGGCTTGTTCCGCCGGCTCATCCGTTCTCGCAGGCCAGCTAGCTTGATATTCTTTCATATTCTTGTTCCCTTTCATTGGCGAGGCTGTGAGTCGTACAATTCAACGCACGTTGAGCCTGTTGCTCAGGCTGCAGCACCCCAAGGCCGTTGCCTTCCAAATGAGAACAACGCGAGTCGAGTTCGTTTTCCCCGACGGAAGCGCTGGCGCTCATCGCACCCAGTGCAGGGCTCTGCCCCGCGCGGAAACCTCCACCAGCTTCTTCTGGAACTTCCCGCACCCGCGTTCAACGTATTGGAACGTATGGATTCCGCGACCGTACGAGAAGCGTTCAAGCGGCAGAACCACGCTGCACTGGCGACGCTGCGACAGATCATCGATGAATGCCCGCCCGAAGTCTGGACCCAGGGCGAGCATCCGCGGACCTTTTGGCGACAGCTCTTCCACGCAGCCGGGTACGCGCACCTCTACCTGTATTCGAACCTGCAAGCGTGGCAGCGGTGGCCAAAGCACCGTGTTGACTGCACCTACCTAGATGGGGAAGCGGAGGTCGTCGAGCCCTATACTCAGGCTGAAATGCGCGAGTTTGTGGACCTCATCGACAGCGAAGTGGACGCGCAGATTGATTCGCTCGATCTCGATGAGCCACATTGCGGTTACAACTGGTACCCCGGGGTGTCGCGGTTCGAATTGCTGATTCTCAGCTTGCGGCACCTGCACGGGCACATCGGTCAGCTCGATGAGCTGCTCCGACCACACGGGATTGACATCGAGTGGCGCGGCGAGTACTCGCCGCGCGAGCTCGATGCATGCCGGTAGCTGCAGCTACACGGTCAGGTCGGGCCACCGCTCCAGCAGCAGGACGCGCACCTCGTCGTCGCCGAACAGGCTGACGGGGCGAGGCGAATCTGCCGCAATGAGCATCGCGACAATCTTGGCGTAGTCGGCATCTGGAGCATCGCTCGGCGCGTGTTCCGAGGCGTGCATCGCCCACTGTAGCGGGATGGCGTTGTACACATCGGTGGCGTCGTCGAGCGGTGGATTGTGGCGGAGCAAGATCTCGACACTTTGCGGAATGCCGGCAAAGCACGCCGCATGGAGCGGGGTTCCATGGCTGTCGTCGCGGTCGGCGTGCCCAAATCCGCCAGCAAAGAACGCCTCAATGAGCTCATGGCGACCCAGCCAGATTGCCCCCGTGAACGCCTTGCGGCGCATGGTGCTCAATCGTGCATGCTCCTCGCGAAGTCGACCCGCCTCGGCCACGTCGCCCCGCCAACATGCCGCCAGGAGCAGATCGGCGGGCGAGGGTTCGTACTCACCGGGCAGAGAGTATCCGCGCTCGAACGCGAGCTGCCGGGCGGTGACGAAATCGGTCGTAAGATCGGGGTCTGCTCCAGCGGTTACCAGTTGGTCCAAGATTGCCTGGCTCCGACCTCGCCGGATGGCGTGGACCAGCGCGTTCGGGTAGCGCAAATCCGGGTGGTAGTCGAGCATGAGCTGAAGGCCCGTCGGGTCCTCGCGATCAAGCATCCGAAGGACGGCGTTTGTGCGCTCGAACTTCGCCCCCGCCTCGAGAAGCAGTCGCAGGCAGTCGTGCTCTGGGACCTCGGTTGAGTGGTAGAGCGACTCGTTGTCGTTCGGGTTCGCGCCCGCATCCAATAATAGCTTGGTCGCGCCGGGAGATCGGGCCATGCCGCTCGCGCAGTAGAGCGCGGACAGCGGTGTGCCGCCATCGTAGGGGTGGATGAAGGACGCGTCTGGATCGGCTCCCCGGCGCAAGAGCTCGCCCACGATCCGTACCATGTCCGCATCGCGCTCGCGAGCCAGTGGGGACGCGCATGCGTAAACCAGCGCGGGTGCCTTGCCCTCTCCGAGCTTGGCATTCACGTCGCTTGGAAGCATCGCCAGCAGGGCGTCGTAGTCGAGCGCAATGGCGGCCCCGGCCGCGGACAAACGGGTGACGACCGGGTGGAGGCCGATCGCTCGGGCCGACTTCTTGGCATCGCTCCCCCCTAGGATGCCGCGCTCAATGACGGCGAGGATCTTGGCGTTGCCCGAGGCTGCGAGGAGCACTTCCTCAACATGGTGGATGAGCCGCGGCCAACTGGCGAAACCGTAGTCTCGTGCGAGCGTGTGCTGCGCTTGGTGGAGGCGAGCGGCGGGGTCTTGCTGACGCAAGGCGGCGAGGCGGTCTTTCGCCTGCGCGCGCAAATGGTCGAGCGAGGGCTGAGTCGGTAGCTGTAGATTCATAGATCCGATCCTGTTACGGTCTGTGGCCTACCGTGCAGACCCAAGGTCGGTCGTTGTCACGATGAGATTGATGTCAGGTGGGTTCAACCCTTCCCGTAGGCCCGGGTGCGACCTGCTCGCATGACGGCATTGTATCACAGCTTGCGGGCTCGTAGAAATGTTGGTACTTCTACGCATTTCGTTGTATTCTAGATTTCGTAGACCTACTTGGTCGCAATGGAGAGGACTTAATGAAATCTTGCCGATATGCTCTAGTGCTTGGTGTTGCTTCCGCGTCGACCTTTGCGTTCGCTCAGGCAAACACTGGTCAGGTCTTGACGGCGGGGAACGATGTATTCGCGTTTGGGACCGCAGTGTCCAATGGTGTGCCGGGGCGGCTTTGCCGCTGCACACTTCGTCAGTCGCGTCTACACTCACATCGAATTGTCTGAACGTCAGCGAGCCCGCAGGGAGCCCTAGAAAGCGCCATGTTTCGGGAGGTAACTGGTTCTACCGCTTGGGTAACGACACCCGCGAACGGCAGCTCGCTAATGCGACAACAAAGGTCCTCAGCGGCACGAATGCTGTGGAGTACAACTACATCGGCAATCTCGTCACCGCGGGGAGCGCGGTCGTCCAGGATGTCGATGCGCAAACTTGCTATCAGTTGACGGATACCGGACCAAACACGGTGCGCCTGTACACGTACTTGTGCTTCAACAATCGTAGCGCCGCCACGATCACTGCGAACGGGTTCTGCGTGTTCGACTTTGATGTGGATGGGACCATCGGAAACGATGTGGTCCAGCCGCTGTTCTCAACCAGCGCGCTCAAATCTTGGACGATGACGGACGGCTTGTCGACCGGGCGCCTGACAGGGCCGGGTTGCTTCGGCGCGGCGGCGGGTACCGCCAGCCAAATCGCTGCGGCCATGACGAACGGGTCCGTGGACACGTTCTTCCCCGACGTGAACGCAGGGGGAATTGCGACTCCCGGCAACTATCTGTTGGGCCTGGAGTTCCAGACGATTCTGTTCCCGGGGCAGTCGGTTTGCTTCCCGGTGTACATCGACTTTGGGGTGAATGGGGAAGTCCCCCCGATCGTTCCCGAGCCTTCGACGCTGGCAATGGCTGGCGTGGCAATCGGTGCGTTCGTCTTGCGCCGCCGCCGCCGCTAACGACGAGAAGGGCGGGCTCAGTGAGCCTTCCCTTCTGCTTCCTCGCTTGCGCCCGCATGGCTACGCCAGACGATGTACCCGTAGCCTGCGCCGGTCATGACCAATCCGACGACGAGGAATACGGCCGCGCGGATCCCCGGGTCTAGTGCGCTCAAGTCGACCATCATTATGCGGCCGACCGTGATCGCGAAGACCACCAGGCTGGAGTAGCGCAGTACGCGATCCTTGAGCCGGAACCCGGCGCACATGATCAGGAGCGCGTACATGACCCAACTCATGCTGGTGGTCGCGTTCTCGCGGATTCCGAGCAGGTCACCGAGCAAGTGCAGCGAGATGAAGTCCGCCGTGACGATCCAACCGCAAACCGCGATGCCGACCTTTGCGAGCGTGGTGGATTCCTGCTTGATGAGGACGTAGAACACTCCGAGCGAACCGATCGCGGAGAGTTTGATCAGCAGCATCACCAAGATTGGAAGAGTGTGCGGGGAGAAGGAGAGCGCCGCTACACAACTGGCGACGGTCGATACGCCACAAAGGGCGATGTCGGCTCGAAGCCGGGTGCGAAGCCCGAGCACGGCCCAGATGATGCTCACTGCAGCGATCGCCGTGAAGGCAGCGGGCTTCGACTGGTCGTAGCCGCCGATTTGGTAAGCAATCGATTCCACCAGTCGGATCGAAATCAGGGAGATGCCCAGACCAACAAACCCGCGCACGACAGCGCTCGTTCTCGCTCCCTGAGTTTGGATTGCGGAGATGACAAGTGCGGCCAGATTCATTGTCAGGGCCGCCAGCTTGACGGTGGGCTGGCCGTCAGCTGGCTCGCGCAGAACGGGGAGCATCACTGCGATGGGAGCAAGAGACGCATAGAAGTAGAAGAACGCTTCTTTGCGGACTCGCAGCAGGATGATCGAGAAGCTCAGACTGGCAATGGAGGTCGCGAGAAGGGTGCTGTCCACCAACGTCAGCGGCGCAAATCGGGAGCGAGCCGTGTACGAAATCATTTCGCCCAAGAGAACGACGAGCGCGCCTGATTGGCCGTAGACAAGGACGTCGAGCTTGGGTAGTTGCTTCTGATGAAGCTCGTAAATGACGTTCAGAGCTATCGCCAAGAAAAGGCACAGCAGCGCCGTCCACGTCGCGGCGGGGGTGATGGGCGGCCACCCAACAAGTGCGTCTCTTCCGTAGAAAACGACCGCACAGAAGAGGCCAGTCCCGATGCTGAAAATCCAGGCGAATCGACCGAGATGGCTCCAGGCGAGCATGGCTAAGACCGCCGCTTCGATGCCGTAAATGGCCGTCGTCCGCGAGGCATCCAAGCACATCGGGGCAACTATAAAGACAAGGATCGACGCACCGCACAAGAGGCTCACCCGCGAGCCGGTGTCGCGGATGACGGCCCAGCCGAG
Organism: Chthonomonas sp.; assembly: GCA_016788115.1. Taxonomy (NCBI): domain Bacteria; kingdom Bacillati; phylum Armatimonadota; class Chthonomonadia; order Chthonomonadales; family Chthonomonadaceae; genus Chthonomonas; species Chthonomonas sp. Next base: position 273,326 of record JAEURR010000006.1, on the reverse strand, counting down.
TGCAACGGAGGTGACGGCCAACCCGACGAGTTCAAGGGCGGTGCTCGGGCGTGCCCAGAACAGGAGCGTGAGTAGTCCTCCGGTCATGAGGACGAATGCAGCGAGCCAGCGCTGTGAATAGTCGGTCTCTTCGCGGGTTGAGTTCCCCGCAGCGAGGGCGAGAATCAGGGTCGTGCCATACAGAGCGATCGCACCCGTACCATGGCTCACCGCAGCTAGCGGGACAAGCAGACAAGCCGCCGCCGCCACCCACAAGATCATCAGCATCTTCGTCCAGCGGTACCGGGCCCCGATCCATGCCGCCGGGGCGACGATGACATATTGCAGGGCAATCTGGGTGACGAACGATCGTTCGGACCCCGCCATAAGCGTCGCCACCAGGCCTCCCAGCATGCCCATTGCCAGGAACGACTTGGACCGGAAGACGGTCGCGTACGCAAGGTTCAACAGACTCAGCACCACCGCGAGAACGACGAGCGTTTCCGCGGAGATCAGATGCTTGTAGGCGTGCGCCCCGGTGAAGCTGGCGTAGAGCCCGGCTGAACCGACCGCGGTCATGAGCTGGCCGAAGTCTTCGCGATCGTTCCTCCTGACGAACCCGAGCACGATGAGGGCCAAGCACCCGGTGATCTCTCCCGCAAACTGAACCGTCGGGGTGATGATCCCTCTTCCAATCAGTACGGCAGCCAGGAGTAGGAACCCAAGCAGCATGACCGCTGCTCCGCCACGGAGCAAACCGTTGATCCCCAGGGAGTACTCCAACTCATCGGCGGTCTTCTGGGTTGTCCGCGTGGGCTCTGTGGGCACGATGACGGGCGGGGGAATGACGCGAACATCCTCTTCAGCGGTCCACTGGAAGGGCTGTACGGGGATGGTCGTCCGGGCGGGCGGAAAGTCGGCAGTACGACCGATCTCCACATCGTGCCTCCGTTCGAGTCGATCAAGGCGTTGGAGGATCTGTTCAAGCGAGGCTTCGAGCCGATCTAGACGGTCTTGGTTACCAGGCATAGGGTTCCTACCGAGGATTGCGCTGATGAGTGCAACGCTACCGTAAGGACGATCACTCCCGGCTTTATGGCATCAAGCTGCCAAACACGATGCGATAGCCGTTCGGGTCTTCGATGACGAAGTCCCGCAGACCGTACGGGTTATCCATCGGGGGGCGGACGATGCGCGCCCCACGCGCTGATACTTCCTCGTAATAGCGGTCCACGTCAGGAAGCATGATGTAAGCATCGCACTCGATCTCGGAACGCGCGGGCATCGGCGACCACTGTCGGCGGAGCTGAAAGTGAAGTCTCACACCGTCACGCGAGACAATGCCGTACACGCCGCCGGGTTGGCTGGGGTCGGGCGAGAAGATGCCCTCTTCGGGATCGAGTGTGAAGCCAAGCACATCCCGGTAGTATTCGACAGACTTGCGGACGTTCGGCACGCCCAAGATGGGCGCGGCAATCCAGCGGTCGCTCATGGCACCATTCTATCTATCCCTGGCGCAGGAGCGCCAGGGATAGTCGCCACCGTCAGATCGCCCGAAGTGCTCGGTCGAGGTCGTCGATGATGTCGTCGATGGATTCCAGTCCGACCGAAAGCCGGATAAAGTCCGGGGTGACGCCCGCGGAGAGTTGCTCGTCGGGCGCGAGCTGCTGGTGGGTCGTGCTCGCCGGGTGGATGACGAGCGACTTGGCGTCGCCAATGTTCGCGAGCAGCGAGAACACCTTTAGCTCATCGATGAACTTCACTGCTGCATCGTAGCCGCCGCCAATGCCGAATCCGACGATCGCGCCGTACTGGCCCCGGTGAAGGATCGCCTTGGCCCCGGCATGGTTCTTGCTGGTGGTCAGACCCGGATAGTTCACCCACGAGACCTTGGGATGCGTCGAGAGGAACTCGGCCACCCGCTTGGCGTTGGCGCTGTGCCGCTCCATGCGCAGGTGCAGCGTCTCGATCCCTTGCAAGATGAGGAACGCATTGAACGGCGAGAGCGCTTGGCCCTGGTCGCGCAGGCCCTGCACGCGCGCCTTCAGACCGAACGCCACATTGCCGAGACCAGGAAAGTCGCCGAAGACCTCCCAGAACTTCAGGCCGTGGTAGCTCGGGTCGGGCTCGGTGAAGTTGGCGTAGCGACCACTGCCCCAATCGAAGTTACCGCCGTCGATGAGAGCACCGCCGATGCTGGTGCCGTGCCCGCCGATGAACTTAGTAAGCGAGTGGACGACCACATTGGCCCCGAGCGGGATCGGGTTGCACAGGTACGGCGACGGGACCGTGTTGTCGATCATGAGCGGGATGCCTAGCTCCTTTCCGATGGCACCGACGGCCTGGATGGGGAAGGCATCGAGCTTGGGATTGCCGATCGACTCGCCGTAGAAGAGCTTCGTCTTGTCGGTGACCGCGCGCCGGAAGTTCTCCGGATCGCTCGGATCGACGAATTTGACGTGGATGCCAAGTTTGGGCAGGGTGTAGTGGAAGAGGTTGTACGTACCGCCATACAGGGAGTTGGCGGAGACGATCTCGTCGCCCGCTTCGCAGATGGTGGTGATGGCGAGCGTTTCCGCCGCCTGACCGCTTGCCGTGGCAACGGCCGCCGTCCCGCCTTCGAGCGCCGCGAGCCTCTGCTCCAACACATCAGTCGTGGGGTTCATGATCCGGGTGTAGATGTTCCCGAACTCTTGGAGGGCGAAGAGCCTCGCCGCATGCGACGTGTCGTCGAAGACGTAGCTCGTGGTCTGGTAGATGGGGACCGCGCGGGACTTTGAGGTCGGGTCTACCGACTGACCGCCGTGCAGCGCCAGGGTTTCGAAACGAAGGGTGGGGGAATCAATCGAAGTGCTCACAGATCGTCAAGTCTCCTTAGACCTAAGATTGTGAAGCCAGCGAACCTGAGATACCGCCCAAACGGAAGAGTGTGAGGAGTGGGCCCTAGAAAATGGAACGAACAAAGCCTCGGGGCGGCCCTAGGCTAGTTGTTTACCGAGAAATACTGCTGCGGCATGCGCGGCATGACGGTGCTGAGGACGCCCGCGATGCGGACCGTCTCGGCCAGCGCGGTGCGACAATGCTTGCAATTGAAGAGGTGAGCGCTCACCTGTTGAGCCTCGGCATCAGGGAGCTCGTCGCAAACAAAGAGGTAGAGCAACTCAGTCGTATCTTTACAACTAAGCTTCTTCGCTGCGATCAAATCGTATTTTCCGGGTTCCAAGAAAACTTCCTCGTTTAATAGGCCTGCGCCACGTCTGGAGTCCCTTAACTCGCGGACGTTTGGCCCGCTGAAATAGACTCTCGAAAATCAATCTTTGTTCAATATCGGTTCAAAACATGCCGATTCGTGACACAACCTGGCACTTATTCCGACATGTGGAAAGTTATCCCCACCGCAATTATACGGGATATTGTTAACTTTAGTTGCCGGCGTCACAATTCTCCGAAAAATCCACAATATCATAGTAGAGATCGTGGAACCAAAACGGCCGCATGGCCTGAGGATCGCCTCGGTCCTAGATTATTTTCGGCAGACGCTGAATAGTGGCGCTGAATCCGAATGGGGAGTGTAACAAGTGAGCAACGTACCGGAATCCGTGTGCGTAGCTAACTGGGCACGGCAAACGAGTGAAGGTGACAAGACGAACTTGGAGAACCTCGCAGGTTATCTGCGGGGACTGCTGGTGCGTCGGTTCATCCAATTCGGTTTGACCGCAGAAGAGTCCCAGGAGCTCGCACAAGAATGCCTTATCGACGTATTACAGAACTTATCAAAGTTCGACTCTGAGCGAAGCGCGCTCGGAACTTGGGTCAGTGGTTTCGCCAGAACCACGATTCGAAGTTGGCGACGGCGCGAGTATTCGCGACGCACCGCAGAGATTGGATTCGAAGTCGTGCCTGAAGTCCCGGTAGAGGACGGCTGCATGCTGGAGATCGAAAACTCTGTGGGCAACAGCCTTCGCAAGCTGCATGTCGTGGATCAAGAGCTCCTTTTCATGCGATTTAACCTCGGCCTCAGCTTCGACGAGATTGCTGACCGGACCGACATGACCAGCGTCAATGCGCGCAAGCGGCTCTCGCGAGCCGTCGAGCGACTGCGACGCGACCCCGAGATCCGCGCGGTGGTTGGGCTAGGCGCCTAGCTGCTGCGAACCGAACAGACCCCAACTCAAAACACAGCATCGAAAGGAGAGACACGGCCGCACCGCTCGTTGGAGCGAGGCGGCCGTTTCACTTTTCGTTGGGCGAGTTAGGCGTGGGGGTCGCCTCCCATGCCCGGTGGCGCGAGCTCGGGCGGGAACTAGTGGGCGAAGACTGGTTCGCGACGTTGGGCGCGAAACTCGCTTATGGTTCTTCGTTCCCGGAGGGGAAGGACGATTTTGAGGGAGTCGGGGCCAGCTGGCGGCTCCCACAGGCTTTGGAGGTTGGAGCTCTCGAGAAGAGAGACAACGGAAAGGTCTCGGCATCGTGACACATCCGGCAAACAAGCGAGTTCAGTACATCAATCTAGATCTAGAGACGTCAGATCTGCACAGTCCTTCCGATCAGGTGGAGACTCGAGGCCATGGCAGTCCCTCAGGGCGAGAGGGGAAAGTGCACGAAGTTCCGCAAGTTTGGAGGTGCGTCGAGTGTATGGCAACTTAGAAGACCCAGTGCCGCTCCATCCTCGATGGTGTCTAGCGGATTGGCCTCCGGGGAGACGCGGTGACACTCGGCATGTAACAACCCAGGAGTTGGAAACCAGGTACGGAGCCCCGAGCACCTCCACCGGGTACGAAACGCAAGCTTCACAGTTGACCAAATTGTGATAGCAGCGTTCGAAGATAGACTAGAGACAGAAGAAAAGAGCCCCGGCGCTCTCGCTCCGGGGCTCTTGCGGAATCATCGAACGTCGATTAGACGTCGTCGCCGACCTTCTCGTAGTTATCCGAGACGATGAAGTAGTCGAACAGGTTGATCTCTCCATCCTTGTTAAAGTCGGCGGTGGCATCGTAGCCTGCGTCGCCGTCCACGGTCTCATACTTATCCGAAAGGAGCAAGTAGTCGAAGAAGTCAACGGTGTTGTCCTTAACGCCATCGCCATTCAGCGGAGTGAAGTTCACGTTCGTAGCGTTGCCGCCCGAAACCGTGATCGCCACGCCCTGGCGGCAGTGGGTGAGACCTTCGCCGTACGCCGTGTACGAGCCATCGGCAAGCGTGATCGGCAGCGAGTAGTTGCCGCTTGCATCCAAGGTCACGTTGGTCGGAGCCATGACTTGGGTACCGCCGCCGTTCTTGATGTAGATGCTCATGGTCTTGCCAGCCAGGTTGAAGAGCGGGTCGGTACCGAGGTTAAACTTACCGGTCATCAGGGTCTGGAGACCGCTGCGGAAGTTGTCCACGAAGACCCAGTGCTTCTTCGGCGTGGCTTGGTCGGCGTCAAGTGGCGAGATGCCGATGCCTTCAAGGCCGATCAAGTTGTTGCCGCTGGCGCTCGAGAGGAACGCGTTGGAGCCCGAAAGGCGCACAAACGTGTACTTCGAAAGGTCGCTCATGTCGAAGGTCAGCGTCTTCCACTGGCCAGCCGGAACGACAAATCCGCCCTCGAATCGAGTGGCCGAAGGGAGTGCGCCCGGACCCGCCGGTGCACCACCCACGATGGCAACGCCGAATGGCGAAGATGCAGTGATCGAGGCCGGGCTCTGACCGACCGCGAGACCGGTGTAATTGGCTTCGCGAACGATGAGTGAGACTTCGATCGATTCGACCGAGTAGATGTCGAACGTCACCGGCTTTGTGATGTCGATGGCCGGGCAGAAGATCTTGTTCGTGCCGGTCGAGATGGCCGACGAAGCGCGCAGGAAGGTGCGAGCGCCGTCCACGTGGCGACCGCCGCCCGTGGTGGCACCCGGGCCCATGAAGCTGAACTTCAGTTCGAGGGCGTTGGTGTTGTTGCCAGCGGGAACCGGACCGGTACCGCCGCTACCAGCGGGGTTGGTGATGCGAGCAATGTTTCCGTTCGGGAAAGCGCTTGTCTGGAGCGTGGGGTCGTCCCACTTGCCGACGTTTAGGTTGGTGCCAGATGCCGTGGAATCGATCTGGCTAATAAAGAATGAACTAAAGACCGCGGGGGCCGAGGTGGCGAAATACTGGTTGTCGAAATCGACGACCGTGGTTGCGGCGATGGCACTTCCGGCCAAGGCGGCGCAAGCGGAAAGAATAAACAGACTCCTCTTCATCATTGAAAACTCCGTACGATAACTCGTGATAGGGTGCACACAGCAATGCGTGCGTTCCCACCCTCATTGTATAGCAAATTGAACCTAAATGCGGTTCAAAAAGCGTTCAAAGATATGAAAATGCGCCCGGATCTTTCGAGCCGGGCGCAGGGTCACCGCAGATGTACGAGGTTTTCTTACTTGCGAACGAACGCCATGGAGATCTGCTCGCTTGCGCCGGGCGTCTTGACCATCATTTCAAGTCTCTTGCCGCCTTGGAGAACGCGCATGTTGAAGACTACCTTGTCTGCGCTGCCGGTCGAAGGCTTGCCGTTCGTAAGCAGCGGGTGCAGAGCGATGGCGGTCCCTTCGGCGGTCACCGTGCCGGAGTAGGTCATGAACTTCTTGGTGGTACCGAACTTGCGAATGTACGTGCCGTCTGCCTTGATTTCAAGCTCGGAGAAGAATGGGCTGCGGCCCTTGGCTGCGAGCTTCTTATCCATGTCCTTCATGACAGCAGACTTTTCCATCTCGTAGGTGCCGACCACCGCAGTGAAGTCGCCCTTCGGTTCGACACGCTCGGCAGGAACCTTGGCCTCTTCCGGAGTCGGAGGTTCGGGCTTCGGGGCGTTGGTGTTCGCCCCGCCCTTAGCGGCATAGTCCGGACCTGCCTCCTTTTCCTCTTGCGGAGCGGCAGAGGAAGCGGTGGACCCTGGCGTCGCCGCGCCCTCGGGCTTGGCACCTTCCGTGGTGGTGCCTCCGGGGGCGGTAGTGCCAGCGTTCACTTGACCCTTGATACCGGGTGCGCCAGCGGGAGCTTGCATGGCCCCATCGGGTTTCGAGCTCGAACACCCAGCGAGTACCAGAGATGCACCTAGTACGGCGACAAAACCTAACTTCAACAGCGTCTTCATAATTCCAGATTGTGTAACAAATTCCGTGCCGGACTCAGTTCCACGCACTAGCGCCCCCACCGATTCTCGACCGTAAAGGTGACCTTCTTGGTGGAGTTCGCTTTGACGGGAACGATGAAGAGCAGTGTCTCTGCGTTGGGCCGGGTGAAATCATCGGAATTCTTGGTGACTTTCCAATCGCCCCAGAAGCGCTCGATCAGATCGACCGTTTCGTCGGTGTCCTTACGATTCCGAATTTCGATTTCATAGCTTTCACGTGCGCCAATATTGCTGCGCTTGGAGCCTGCGTCGCTGTAGATGTACTCAAACTTCGTACGCTTGCGCTCCACGACGATGTCAAAGGCACGACCTACGACGAGTGACAGCAGTTCGTCCTTGGGCGTGTGGTCGATGGCGTCTTCTCCCAGCATTTGCAAGGAGCCCGAACTATCTCGTTGGAATACCTTGACCTGCCCTTTCGGCATTGGCATCCCCATCTTGTTCTCTTTCGAGTTCTTGAATTCGATGCGAACTTGGGGCTTCATCGAGCCAGTGCCGACCTCCCCCTCGTTCGCGCGCCAACCCTGATAGTTACGCATTGGGTCGATGACCAAGCGTTTCTGGACCTTGATCCCGGTCCCTTCGAGCAGGCTTAGCTGCTTCTGCTCGTTGTTGCGGACCGTCGCCGGCCGTCCCAGGGTGTAGAGGTGATAGTCCGCGAACTGTTCTTCGGCGAAATCTGCCTTGGTCATCGGGGCCGCTTCCACGCCCCCGGAACCCCGCGGTGCACCGAAGTCTCGCGGTCGATTCCGCTCGACTTCACCGGCAAGCAGCTTCAGCTTTGCGTCCTTGAACGTCATGCCCGAGCCGTTGTTCATGGTGACCCAGCCCTTCACATCGCCCATGCTGCCCGACTGGTCCAGGGCCAGCACGTAGCTGGCGCTCCACGAAACGCCGCCCGTGAGGTAGCTGAGCTCGACGGTGTTGGCCCCAGCCTTGGCGCATTCGAGCTCCCACATGAGCGTGGGGCGGCTGATGAGTCCGTCCGGGATGGAGGTGACTTCGATCTCACCCGTGGGTGAGAGCAGAATTCGTCCGTCCTTCGTCTGCAGGACCATGCCCGAGTAAACGTAGTTGCCCGCCGTGCCCGCGACCTGACCGGGCGCGCTCAGCAGCGTCCCGACAATTCGCTCCTTCGAGCCATCTGGATTCACGCGGTTGAGCGTGATCTCGGATCCGACCGCCTTGAGCAAAATGGCTTGGGGGCTGATAAGGTCGTACTGATAGTTTTGCTCTAGGACGCTGAATGACCCCGGAGCCGAAACACTCCGGATACCTACCGAATCGGTTTCGATCTGCGTCGCAACATCCTCGATGGCAACGCGCTGAAACCCTTTGTTGAGTTGTAGTTGCCGGCTCTCTTTAACGAGCGCAAACCCTTGGTTGTAGACCGTGATCTCGGTCGCTTGGGCCGACGACGCGGCGATGACAGAGGCGAGCAATGATAGAGTAGACATAGTTGATCTCCCAGCAAAAGTCGTTGCTTCTAGGTGCTTAGACGCACGGCACCACTAGGGAATGTCACACACCGGTCGGATCGTTCAAACTTTCCGTCGGAGAGCAGCGATGATCTGCTCGACGATGGTCTCGGGCGAGACCCCAAAGCTCTCAATCCGCAGGGCATCTTTGGCGATGGAGAGTGGACTCTCGTCCCGCGTGTAGTCGCGGTGGTCTCGCTGGCTGATCTGGCGAAGAAGCTCGTCGTAGTCGATCTCAATGCCGCGCTCCTGGAGTTCCTTGTGCCGTCGTTTTGCGCGCTCCTCCAGACTCGCGGTGAGGAAGACCTTCAGGTCTGCGTCCTTGGCGACCACGGTCGTGGTGTCTCGACCTTCTAGCGTGTAGCCACCCTCGTGGATCATCGATTGCTGTCGAGCGACCAGGTGACGCCGGACGCTGGGATAAGCGCTAAGCGCGCTCGCCAACTCGCCAATTTCGGGTGTGCGGATCGACTCGGAAATGTCCTCGGCCCCGAGCCAGACCGTCTGCGGGTCGCCTTCGCCAAAGTGAACGTCGAGGTCCCGAGCGATCTCGGCGATACCCGGCTCATCCGCGACCGACACGTGCGAGCGTGTGACCTTTAGGGCGAGTGCCCGGTACATTGCGCCCGTGTCTAAATATCGCAAACCTAATCGGTGAGCTAACAATTTGGCAACCGTGCTTTTGCCTGCACCAGCCGGTCCGTCGATCGCGATTACCCAGTTACTCATCCCTGCAACGTCTCCAAATCACTCCAGAATCCAGGATAGCTCGTGGCGATCGCGTCCGCGCCCTGGATGATGGTGTCTCCTTGCGCAATCAGACCCGCGATGGCGAACGCCATCCCAATGCGATGGTCTCCCTGGGCATCGATGGTAGCGCCGCACAGCGGCGTCGGTCCGGTGATGATCATGCCGTCATCGGTTGGCTCGACCTTTGCGCCCATCGCCCGCAAGCCATTCGCCACGGTGAGAATCCGGTCACTCTCCTTGACTTTGAGTTCGGCCGCATCCTGGATTGTGGTCGTTCCGTGGCATTGGGTTGCGAGGACGGCAAGGACCGGGATCTCGTCGATGAGTCGAGGCACCAAGTCGCCGAAGATCTCGAAGGGCCGCAAGGTCGCGCGGCAGGACAGCCGGAGGTCGGCGATCGGTTCGCCCAACTCATCGCGCTCGTTCGTCGCTGCCCAAGGGATGCCTGCTTGCGTAAGAACGTCCAAGAGCCCGGTTCGGCTGGGGTTGGTGCCGACTTGCCTGAGTTCGATCTCGGAGCCGGGGAGCAGTGCCGCCGCGACCGCCCAGAATGCGGCGCTCGAGATGTCGGCGGGCACATTGAACTCAAATCCGTCCCACTTCGTGCCACCGTCCACCCCGACTCCGCCATCGCAGCGATCGTGGAGTTGCACCCCAAGCGCGCGCAACATGCGCTCGGTGTGGTCGCGGCTCGGCGCTGGCTCGGATACCCAGGTCGTGCCTTCGGCGCGTAACCCAGCGAGGAGAATGCAGCTTTTGATCTGAGCGCTGGCGACGGGGGAGGCGTAGTCAATCGCGCGTAGCCGGCCGCCCTGGAGGGAGAGTGGGGGAGTATCGCCTTCGATCTTTGCGCCCATGAGACGAAGCGGATCGGCTATACGCCGCATCGGGCGTCTTGACAGCGAGGCGTCGCCGATGAGTCGTACATGCAGCGGACGCGAAGCCAGGAACCCGCTGAGGAGTCGCATCGTGGTCCCACTGTTTCCGCAGTCCAATTCGTGCTCAGGCTGCAACCACTCCGGGGCGGGGACGATTTTGAACCCATTGCCTACTCGCTCTGGTAGGGCTCCCAACTGCTCGAGGCACCGCAGCGTACTGACGCAGTCTTCGCCCATGAGTGGGTTTAGGATTGCGCTCGGGGACTGCGCTGCCGCGGCAAACATGAATGCGCGGTGGGTGAGCGATTTGTCGGAGGGCGTACGGATGGAGCCCCGCAGCGGTCCAGAGTGCGAGACGACGATCTCCATCACTCCGAGTTTACTTGGTGGAGTTGCGGAGTCACCGCCCGATACCGTGCGGTTTCCGCCTTCTCGATGATCTCGCGTAGGCCAGCTGTGTTCCCCTCTGCGAGCATCTTCTTGGCCGCTTCGAGCCGTTCGATGAGAGTCCCGAGGGTGCCTTGGAGCGCTTCCGAGTTCATACTGAAAATCTGCTCCCACAGCGCGGGGTTGCTCCCACCGACACGGGTGAGGTCTGACCATGAGCCGCCATGAATGTCCGGTTTACGCAACTCGCTAGCCATGGCGAGCAGTTCGTTTGCGAGGACGTGCGGCAAGTGGCTCAGCAGCGCGACGTGCTCATCGTGCTCTTTTGGCGAGAGCCGCACCGGTCGTGCATCGAGCGCGTAGACCATGCGTTGGACCCAAAGGTAGGCGTCTTGATCTGTCTCGGGGAACGGGCACAGAATCCACGAGGACCCATCGAACAGATCTTTGCGCGAGTATTTCACGCCTCCTAGTTCCCGGCCTGCCATGGGGTGACCACCCACGAACCGGGAGCGCAGACTCTCGGGGACCGCATCCATGATGACGCCCTTGACGCTGCACGTGTCGGTGATCACGGTTTGCGGACCGATGATGGGTTCCAGATCGCGCAAAAGCTGCGGGATGGTCTCGGGTGGCGATGCGAGGACGACCATATCGGCCAAGCTGACGTCGTCTAGCGAGCCCGTCGCGATGCTAACGCAACGATGGCTAACGGCGGTTGAAAGAGAAACGGGGTCTGGGTCGTAACCGATGACCGATTCCGCAAAGGCCGAGTCGAGTAGGCCCAATCCAATGGAGCCCCCGATGAGCCCCACCCCTACAACGACCACTATCAACGTTCTCCCCGCATGCTTTCTGGATGACTACCACAGGCACGGGCAAAACGTTGCAGAGCCCGCTGTACTTGAACAGACGCTCAGATTATGGCTTAAGTGTGGTTCCTAGATGCGGAAAATGGAGTGACTCTAGTACTTTCAGCGCACGCTCCGCTTGTTCCATCCCGCCTCCGGTCGCAAACTCTTGCTCGTCGTGCACCCACTCGGGGGGAATCTCTTCGTTTCCGGCGAGCACGAAGACTGCCGCGGACCACATCCGGACCGTGGTTGGGACGTCGTACCCACCCCCACCGCATACCACCAGGGGCAAGCCGGTGTCGCGCACGATCCGAACGGCTTGTAGCCAACTCTCTATCGAGTTCTCGATGCCCGCCAAGGGATCGCTCCGATGGCTGTCCGCTCCCGTTTGAAGCACGATTGCCTGGGGAGCAAACGCCTCGACCGCTGGTAAAAACGAGTGCTCGAAGGCCCAGATCCACACGTCGTGGGTGGTGCCCAGCGGGAGCGGCATGTTCAGCGCCGTCCCCTGCGCTCCACAAGTTTCCGCCCGACCCGTACCCGGATAGAACCCGGGGGTCATCTGGTGGATGCTGTACGTGAGCACCCTTGGGTCTTTAAGGAAGAGGTCCTCGACCCCGTCGCCGTGGTGGACATCGATATCCACGTACATCACCCGTTCGTACCGCTCAAGGAGGGTGTGTACAGAGACCGCCGGGTCGTTCAGAAGGCAGAAGCCACTCGCCATGCTCCGCTGAGCGTGATGCAGTCCTCCGGCCAGATTGAACGCCAGCGGGGCACCCTCGTTCACCGCGCGTGCCGCCGCAACCGCCCCTCCACAGATGCTCAGGGCCGCTTCGAGCATGCCCGGAAAGGTGGGAGTGTCGAGGGTACCAAGGCCGTACCGAGTGACAAACCCGGAGGGCAGATAGTCTCCCGAACTGCCCCGATCCAGGGCCTGAATGTAATCCGGCGCGTGAAGTTTGAGCACCTCTTCGCGGGTTGCAACACCGGGATCGATGACCTCGAGCTTGGCGAACTCAAGCAAGTTATCGAGCGCTTTCTTCGCGCGGTCGATGCGAAGTGGGTGCCGCGGGCCAAAGTTGTACTCCAGCATCCGCGGATGGAAATAGAACTGGGGAATGCGAGCTGCCACGATCCAATGCTACCGCCTAGTACAATGACGTGCAATGGCGGCAAAGAGTGCGTCCGGAGGTGTGTTGCGCACCTACCTGGAGATGATCAAATTCGAGCACTCGATCTTTGCGCTGCCTTTCGCACTGATCGGCATGATGTGGGGCTCCTTGTCCTACAGCGGCTCGGCTTGGCCCGGTTCACGGGTATTTGTCTTGATTGTCCTCGCGATGATTTCGTGCCGCAGCGCGGCCATGGCGTTTAACCGAATCGCCGACCGACACATCGACGCCCAGAACCCACGAACGTCAATGCGCGCGTTACCGGCCGGGCTCCTGCAGCTGCGCCAGGCGAACCTGTTCTTGGTGCTGAGCGGGTTGATTTTTTTTGCCGCGGCATGGGCGCTAAACCCGCTGGCTGGGATGCTCTCACCGGTCGCGCTAGGGGTGACGCTACTGTACAGTCTGACGAAGCGGTTCACGCCGTTGTGCCACCTTGTGCTCGGTCTGAGCTTGGCCATCGCACCCGCCGCCGCGTGGATCGGGGTGACTGGCTCGCTGCACCCGGCCATCCTGCCGCTTGTGCTCGCCGTGACATGTTGGACGGCAGGATTCGATGTCATCTATAGCCTGCAGGACGAGGAGTTCGATCGGGAGAATCGGTTGCACTCGCTACCCCAGTGGCTGGGCAAAGCCCGGGCGCTTGGTGTGAGCAGGGTATTGCACACCATCGCGGCGGGGAGTTTGGTTTGGGCGGGTATCAGCGCGGGAGCGGGCGCGATGTATTTCGTCGGAGCTGCGGTCGCGACGGGTTTGCTGATCTACGAGCAGTCGCTCGTACGGCCCAACGACCTCAGCCGGGTAAATCTCGCGTTCTTCACCCTCAACGGCTTTGTGTCGATCGGGCTCTTCATCTTTACGCTTGTCGACTCGTGGGTTGCCGCGTGAGCCGACTCTTCGGCCGTGTCGGTCGCCCGGTCGGCGATCTCTGGCTGCGCTTGGAGAGCCCGGAGCAGCCGCGCGACGGGTGGCGCGAGGAACTGCTTGCGGCCGCCGTGAACTCCGGCGCAGTGCTCGATCTGTCACACCAGACTGCGCTTTGGGGTGGGGACCTTCACGCCGCACAGAACGAGGTCATGGTTACCGGCGGGCGCGAGCTCGAACGGTCGCAGGACCGAGCCGATGCCATGAGCCGAATGCAGGAAGAGATGCTGCAGCACCTCTGCGCCATTGGCAAACCGTGCATCGACTTCTACTTTCTGCGCGTAGCCCGCGCGTTAGAGGAGTTCCAGATCGATGCGGCCCTGGAAGTCCTTGAAACTGCGCGAGCAGAAGGGCATATTCGTCACCTCTGCCTTTCCCCGGAAGGGCCACCACTGGCGGTGCTCAGCGTGTGGCAGTTCCACGATGCGTTCGAAGGGATCGTCCTCAGCCAGCAGAATGGAGCGCAGCTCGCCCCGGTTGCGGCGGAGCGGAACTTAGGAGTTCTGTGGGATGCGCCGACGGTGAACACGCCGCGACGTGTGCGCGTTTCTTCGGCACATGAAGTCGCCGGTTTGCTCTAGGCTGCTATTCGATCCCGCCGCCCGTCGGGCCGAATTTCTCCCAGCCTTCGGGTCGGACGTACTTCTGACCTGGGTTCAAGGTGTTCCAGACCAGGTTGCAAAGTTTGCCCAGCAACACGTCGCCTTCGTTGTCCGCGGTCCAGCGCTGATCCTTCTGGTCGTCGGTGTAGATGCTCAGGACGTAGGGGCGCTTGCCCAAGATGTACGCGGTCTCACTGCGGCTGCGGCTGATCGCGCCGGTCTTGTTGAATACGCGGACTTCGGGAGGTGCGCTCGCACCAGCCCAGTCATCCCAGTACTGTCGGCCCAGGATCTTCAGTAGCCGTTCTGCACCTGCTTGAGTCTTCGTCGCTTCGCGTCGGGCGATGCGCAGCCACAGTTGGGACATCTCGTTGGGGGTCGTCATGCCCATTCCGTACGAGCGGTTCCAGCGCTTGAACCACGTTCCGTCGGCAGGCGAATAGCTCAGAAACGCGGTTCGTTCCAGCCCAAAGCCCACCATTCGATCTCGCACCGGCTGATTCCCAACCCACATGCCGACCATCTTGGTGGCCGTGTTGTCTGAGTACGTGATCATGAGATTGCACCACCCGTCAAGGTCGATCTTGATGCCGTCCTTCAGGTAGTAGCTCCACATGCTCGCCATGTTCGAGGTCCGCTCGGCGGTCGGTGGGATCTCTTTCGTGTCGGTCCACTTGAGCTTGCCCTCTTCTACTTGGTTGATCGCCTCAAGCAAAAGGACCGTCTTGATTGTGCTCGCAGTGGGGAAGCGCTGCTCGCCGAGCAGGCTGATCTCCCCGGGCTCGTGGACCATGCGAACCGAGTAGCCGATCTTTCCCTTGAACCCAGCACACAAGGCGTCCATCTGGGTCTTTAGGGCGGCCAAGTCGCTGGAGGGAGCGGCGAGCGACATCACGGTGAGAGCAGTGAGTCCCAGAAACATCCTTCTATGTTGGCATGTGTTCCGACGTGATGCGCCATGATAAATCGCGCCTTATGGTTCACCGTACTGCCAAGCTTTTGCCGTACTTGCCGTCGATCGTCTTCGGCTTGATCCTCATGCTCGATATCGGCATGCGGGGTGGAGCCGTCGGCCCGTGGGATCAATTCGCTGGGGATACGAGCCGAGGGTGGGACGTTCTCGCTGCCGACGGAATGCTGCAGTTCGCGCCGTGGCGGTCGCTGGTGTTTGAGGGATGGTCGCAGCACCTGCTCCCCACCTGGAATTCGTACATCCTGGGCGGTACGCCGCTGCTGGCAAATTCGCAGTCGGCGGCGCTGTACCTTCCGCACATCGCCATGGGGGTCCTCGGTTTCGGATGGCAGTGGGGCATGCTAGTGCTCGCCGGGGCGCATCTCATTGTCGCGGGGTGCGGCGTGACCTTCTGCGCTTTGCGCTTGGGAGGAAGCCGCGTCTTCGCGAGTCTGGCCGGGTTGGGATTCGCGGGTTCGAGCTTCATGGTCGCCTGGACCGCCTTGCCCTCGGTACCGAGCACCGTAGCGTGGGTTCCATGGGCGCTTGGATTCTTGGTTGGATTGCACCGCGAGGAGCGCCGCATCGATCGGGTTGGATTGGCGGTAAGCGTCGCTTGCATCGTGTTCTCGGGGCACCTGCAGTTTGTCGCGTATGGATTCCTCGCGCTGGCGTTCGTATGGCTCTGGTTGACGGTGACTCAGTTGGAGTGGCGACGAAGCTTCACGAGTGCGTTGTGCATCGCACTGGGTGTCGGACTGAGTGCACCGCACTTACTCCCAGTCCTGGACTATGGAAAACACTCGCACCGCCAAAACGTCGCGAACGCCGAAGGTTACGCTGCCTACAACGCACTGTCTCTGAAGCCGTACGAATTCGCAGGGCTCTTTATTCCGCAGTCGCTGGGCGACCCGCGACAGCAGATGGAGGTTGAAGGGGTCGGACGGATCGTGGAGTTTCTCCCTGCCCTGCGCAAGCCCGGTGCCAACTTCGCCGAGTCCAGCTTCGGGCTCGGGGCGGTGCTGCTCGGCTTGCTCATAGCGGGCCGCCGAAGGCTGACCGATCCTGTTGCAGGCGCGTTCGCGGGGGTGGCGGTGCTAGGCTTGCTGCTCGCAGTCGGGTCGAGCCTGACCCAGGCGATGTACTTCTTGGTGCCGGGCTGGTCGGCGACTGGCTCACCGGCGCGCGCAGGTGTGCTTTTCTTGCTCGGACTTGCGATCTTCGCCGGGTCGCGGAACCCCGAGGAAGGGATCAGCCGGGAGGTGAAGGTGCGCGGCATCGTGGTCACAGTCGTCTTCTTGTCTTTGGGATTCGGCATCGGGGGCGGACTGTCGCCACTGGCGCTCGTTCTCGTCGGACTGGCCGTCTTACTCGGAGTTCTTCTCGTGCAGCGAGTTCAGAAGGGCCTGCTCGTCTGGGCCGTGGCCGGATTGGCCGTGCTTGCCGCGACGTTCCGCATGACTCCTGCTGGGCACCCGATGGAGTTTCCCCAGAGTTCGCCCGAGCGCCGTATCGCGGTGGTCCAAGACCGCTGGTCGCTGTACACGCGACCGAATGCTCCATTGCCGCCCAACCTGCTGACGCTTGCACGCACTCCTCAACTGAGCGGTTACGACTCGCTGATTCATGCCGATACCGCGAAGCTCTTCGAGGCGCTCAATGGCGGGCGGACATCGCCACCCGAGAACGGCAATATGATGCTGACGATGTCGAGTGCCGACCCTGCGCTCCTCGCGCAGTACGGAGTGGCAGAGGTCTGGCGTCCCCTCGCCGATGGAACCGTCGATCGTTCGCCCGTGGCTAAGGCTTGGTACTGGAAAACCGATACTGATTCCGGGCTGGATGCCAGCAGGTCCGTTCAAGGATTGAGCCTGTCGGTGAAGGGCGGCGGAACGCTCCAAGTTCGGGAGCGATTTATGGACGGTTGGAGTGCAACGGTAGATGGGAAGCCGATGACGGTGAGCGCGGACGGGGCGTGGATGAGGATCGAAGGAGTTCCGTCGGGCGATCACGAGGTCGCCCTCACGTACTTGCCTCCCAAACTAGTCACAGGGTGGTGGCTGGCCGTGGTCAGTCTGCTCGGGGTCGCTGTGCTTACCCTCACCGGATCAAGAGCTAGCCGGACGGGTGCACTGCCGGACGAAAATCCTAGCGCTGATGAGCACAGTCTTTGATACAATAGGTGCATTGATTTGCGCCGAAGTGTCATGAACTACGAACGGATGAGCCACGACATCGACAGTGAAACCGACGCGGGTTTGTCTGCGAACACCACCGTCATCGGCACGCGCCGGTGGATGGTTACGATCTTCAACAATTCGTACAACTCTGCCGATGAGGTAGTCCGCATCCTAATGGAAGCCACCGCCTGCACGCTTGAAGAGGCGGCCATCGAGACGTGGGAGGCCCACACCTACGGTCAGGCACCGGTCCATTTTGAGTCGCGCGAAGTCTGCGAGAAGGTCGCGCGAGTCATTAACCGAATCGGCGTCGTCACCGAAGTCGGCCCTGAGTTTGATGACTAAGCTTTCGACTCGCCCGCTCATAGCTCCCGACTTGACTGAGTCCACCCAGGATGCGACGGACCGCGGCTGGGTCGTGATCGTCCACGACAACGATACAAACACCGACGTAGAGGTCATGGCCATCTTGATGGTGGCGACGGGGTGCGACGAGCAAGAGGCCTTCATCGAAACGTGGGAGGTCGATGCGCTCGGCCAAAGTACGGTCCACATCGCAGCTAAACAGGAGTGCGAAAGGGCAGCCGAGATCATCCGCACGATCGGCATCAAGGTGACCGTCGAGCCGAACTTGTAGAACCGTCGCGGGCCTGTCGGAGTAGGTATTCTCAGGTCCCCTATGATTCACAGTTTGATCATCATCGGCTCTGGCCCCGCAGGCTACACGGCCGCACTTTACTCCGCCCGCGCCGATCTCAAACCGCTCCTTTTCGCGGGGCCGCAGCCAGGCGGTCAGTTGACTATCACGACCGATGTCGAGAACTACCCCGGCTTTCCGGACGGGATCATGGGCCCGGAGATGATGGAGCTTTTTGCCAAGCAAGCCTCTCGATTCGGCGCTGACATTCGGTACGAGTCGGTGACTGCGGTGGACTTCAGCGTTCGACCGTTCCGCGTGTCGGTCGGCGACCAGGTGCATGAAGCCCGCAGCGTCGTGATCGCAACCGGCGCGAGCGCAAAGTGGCTTGGAATCGAGGGCGAGAGCCACTTCGGCGGGCACGGCGTGAGCGCCTGCGCCACGTGCGACGGCTTCTTCTTCCGGAACAAGCGGGTCATCGTCATCGGCGGCGGCGACACCGCCATGGAAGAGGCCAATTACTTGACCCGCCATTGCGAGAGAGTAACACTCGTCCACCGGCGAGACGAGTTCCGTGCGAGCAAGATCATGCTGGAGCGGGTTCAAAACAACCCGAAAATCGAGATCCTCACCAATCGCTTCGTAAGCCGAATCCTCGGCCAAGAGGACCCCAAGAAGGTCACCGGCGTTATCCTCGAATCGACGCTCGATGGCTCGCAGACAGAAATGCCCATCGATGGTGTGTTCGTGGCGATCGGACACAAGCCCAACAGTGATCTCTTCGCGGGCCTGCTGGAGATGGACGAGGTCGGGTACCTCAAGGTCGCTCCCGGCTCGACGGCGACCAATATCCCGGGCGTCTTCGCTTCGGGCGACGTCGCCGACAGCGTGTATCGTCAAGCAGTGACCGCCGCGGGTACCGGCTGCATGGCCGCCATCGATGCGGAGAGGTGGCTCGAGGAAAGCCACGCATGAGATTTGGTCGGGCGGCACTGACGCTGGGTCTTTGCGTGTCCGGCCTCCCGCTGGCCGCGCAAGAGCCGCCAGCCGCCTACATGATGGAACTCCGGTCTGCAGGTCAGACCGAGACGCGCGCACTTCTGCGCATCGACAATACCAAGCTCAATCCGCCGCAGAAGTCGCCGAAGAACGAGTGGATATTTGAGTACATCGTCTCAGGGTACGGACGCCTCGTACCTGGTTCGCCGCTGAACCTGCGGTTTCGGATCTTCAGTCAGTACCGATCCTCGAAGAACGACCTCGCGATCTCCGCGAGCCGCATGTTGATGCGTCTATGGGAGTTCAACATCGACAAGCTGCGGCTAGACCACACCGAGGCGACGATGAAATTCGTGGATCTGTACCTGTGCTACGGCGGCAAGGCGGGCGGCGAACAGCTCTTCGACAAGGAGATGCGCCAGGGGATGGCCGCGATGGTGAACACGATGTACATCTACGATGTCACGAGCTTCACCGACCCTCTTGAGATGGCGCGCGAGATCGCGCACGAGTACGGCCATGCAACGCTTCCGCCGGTTGGCGGGTTTGTTGAGCCGGAAGAGTGGGCGAACGGCTACCTCGGGGAGAAACTCTATCTATCCTGGCTGGCCGAGGAGCTCGAGAGCGAACGTCTGGGCTCGAACGACGCGATGGGTGCGCCGCTCGACCGGATCCAGGCTTGGGTAACCGCAAACGTAGACCCGCTCGCCAAAGCGGTGCGCGACCAGGGGCCGAATCGAGCGCTCCTCGTCCGCAAGACGAAGGCGGCCATGGACGCCTACCTAGGGGTTGCGCTCTGGGTGGAGCGGGTCATGCCGAGCGAGATGTTTAGCCGGAGCATGGTCCTGAATACTTCGGAAAGTGCGACGGGCTTTGCCAAGTCCGCTGCCGAAGTCGCGAGCGAACAGAAGTGGGAGTACTCCGGCGCGTCGATCGGTTCGAAGATTTGGCTCCCGGTCGGGACGGCCAAGCTTAAAGGCGCTAAGGTCTTGAAACTGGTCGAAGGCTGGGCGCAAGTTCAGGTCACGGCACCCAAAGTTGAGATCACACCCCGATGATCGGTGCGTGGGTGGAGCAGCTCGTTGCTGCCGGACACGGAGAGGGGCTCCAGATCGTGACGTCGCTCGCGCATGCCGACCGTCGTCTCCCCGTCCTGCTTGTGCCTAGTGAAAAGCGACCCGAACCGACAGACGGCTGGTTCCGCCTGACGGCCTCCGGGCTCGTTCTCGGCGATGGCTTGCCCGACCCTAGCGAGCCGATCTTTTTGCCAGCGCTGCAGGGATTTATCGGGCTGGGCGGATTGGTCGCGGTCGTAGACCGCTTGCTCGGACCGGGAGGGTGCCCTTGGGACCAAGCTCAGACTCACGATTCGCTGAAGCGACACCTGCTGGAAGAGGCGTATGAGCTGATCGATGCGATCGAAGCGCGGGACGACGCACGGATGCAAGAAGAGCTCGGTGACGTCCTGTTGCAGCCCATCATGCACGCGCAGATGCGTGCGCTGGCGGGCGGGTGGAGCACTCAGGACGTGGCCCAGACGATCGTAGACAAGCTTGTCCGGCGACACCCGCACGTGTTCGGCGACGTCGAAGCGAACGATGCCGAGACCGTCCTGCGCAATTGGGACGCCATCAAGAAATCGGAGAAGGGTGAAGAGGCGAGCATCCTCGGTGGCGTGCCGCGAGCAATGGCCGCCCTCCACCGAGCTCACGAGATCAGCAAGCGAGCGGCAAGGATCGGGTTTGAGTGGCCCGACTTGGAGTCCGTTTTCGCCAAATGCGAAGAAGAGATTGCCGAGCTGCGCGAGGCGATCGGGCGCGGGCACCAGCAAGACATTGAGTCGGAAATTGGTGACTTGCTGTTCACGCTGGTGAATGTCGCGCGGTGGCTAAAGGTCGAACCCGAGGAGGCGCTGCGCAAGATGGTGGATCGCTTCACTCTGCGCTTCGAGCGGATGGAGTCGGCGGCGACCAAACCGCTCCGCGACCTCACCCCCGAAGAGTGGGACACCCTGTGGAACGCCAGCAAAGCCGCCGAACAAGAGTAGATGAACGTCTACACTAAATGGTGTAAGATATCCCCATGATCGTTCGGTACGACACACCGTTCCAACTGAGCGGAGCCTTCGAACCCAAGGGCGACCAAGAGACCGCGATCGCGGAGCTCTTGGACGGGCTCGAATCGGGCTATCGCTACCAAACGCTGCTCGGTGCGACGGGAACGGGAAAGACTTTCACAATGGCGAACGTCATCGCCAAATCCCAGCGGCCTGCGCTGATCATCGCGCATAACAAGACGCTTGCGGCCCAGCTTTGCCAAGAGTTCCGGGCGTTCTTTCCTGAGAACTCTGTCCAATATTTCATCTCGTACTACGACTATTATCAGCCGGAGGCTTACGTCCCGCAGTCGGACTTGTACATCGAGAAGGACTCAAGCGTGAACTCAGAGATCGAGCGCTTGCGGCACGCGGCGACGCAGGCGCTTCTTGAGCGTCGGGACGTGATTATCGTGGCGAGCGTGAGCTGTATCTACGGTCTGGGCTCCCCGGACACCTACGCCGAAGGAGTCGTCACGTTTCAAACCGGTAGCGAATTCAACCTCGACGAGGTCCTCACCCGACTGACGCAGATGCAGTTTGCGCGGAACGACATAGTGCTCGATCGCGGAACGTTCCGGGTGCGCGGCGACACCATCGAGATCCAACCCAAAGACGAAGAGTTGGTCACCCGAGTCGAGTTTTTCGGCGATGTTGTGGAGCGGATCCGGATCCTCGACCCGTTGACGCAGGACGTCATCGACGAGCCGAGCACCATTTCCGTTTTCCCTGCAACGCATTACGTGACTCCGTTTGACCGGCTCGACGCCGCGCTGGTGGAGATCGAACAGGAAACTCAGAGCCAGGTCGATCAGTTCAAAGCGACGGAGAAACTGCTCGAAGCGCAGCGCTTGCGGCAACGGGTCGACTTCGACGTCGAGATGATGCGCGAACTCGGCTACTGCAATGGCATCGAGAACTACTCGCGGTACTTCGATGGTCGCGAGCCCGGAACACCACCGTACACGCTCCTCGATTTCTTACCCAAGGATGCCATCGTATTTGTAGATGAATCGCACCAGACTCTTCCACAAATTCGAGCGATGTTTAATGGTGATCGTCAGCGCAAGTCGGTGTTGGTGGATTACGGTTTCCGGTTGCCGAGCGCGCTCGACAACCGTCCGCTCAAGTTCGACGAGTTCTTGGAGCGTGTGCCACAAGCGGTCTTTGTCTCGGCGACGCCGGGACCATTTGAAAAAGAGCAGTCGAGTAGCGTCGCCCAGCAAGTCATTCGCCCAACGTACGTGGTGGATCCAGCCATCTCAGTTCGGGCGACCAAGGGTCAGATCGATGATCTCATCGAGGAGATTCAGGCCCGAGTGGTACGAGGCGAGCGTACGCTGGTGACGACGCTCACCAAGCGAATGGCAGAAGACCTGACCGGGTATCTACAAGATTTGAACTTCAAGGTGAACTACATCCACTCGAACGTTCACTCGCTTGATCGGCCTGAGATCTTGAAAGACCTTAGGCTCGGTGTCTATGATGTCGTCGTCGGCGTCAATCTCCTTCGCGAAGGTCTCGACTTGCCGGAAGTCACGTTGGTCGCTATCCTCGATGCCGATAAGGAAGGGTTCCTCCGCAGCGGCACATCGCTCATCCAGACCATCGGCCGGGCCGCGCGAAACGCTAGTGGCCTGGTGATCATGTACGCCGATCGGATCACCGACTCGATGCAATTTGCCATCGATGAAACGGACCGACGCCGGGCGATTCAGCAGGCCTACAACGATAAGCATGGACTTCAGCCTGTCACGGTTAGCAAGGAGATCCGCGATACGGTTCGCAGTGCCGACGCGGTCGCGGAACTTGTGGCCCAGTACGGCGAGGATGCGAGGCTGGAAATGGAGCATGCTGGAACACCGATGCGGATCGAAGACTTGCCGCTGCTCATCACGACATTGGAGAAAGAGATGAAGGACCTTGCGCGGCTCATGGAGTTCGAGCGTGCTGCGCAAGTTCGAGATGAGATCGAGCGGCTGAGAAAGCTCATGGGAGTAACCGATGGGGCGCTGGGTCGAGAGAAACGCAAGTTGCGCCGGCCCATTCAGCGACGCTAAACTTAGGCGTCCCCCTTGACCCACAGTTCGGGATCGGGTATTGTTTACGAACTCCAAGCGGGAGTAGCTCAGTGGTAGAGCATCTCGTTGCCAACGAGAGGGTCGGGGGTTCGAATCTCCTCTCCCGCTCCAAATTTCACGGCGTCGCAAATCTGCGACGCCGTTGTTGTTTGTCCGCGCGCCCAAAGCATCGGGATTGGCGTATAGAATGGAAAAGGGGAATTGATGTCAAGTAAGGAACGCGACGAGTGGTTGTGGCAAGTTGGAACTCAGCTGCAACGGTTGAGCGAAGAGTTGGCGAACCACGCACCGCGTGTTGCTCGGGGATTGGGTTGGGCACCCCGCGTGGATATCGTCGAGTCTGAAACTCATGTCTTCGTCCGGAGCGAGGTCGCTGGCGTTGATCCCGCCGAGATGCGGATCTGCATCTATCCCGATCGGAATGTTTTGGTGTTGCGAGGGCGTCGCGACGACCCTGGTTTCGGTCCAGGTCGCGCAGGGGCGCACACGCTTGAGATCTTCTTTGGGGAATTCGAGCGCGAGGTGCAACTCCCGCAGGTGGAGTTGGCGCTGGGGATGCTCGAAGCAGAGATTCACAACGGCATGCTCATGATCTCTGTCCCAAAAGCGCCGCAAGGAGCGAACATTGCGGTTCGCCGAACCATCCGTGTGAAGAGAATTGTTTGAAGCATTGAATCCTATGGACGAACAAGAGGCAGCAGTCGAAGAGTTAGAAACATCCCTCCTGGAGGCGGTCGGCATTGAAGTAGATGACGACGAGGGCACGCTCCGGCCGGACATTCCGACGGAGATCAGCCTGTTGCCGCTGCGTGAGTCGGTGGTGTATCCCATGCTCGTTGCACCGCTGAGCGTGACCCGGGAGACCTCGATTCAGCTCATCGACGATAGTGTCGCCAGCAGCAACCGCGTGATTGGAGTGGTTGCTCAGCGCCAACCAGAGAACGAGCGGCCCGGGTTCGACGACATCTACGAAGTGGGTTGCGCGGTCATCATTCGGACGTTGGTGAAGATGCCCGAGGCGGTACGTTTGATCGTTCAAGGCGTGGCTCGATTCCGGATCGTCGAGCGGCTCAGTACCGAGCCTTATCTTCGCGCTCGCATCGAGGTCCTAGAGGAGGCCCAGATTCCCGCCGAGCGAGAAGAGGAGTTTGAGGCGTTGAGGAGGAGTGTGGCGGCCATGTTCGAGCACGCGGTCCGACTCTCCCCAACCCTGCCTGATGAGCTTCGTTCGCTGACGACCGCAGTCCAAGAGCCCGACGTGATGGCCGATCTCGTCGCGGCGCACATGAATCTGAAGGTCGAAGAAAAGCAGCAGATCCTGGAGACGCTCGACCTGCAATCGAGAATGCGAACGTTGCTGGAGATGCTGGGTCGCGAAGTTCGGGTGCTCGAACTCAGCAGCAAGGTCACCAGCGAGGTGAGCGCCGAACTGAGCAAGAGCCAGCGAGACTACTACTTGCGCGAGCAGCTCAAGGCGATCCAGCGCGAACTCGGAGAGTATGACGACCGCGCGGAAGATCTTGACGAACTTCGGTTCGCGATCGAGGAATCCGGCATGCCTGCGGACGCTCTGAAAGAAGTCAACCGAGAGTTCGACCGGCTGCGGAGAATGAATCCGGGTGCACCTGAGTACACCGTCGCCCGAACTTACGTCGAGACGATGATCGCGGTCCCGTGGTCCAAGGCGACGGTCGATCACTTGGAGCTCAAGGAAGTTCGAACCGTGCTCGATAGCGAACACTTTGGTCTCGACAAAATCAAGGAGCGGATCACGGAGTTTCTCGCCGTGCGCAAGGTCAAAGGGACCGCATCGGTGCGTCAGCCCATTCTATGTTTCGTGGGCCCGCCTGGTGTAGGCAAGACGTCCTTGGGACGTAGCATTGCGTCGGCGATGGGTCGCAAGTTTGTACGCATCTCCCTGGGCGGTATGCGCGACGAGGCCGAGATTCGCGGGCACCGGCGCACCTACATCGGGGCGCTTCCAGGGCAGATCATCCAGGGGTTGCGCCGCGCCGAGAGCAAGAACCCCGTCTTCGTATTGGACGAGATCGACAAACTTGGAAACGATTTCCGCGGCGACCCCTCGTCGGCGCTCCTGGAGGTGCTGGACCCGGAGCAGAACTTTTCGTTTCGCGATCACTATCTGGATACGCCGTTCGATCTGAGTCAGTCGTTCTTCATCACCACCGCCAATCGCTTGGACACGATCCCTGCGCCGTTGCGAGACCGGATGGAGATCATCGAGCTCGGCGGCTACACCGAGGAAGAGAAACTCCAAATTGCGATTCGGCACTTGATTCCGAAGCAGACTGAAGAGCACGGGTTGAAGCCGAGCCAGATCGCGTGGCAGGACGATGCCATCCGGCTCCTGATTCGCAGCTACACCCGAGAAGCGGGCGTGCGCACTTTGGAGCGAGAAGTTGCGAGCGTCACCCGGAAGGCGACGATGAAGTTCGCCGAGGGCCGTAAAGGAAAGCTGACGGTAACCACCAAATTTGTCGAAGAGGCGCTCGGTGCGCCGCGATTTATTCACGACGAGGTGGAGGAACGCGAGCTCAAGCCGGGGATGGCGGTGGGGCTGGCGTGGACGCCGGTGGGCGGCGACGTGCTGTTCATCGAGTCGGTACGGATGCCGGGCACCAAGGGGCTCATCGTCACCGGCCAATTGGGCGACGTGATGAAGGAGAGCATTCAGGCAGCCCTAAGCTATGTGCGCAGCAACGCTGCGCGGCTGAAGGTGGACCTGAGCGAGTTTGAGAAGCAGGAAGTGCATGTACACGTCCCGGCGGGCGCGGTGCCCAAAGACGGCCCTAGCGCAGGCGTGACGATGATGACGGCGCTAACGTCGCTGCTGACGGGCCGGAGCGTCAAAGCCCGCCTCGCGATGACTGGAGAAATGACCCTGACAGGGCAAGTGTTGCCGGTGGGAGGGATCAAGGAGAAGATCCTGGCTGCGTATCGCGCGGGGGTCAAGACGGTGATTCTGCCCGATGCGAATCGCAAGGACTTCATGGAAGACGTGCCACCCGAGATTCGTGAACAGCTCAAGGCTTACTTCGTGAAGAGCGCGGACCAGGTGTTGAAGTTGGCTTTGGAGCCGGGAAGCCTCCGTCAGAAAAGATAGTCGACTTCTTCTTCCGCAAGCTGGCGATATTGAAGTCTGCGAGTACGGCGAGATTGCTTGATGCACGTTCGTTGGCGACCGCCGAATGCTCGCACCGAAGTTTGCCGCTGAACCAGATGTAGTCCGTCCGCTTGAGGGGCATTTTCGCGCTGGATGTGTAGCCCATCCCCAAGCCAGAGTCAGCAAATGCGTCAGAAAATCGCGAGCCAAACTGGCGGTAGAAGAGCCCGTTTGGGTTTGTATAGAAACTGCCGGCGAGGATGTTGTCGCCCTCTTGCGGGATGGCTCTGAGCACCGCTTCGTAGAGTTTTCTTCGGCCGTCAAGATCCATGGGAGGATCGCCATCGGAGGGGATGAGGTTCACGTTATAGACGCTGATCCGCTGTCCCTTGACGTTCAGATCGACCCGGAGCAGGCTACGGCGCTCGTGCAGACCGGGGAGCTCCACAAAGTCTTTCCCCACGATTGGGTACCGCGTTCCGATGAGCGAGTCACCCGTAGTCACTAGACGGTAGTTCTTGAACTGGGCTCTCAGCTCGCGTTCGATGCTCAGCTTCAGCCCGAAATCATACATCCCTTGGATGCAGAAGACGTCGGCCTTCCGGCGTTTGATGACGGACGCTACGTTGACGGCCCCTGCGTCACCCTCTTGGATGTTAAGCGTGACGACCCTGAAGTTCCCATCCGCAGAATCCCTGCCGAACGGGAAGTACGGGCGCACGATGAAGAGCACCGTGAGAAGCAGCACCGCGCTGGCCACCAGGATGGCCATCCGTCCTGCCTTGCGTGTCGCGGCGGTGATGAGCAAAAGGAGGGGAGGGAAGAGCCAGGCGGTGCTGGGCATCTGTGCGATCTTATTGGTGAGTTCGAACAGCTCCGGCGAGCCATAGTAGATCCACATCAGGAGCACGAAGAATCCGGCCCACGCGAGGCAAAAGTTGCGCGTGGAGAACCAGGTCTGCCACCAAGTAGCGACCTCTTCTTCGAATTCCAAATTCACTCTGCTTGGATTATCGGCCAAGTTGGGTCCAGTCCAAAGCACGATGGCCCAAACCAAAGCGGTTTGGGCCATCTCGGAGATCTTAGGGCGGCTTAGTCGCCGTCGCCGTTCCAGTAGCGATTCACTTCAGCCTCGGTCGTACCCTTGGCTTTCAGGCTCGCAATCGGTCGCGATTTGGCGTGTCCATCAAGGAAAACGGCCATGACGCTCTTAGAGTCGTACCGGCCCCAGAGCTGTCCCTGTGAGCGAGCATCGGGATAGGTGCCGGACCAACCCGCGTAGGTTGTTCCGCTCACCGCGAACGGTGGCTCAATCCGTGCGTAGCCAATCGTGCTCGCAATCCCACGCAGATTCTTCATGGTCGATTCGCCGAACATGATGGTGCTTGCGCAGTTGGGGAGCGCGGTGGCGGAAACGCCGGAGTAAATGATCGCGGGTCGGCTGAAGAACGTGGTCGTGCCAACGTTTCGGTTCAGATACTGATAGTTGTAGCCGAAGCTGGGGGTCGAGCCGTACAGGTAGTAATACCAGGCACCGGTCTTGTCGAATCGACCCTTACCGTCCGTGCCCGTAAGAGCCGGATCGGTGGCGGTGTCACCGGGTGCGATGAACAGCTCAAGGTTCTTAGTGTATGGTTGAAGCAGTAGCGGGTAGTAGTACTGACCCTGAGACGAGGGGTACTGACTGATGCTCGAATCAAGCACGTAGATCGGCACGGTGGTGTCGTCCGCATCTGCCTGGTAGAGCATGGTCGCGACGCCGATCTGTTTGACGTTGCTGAGAGCTCCTGTTCTCTTTGCAGCAACTTTGGCCGACGCGAAAACTGGGAAGAGGATCGCCGCAAGGATCGCGATAATCGCGATGACGACCAGCAATTCAATTAGAGTAAAAGCTTTTCGCATGACAATGAAAGTATTTGCCTTCTTTGCTGAAGCTTTTATGCCTGAGATGACGATAGAATGACGCGAGGAACTTGAAACTTTCGTGCAATTACACCGTGCACGTGACCATCATCACATGCCCACGCCGGTGTACCGTTTGATCCCGCCACGCCACAGTACCCGCAGAAGCACGATCGAGCCGAGAATCCATGCGACCTGCCCAAGGATCATCATCCAAGCGTGATCGCCTTGAAGTTTCCCAATGGCGATCTCGGTCGGGACTCCGGTCGTGAAGAAGAACGGGAAGGCGTAAATCAAGTTCTGCGCCCACTGCGGGAGCATGGAGACGGGGAATAGCTGCCCGCTCAGGAACATCATTGGGAAGTAATAGAGCTCGAAGACCGTGCTGCAATCTTCCAGATACAGGGCAATCAGTCCAAAGGCAATCACGAAGGTGATGCTCAAGATGTGCCCAAGGACAAGCGCAGTCAAGAACTGCGGACCGAGGTTGAGGGACCCGAGCGAGAATCGGTTCGCATAGACAAGCCCATATATGATGAGCGCGGGAATCGTGAATAAGGTGCGCCAGACCCTCCAAGCGAGGTTGCGCATGAACGTGAACCGGAAGTGAGAGATTGGCCGCACGATTTGCGCCGAAAAGATCCCTTCTTTGATCTCCTGACCCATCTCCCACATAAAGTGGCTCTGGATGAACGACGTGCAGAAGAGAAGAACCGCGAAGTAACGGAAGAACCCAGCCGAGTCGTAGCCTCCGAGTGTCCCGCTACCCGATGCTGCGCTGAGGACAAGCGGCATCGCGAACATGCTGACGGCGTCAGTGAGCAGCCAGATGACCCAAACGGCAGGGTACGCGCGCCCCTCGCGTAAGTAAACGCGGGTGATCGCCCAGTGGTGCCAGAAGGTCCGGCGCACTACTTTGGTCCCAGGGTTCGACCGAGGTCAAGCAGAATCACGAGTGTCATCAAACCCAGGACGAAGAAGAAGCCGACGGTGGAAACTGTTTGCTGGACACGCATGCTCAGTCGCTTGCCACGGCGCAGGAGTTCCGCGGTTGCCACGACCATCTGACCGCCATCGAGCGGCGGGACGGGCAGCAGGTTCATCACTCCCAGAGAGATGCTGAGCAAGCCGGCGAGTCGGAGCACCGAAGCGAAACCGTTCTGACTCGCTTCGTGGACCCCCTGTGCGACTGCCGCAGGGCCGCCAATTTGGTCCTTGGCGGTCGAAGGGGCGCGGACGATGGAACCCAGTCCGGCGACGATGGCGACTGGGGCCATTGCGGCACTTTGGACTGCCTCGCCCACTCCCACGCGTACCATGCCCGGATAGGCACCGATTTGGCCGACATGAGCCTTGTCGCTAGAAAAGGTGCCGTCTGGCTTCATCAGAGGAATCAAATCCGCGCTTGATGCGGGCGTGACTCGGATCTGTTGTGGGCTGCCCTTTCGCTGAATCGAGAAAAGTAGCTCCTTGCCCGCACTCTTCTGCACCACCAGCATCATGTCGCTCCACTTGCTCACCGGCTTGTTGTCGATCGACTTGATTTCGTCGCCCTTGCGCAGGCCCGCCAGGGCGGCCGGTTTGCCGGGGATCAGGTCTCCGAGCACGGCTCGCTCAGTAACCTTGCCGGAAGCGACAATGACGCCGCTGAGCAATATGATTCCGAAGACGATGCTAAACAGCGGACCTGCAAATAGCACCATGAGTCGTGCAAAGGGGGATTTGGAGTAGAAGCCCGATTCGATCTTCGTCTCGCTGCCATCGGGCTTAGGGTGCATCCCTTTGATGGATGCAAATCCGCCGAGCGGAAGCAACAGCAGTGAGAACTCCGTTCCATGACGGTCCTTCCTGGACAAGAGCGGTCGGAAGCTCACCGGGACCTGCTCACCGTCGATGTCCAGTTGCCCGGCTCCGTGAGGTGCATCATCCGCCTTGTTCATCACTGGCTGATAGTAGAGGATCAGCAGCGAGATCAAGCTGGCATAGAAGAGGACCCCGAGAACGGTGTGCAGCGTAAGTCCCTGTAGTCGCGTCGAGAACGCAGTGAATGCACCGCCGATCGCCCACGCGGTCAGCAGCCCTCGGATCCCCACGAAAGCCTCGATGTGGTACAGCGCCTGGAGCCGCAACGTGATCCAAACAGGAAGCACAATGGCTAGGATCAGAAGCCCGATCGTGTACGGAACTAACAGCCCGTTAAGTCCGCCCGCAGCCGTGAGCACCGCGCCGACAGCCGCCAAATCGAGGACCAGGACTTTGGGTGCCATGGGACGCTCCAAGCGGTCGTCCAAGTTTGTGGATCGAATGCCGCCCATCATGACGGCAAACGCGTCAACCTTCATCCCGAAGAGCCGAGCAAACCAAAAGTGGCCCAACTCATGGACGGCGACCAGGATCGTAATCACGATCATGAACACCGCTCCGGTCTTCAGGTAGTCCAGCAGAGTCACGAGAGAGCTTTCCATGGTTAATAAGATTCTAAGCGGATTTGTAGATGGACTGGGCCTCATGGCGTGCCCACGCATCGAACTCCAGTAGCACTTCAAGCGAAACCGGAGCGGGTGTATGGCGCGACATGACCTCTTCTACGACATCCATCATCTGTAGGAAGCCGCATTCGCCTCGTAAAAATGCGTTCGCCGCATCTTCGTTGGCTGCATTCAAGACGCACGGCATCGTGCCACCGATTCGAGCCGCCTCACGAGCAAGGTGGAGCGAGCGAAACGTGTCCAGGTCCGGCGGCTCGAAGGTGAGGGTGGAAGTCTCTGTTGGGTTCCACGGCTTGAGATCGTTCGGCACTCGGTCGGGGTAACTGAGGGCAAACAAGATCGGCAGGCGCATATTCGGCCAACCGCACTGCCCCAGCACACTCCCGTCGTTGAACTTAACGAACGAGTGCACGATGCTCTGAGGGTGAACACAAACATCGATGCGCTCGACGGGTACATCGAAGAGCCATCGGGCCTCGATCATCTCCAACCCCTTGTTCATGAGCGTTGCTGAGTCCACCGTGATCTTCCCACCCATCGACCACGTCGGGTGGTTGAGCGCTTGCGCCGGGGTGATCTGTTCCAGGTCCGTACGGGTCTTGCCTCGGAATGGGCCACCGCTCGCAGTCAGGATGAGCGAATGGACATCGTGTGGGCGTGAGCCGAGCAGGCACTGGAAGAGCGCCGAGTGCTCACTATCGATGGGGGTCATCAAGACCGAGTGCTCGCGAAGCAACGGCATCACGACTTCGCCAGCGGCGACCAGGACCTCCTTGCTCGCAAGGGCGATCTGTTTGCCCGCGCGAATCGCTGCGAGCGTGGGCAACAGTCCAATCACGCCGGAGACGCAAACCACGACAATATCGACACCAGTGAGCGTCGCAATGTGCGAGATCCCGTCGATCCCGGAGTGCGCATTCAGCGCTTGGGCAGCTGAAGGATCCATCATGGCCAGCCGCTGAACGCCAAACTCAGCTGCCTGCTTGCGAACAGCTTCGACATTGTGGTGAGCCGCAAGGGCAACGACCTTGAATCGATCCGGGTGTGCTCGGCAGATGTCTAGAGTCTGGATCCCGATGCTGCCCGTGCTTCCAAGGATGGCGATGCGCTTCACACCGGAATATTAGCAGTCCTGGCTTGGGATGCGCCGCGTGCTAAACTCACTGGAGCCGATGCTGCCTCCGACTTGGGAGACCCCATTCCGACTTGACGCCGACCTGGCTCGCTCCCTCGCCGAGACCTGGGGGACTCCGCTGTACGTCCTGGACGAGGCCACACTCCGGTACCGTGCGCAGCGCTACCACGAGGCGCTTGCCGCCTCGACTCCGAGCTATTCGCTCACTTACGCGAGCAAGGCCAACTCGACTTTCGCGGTCTTGGCGATTCTGGCCCAAGAAGGCTGTACCATCGACTGCGCCAGCGAGGGTGAACTCGAAGCCGCGCGCAGGGCCGGGGTGCCCGCATCAAGCTGCAACCTGCACGGGAATAACAAGCCCCGCCAGGCACTTGAAACCGCCTGCGAGCGGGGCATCCACGAGATCATCGTTGACAGTTACACGGACATCGACCACTTGATCGCGATCCAGCGTGCGGGCGGCCAAGTGCCCGATCTGCTGATTCGCCTGGCACCCGGAGTCAACCCGAAGACCCATGTGTGGATCTCAACGGGACAGTCCGAGACCAAGTTTGGATTCCAGATCGCAGACGGTGCCGCTGAAGCCGCGGTGAAGCGCATGTTAGACGGCGGCCTTCCCCTACGAGGAGTGCACTGCCACGTCGGTTCGCAGTTGCTCGATTCCGATTCGCAAGTGCAGGGGGGAATCGCGATCGCGGCATTCGCTGTCCGAATGGCGCAGCTTCACAGAATGCCGCTGGAACGGGTCAACATTGGCGGCGGACTGGGCGTGCAGTATTCGGATGAGGACAATCCGATTGCGCTGCAGCAGTACTGTCTGGAGATCGCCCAAGCGGTTCGAGCGGTTTGTGAACCGTACGGCTATTCGCCAGCGCTGGTGCACGAGCCCGGTCGTAGTATGGTTAGCCATGCCTGCGTATCTTTATACACACTAGGCGAGAAGAAGTTTGCCCCGGTGCACAAGTATTGGAGCGTGGATGGTGGGCTTAGCGACAACCCGCGGCCAGCACTGTACGATGCACGGTACTCCGTCGAAGTGGTCGGACGAGACGGCCCCACAGAAACGGTGACCGTGTCTGGATCGCACTGCGAGGTAGACGAACTCTTTGCGGATGTTTCGTTGCCTGTTAGCTCGCAGGCCGGTGACCTCCTGCAAGTGCTCAGCACGGGCGCGTACAATGCATCGATGGCCAGCAACTACAATCGCTTTTGCCGACCCGCAGCTGTGCTGCGGCGGTTGGACGGTTCGGTGGAGTTGGTCCAAACCCGCGAAACGCACGATCAACTGTTTGCGCGCGAGGTCCTTCCGAACGATTTGCGGAGCGAACCATGCTAGATCCTAAAGAGCCAATGGGCATTTTCCTGACCATCGTCATGGTCCTGCTCTCGATCGGAATTCATGAGTTCGCCCACGCCAAAGTGGCGGATTCGGCAGGTGATCCCACCCCGCGAGCACACGGACGGGTCACGCTCAACATCTTCAACCACATCGATCCTATCGGTGGAATCATGATCGTGCTGATGACGATGAGTGGATACGGGATCGGCTGGGGGCGACCTGTCCCCATGGATCCGGGCCGCATGCGAAATCCGCGATGGGACCACTTCGCGGCGGTGGCGGCGGGACCCATCAGTAATCTCATCCAGGCTGGCGTCTACGCGATCATCTATCGTTCGCTGCTCATCTTCAACATCAATCCTGGTCCTGCTGTCCTGTTCTTCATCCTGATCGGCGTCCTGGTCAATGTGGGTCTCTTCCTGTTCAACTTAATCCCGCTTGGACCCCTCGACGGGATGTGGCTACTGAGTGCGTTCTTGCACGGACCGAGTCGCATCAGCTGGATCCGCTGGAACCTGACCATGGGCTCGTTCGCGCTCCTTGGCATCATTCTCATCAGCCAGGTCGCCAATGTGAATCTGCTCGGCTACATTCTTGGCCCCGTCCGGGAGCAGCTGACTCAACTACTTCTCGGATGACGAAACAACGGATTCTCAGCGGCATGAGGGCGACGAGCCCGCGACTCCACCTCGGCAACTACGAGGGGGCACTCCGGCCATGGATTGTGCTCCAAGAGCAATATGAGATGTACTGCATGGTCGCCGACTGGCACGTCCTGACGACCGCCGCGGAAGAACACTTTGACGTCGCTCACAATACGCGCGAAGTCGCGAAGGACTTTGTTGCGGCAGGGCTAGACCCGGACAAGTGCGCGATCTTCCGACAGTCGGATGTCAAGGAGCACGCTGAGCTGGCGCTGCTGCTCGGTATGGTCGTGGGCGTAGGGAAGTTGGAGCGCACGCCGACCTACAAGGAGAAGGCCGATGAGGTCAAGAGCGGCGGGATCGTGAGTTACGGGCTTTTGGGTTACCCTGTGCTCCAGGCCGCAGACATCCTGCTTTACAAGCCTTACGCGGTTCCGGTCGGCCGCGATCAGGCGCCGCACCTCGAGTTGTCGCGAGAGATCGGGAGGTCGTTCAATGCTCTATTTGGAGAAGTCTTCCCGGACTTCAAGGACCTGATCAATGACGACGAATTGCTGTCGAAGCTGCCTGGCCTGGACATGCGAAAGATGAGCAAATCGTATGGAAACTGCATCTGGCTAAACTCCAATGCCGACGAGCTCGCCGAACAGATCAAGTCCGCCTTTACGACTCCGACAAAGATGCGCAAGACGGACCCCGGCATCCCCGAGGGGTGCGCCGTGTGTCAGTACCTACGCGTGTACTCTCCCGATTGGGAGCGGCAGTGGGCCGAGGACGTCGCAGGCGAGCGCGGATGCATGCAGAGCAAGAAGGAGCTCACTGAGATCCTCGTCGCATTGCTTCAGCCGATTTGGGATCGGCGCGCACAGCTTGATGACGCCACGATCGAAGACATTTTGCAGCGTGGCGCGGAGCGTGCTCGGGCCACCGCTGCCCAAACCATGGACGAAGTCAGGACGGCGATGAAGCTGAAATGAGTGCGGACTTAAGCGCAGTTCGCGCAATCTATTTCGACCTCGATGACACGCTGTGCGGCTACTGGGACGCCTGCAAAGCCGCTTTGCGCATCGCCTTTCAGCAGCACCCCGCGGGCGATGCGGATCCCGAGACGATGGTGCGCCACTGGGCCGCTGCATTTCGCGTCTTTGGCAAGAACCTGAAGCAGACCCACTGGTACCCGGTCTACCTAAAGACGGGCAAACCGACGCGCATCGAGCAGATGCGACTGATGCTGGAGAGCTTCGATATCCACGATCAAGACCACGCCGAACGGTTGGCTGAGACCTATAGCGTCGAACGCGACCGGGCTTTGCGTCTCTTTCCCGAATCGCATGAGGTGCTGGAACTACTCACGGGTCGTTACCCCATGGGACTGATCACGAACGGGCCTGCAGATATCCAGCGCCAAGAGATCAACACACTCGGGATCGAACACTTCTTCGACCACATTTACATCGAGGGGGAGTTGGGAGAGGGCAAGCCGCTTCCGTCCGTCTTTGAGCGGGCCCGGCGGGCGGTGGGATGTGAACCGCACCAAGTGTTGATGGTCGGTAATTCGTACGGCCACGATATCAAGGGGGCGATCGAGGCAGGTTGGCGCACAGTATGGATCCGCCGCTCCAGCGATGTTCCGCCGAGCGCGGATGGTAATGCCCAGCCCGAAGAGCGTCCGGAAGGTGATCCTGCACCGGATATGGTGATCGGGGATCTGCGCGAGTTTCTCCCGGCGCTCGGCTAGTAAACTCTGGGCATGTCGCACTCAGTCACTGCCGAGGGTTTCGGCACATTCGCCGTCGAACCGGGCACAAAACTTGTCAATGCGCTTGAACAGAACGGGGTGGACGTCAGCCACCGATGCGGTGGCAACGCTCGATGCACTACTTGCCGGGTGAAGTTCCACAGCCAAGAGCCCGCGATGGGTCAAGTGGAGCACGACTGCCTTGAAGAGGACGGCGTGCTCGGCGAGTTTCGACTGAGTTGCCAAGTCCGGGTGGAGTCGGACATGCACGTCGAGGTTTTGATGCGGGCGAGCGTCCAAGAATGGGAGCCGGGCCCGACGGTCGAACCGTAAGGCCGGGTACTTTCTGGGCATGGGACAACGAGTAACCGCTCCTGGTCTGATCGAGATGAAGGCGCGGGGTGAGCGCATTGTTTGCGTCACCGCATACGACTTTTTCGGTGCAAAGCACGCAGACCATGCCGGAGTCGATGTCCTCCTCGTTGGCGATTCCCTGGGCAATGTGATCCAAGGGGGCAACACAACGCTCGGGGTGTCGCTGGACGACATGATTTATCACACGCGCTGGGTGGCTCGGGCAGCCTCGCGCGGGCTCGTCGTGGCCGACCTTCCGTTTGGCTCCTACCAAGCGAGCATCGAAGACGCGGTCCGCTCCTCGATCGCACTCGTGAAAGCCGGTGCAGCCGCGGTCAAGCTTGAGGGAGCGTATGTGGACCACGCCCGCGCCATCGTCGCGGCAGGGATTCCTTGCATGGGTCATGTCGGCATGACTCCCCAGTCGTACCACGCCTTTGGCGGCCATCGAGTACAGGGCAAGGGAGATGCTGGTTCCAGGGTGCTGAATGAGGCTCAGAGGCTAGAGCAGGCGGGAGTCTTCGCCCTAGTGTTGGAACTGGTCCCGCGCGAACTCGCGGCGACGATCACGCAGAGCCTAACGATCCCTACGATCGGAATCGGCGCGGGAGCTGCGTGTGATGGTCAGATTCAGGTCTTTCATGACCTACTTGGCATCAGCGATAAGAACTTTCGGCACGTTAAGCGGTATGCCGAAATCGGAACGACCATGATACAAGGTCTAAGCGAATATGTTCGAGAAGTGCGAGTAGGCGAGTTTCCCACCGAAGAGAACAGCTTTTGATCATTGCGCGATCGATTCACGAGTATCAGCAGGCATGCGCCGGTTGGACTGATGTTGCCTTCGTTCCTACCATGGGTGCCTTACACGAAGGTCACATGACACTTATCCGAGAAGCACGTGCCCACCGACATGTTGTCGTATCTTTGTTTGTTAACCCTATTCAGTTTGCTGCCCACGAAGACCTATCAAAGTATCCTCGGCAAGAGCAGAACGATATCGCGCAATGCGCGGCCGCGAAGGTCGATGCGATCTTTGTTCCTGACGCCACTGAAATGACCGAACGCATGCGGACCAGAGTGAGTGTCAGCGGGGTGTCGGAGTTATGGGAGGGGACCTCGCGCCCGGGACATTTCGATGGTGTCGCGACCATAGTCAACAAGCTGTTTCAAATTGTGCGCCCCCGCCATGCGTACTTTGGGCAAAAAGACTACCAGCAGTGCGCAGTTATCGGACAGATGGTCGCCGATCTGAACATGCCTGTCGAATTAGAGTTTGTTCCAACTGTGCGGGAGAAGTCGGGGCTTGCGCTCTCGAGCCGCAATCAATATCTCACCCACGAGCAGCGCGAGGATGCGGCGCAACTCTATGCGACATTGGTGCGCACTCGTCAGGAGCTTTTGCGCGGCGATGAGCCTGTTTCCCGCGTTCTGGAGGCAGGTATTGCATCACTAACCATCTTTGGTTTCCAAGTGGAGTACCTCGCATTGGTCGATGGATCTACGCTCGAACCTCTGAACTCGCCTACCGAAAGTTCCCGCCTGATTGTCGCCGCGAAGTTCCACAGCGTACGGCTTATCGATAACATTGCTCTCTCCTAAACATCTGTGAATGTTGACTTTCTTGGAAAGATGGGTATCATTCTCTCCAGGTAACTTACCAAACATACACAACAGCTATGGCAAAAACAGTCGATTCAATCACCAAGGCCTTGAAGCTTAAGGCACAACCAAAGTCCGGAGTTCTCTCCGTGCGACTTGGCACAAAGAAGATCTCTCTTCCGTTCGAGGCACGCATGTTGTCGGGCGACAACTTTATGTTTATTCATATCCCGCCCACTGCCGCGATCCTCAAGGTCGGGGACAAAGGTGCTCACCCGGTTACGGAGATTGGAGACGCGACCGCTGCTCAGTCCGCTTTCCGTACTCCGGTAAAGCGAGCGACACGCGCAGCGAAGCCTGCCGTCGTCGAACTGCCTGCCGATGTGCGAGATGCTCTGCGAAAGATCCCTGCTGGGTACCGTCTGGACTACAGCGGTGGCGAGCCGAAGCTCGTGAAGATGCGCAAGCGACGCAAGTAAATCCAGTCTGAAGCCAATCATAATAGAGAGATCCAAGCCGACATAGCTCAGTGGTAGAGCAGCTGTTTTGTAAACAGCGGGTCGCGGGTTCGAATCCTGTTGTCGGCTCCAGACTTTCGCAGTAGGCTCCGGCGAGTCCGCCGGAGCCTACTGTTGTCTTAGTTTGCGCTGGCCGTACGCTTGGCGATCTCTGCGTCGAAGTTCAGCTTTGCCGTCCATGCGCAGATCCCGCCGATCAACACACATGCCGCGCCGACTTGCAGAGCGGTGCGCAGCCCGTGACTGTGGGCGATGAGCCCAAAGATGGGCGTGGTGATTGTTCCAAAGCCATTGAGTGCCCACACGTGCATCGAGAGCGTGCGTCCTCGCAGCCGCTCAGGGGACAGCAACTGGAACAGCGTGTTGCACGTATTGAAGAGCATCACGACGGATGCTCCGATGCATGCAAACGTGATGAACGCCGCCGCGGGGTGGCTGAGAAGCGATAACACGAGTAGCGAAACCCCGCAAGAGACCATGGAGAGTCGTACCAACAGAGTCTTGATCGGCTTGTGCGAGAGGCCCATCGTGACGATCAGCGACGTCATTGTGCCGACGCCGATGGCACTCATGGAGAGGCCCAATCCACGCTGGTCCAGCCCGAACATCTCACGCGTGATTGCGGCCATCTGCGAAATGTAGAAGAGTCCGCACCCCGAAACGATCGCCTCGCAGATAAATACCGCGCGCAGGCTGCGATCTCGCCAAGTGAACCGCATCCCCTCCAGCACCAGGTCCTTAATGGGCTCGCTTCGGGTCGTCCGCGCCGAGATGTTCGCGCGAATCATGAAGACCGAAGCGATGAGGGCGAGGTACGAGAAACCATTGACGGCATAGCAGGCTTGAGCACCGAACGTCGCTGCCAGAAATCCGCCCACCGAGGGGCCGAGCAAGCGAGCAAGATTGAACGTCATCGCATTGATGGGCACCGCGGCGGAGATATCCTCGGCCGCGACGATCGATCCCACGAGCGACTGTCGAGTCGGGACTTCAACACAAGTGACGATCCCGTTAATGAGGGCGACAGCCAAGATCATGTGGTAGTGGATGTTGCCCGTCGTGATCATCAAGGCGATGAAGAGGGCGTTGATCCCATAGACGGCCTGGCAAATGATGAGCACCACGCGGCGGTTGACCAGATCGGTCATCGCGCCTAGAATCGGTCCCAGCACAGCGCTGGGTGCGCTTGCAAGGAAGCTCACCATGGCCAGAGCACGGACGTCGCGAGTGAGCTCGTAAACCAAGAAGCCCTGGGCGACGTTCTGGATCCAAGACCCGAAGAACGACACGAATGCGCCGATCCACAAGAGTCTAAAGTCCCGATGCTGGAATGCTCGCAGGCTGTTTTCGCGCAATCGATCTGCAACGGCGCGCGCACTTAGGTGCATAGGGTCCAGTATGCCCGACTCTGTCAGGCCTTACTTAGCTAGGCTGGTACCGGGCTCGCGCTTGGGGGTGAGCAGGGAACCGTAAACGGCCTCGATTTGATCGAGCATCGCGTGGACGCTGTACCGCTGCTTCGCTTCCGCCTCAGCATTTTCGGCGATGCACTGCCACCACTGCGCATCGCTCAGCAACGAATGGATGCCGTCGGCCAGCGACGCAACGGACTCAGGCTCGACCAAAACGCCAAGCTCCGGGCGATGCAAGCATTCTGGGATTCCGCCCACTCGGGTGGCGACCAGCGGAGTACCCACGAGCATTGGTTCGAGAGAGCTCAAAGGGAACGGATCGAAACGAGAGGGGACGCAAGCGACTTCGGAGGCACGAAGCAGTTTAGCGATGTCGCGGCGGAATCCAAGCCGATGAACCCGATCGCTCAGGCCACGGTCGCGGATGCTCGCGTAAATGGTTTCCGCAAACTCTGGATCTTCGGCGGCACCCACCATCAGGAAGTGCACGTCGGGATGACTCGCCGCCAACTTTTCGGCTGCTCCAACGAAGAGATCTTGACCCTTCTGTGGCGTGATCCGGGCAGCGATGGTCACGAATCGAGGCACTGTTTTGAGCTTGAGCTCATCGGCCACGACCTTGCGCGCGAGTTCGCGGTCCATCTTCGCGTCCGGATCGTTGACGATGGAACTGCCATTCAGGACGGTGACGATGCGGGATGGGTCGATGCGGCTGTTCTCTCGATAGAACTCATTGACGCTGTTCGAGACTGCGATCAATTTGCCACGTCGCGCCGCGACCTTGTGGCTCACGTCCTTGCTGTAGACATGGAGGTGATCGACGACGGGGATTCCAGTCAGGAGGCTAGTCGCATTGGCGACGTGCGTCCCGCTTGTAAGGTGTGAATGCAAAATGTCCACGCCATATTGGCGACAAACCGAGGCGACCCGAAATGGGGCGCTGACGGGTCCAATCTTGGGCGCAATGACTTGTAGCCCCTGGTCGGCGAGATACTCTCCGACTTTGCCGCGCTCGCGAGTGGTGACCAGGACTCGGTGTCCTCGGACGATCTGCCCTTGGCCAATAGTAAGAACCATCTGCTCTGTGCCTGCAAATTCAGCAGTGCCGATCAGATGCATGATGGTCATACGTCCTATTATGACACCCTAGCTTTGTCCAACTGAGCAACGTAAAATAGGAGAATCTTGGCAAATTTCACGCGAACTCCCGAGTCGTTCGAGCAGATGGTGATGCATAGCCAAGTTGCACCCGCGTGGCTTGCCACCGCCGGACCGTGTCGAGACGTCGTGGCATCGACCCGTTGCCGGCTCGCCAGGAACGTCGCCAGATACCCATTTCCACCCGCGCTGAAGCCCGACGAAGCGCGCGAAGTGAGCGCAAAAATCGCTCACGCGATTCACTACGCCGAGCTTACGTGGCAAGTGAGTTCGCCACTGAGTCCACCCGAGAGGGATTTTCTCGCGCATTTACGGCTGGTCTCTCCGGAGTTCGAAGGGAGCAAACCGGGGCAGGCGCTTTGGCTGGATGAAGCAAGAGCCGTTTCCGTTCTTGTGCTGGAGGAAGATCATCTCCGGATCCAGTCGGTGCTTCCGGGTTGGTGTCCCGAAGAGGCCGAACGGCATTCTCGCACGGTCGAGCGGACTCTCGGAGCTACGCTCGACTACGCACAAACCAAGGAGCTCGGCCATCTGACCACAAGCATCACCAATGCTGGGACCGGGTGCCGGATCTCGGGCATGTTTCACCTCATTGGCTTGGCGCACACCGGTCGTCTTGCGTCAGTTTTGCGGGCGATCGCTGAGCAGGGCGTCGTCGTCCGCGGTCCGTTTGGGGAGCACAGCCGCGCGATCGGTCACGCATTCCAGGTCTCTCGAATCGGACTTTACGACTCGGCGTTTGCCGGGGCGGCGGCGTACCTCATGACGGAAGAACACGCGGCACGCGCCTCGGTCCAGCGGACGCCACTACGCAATCTGGTTGGCCAAGCGATCGAGTTCGCGGTGAAATCACGGGAGCTGAGCTACGCCGATGCATTGCGTGTCCTAGCGTGGGTCCGTTGGGGAGCGTGCGAAGGGCTGCTCACCGGCGACCTCGGGCCGCATGACATCGACGCGTGGTTGATCGAGCTGGACGTCTGGTCGCCGCCCAACACGCAGCGCATCGGGGTTCGTCGCGCTGCCTGGGTTCGCACGAAGCTCGAATACGCTTTAGCGTGACTTTGGTCCGCCGGGCCCCGCGCGCACGTCCTAGAATGTAAACACGATGAGTGACTACATTCTTTACCGCCCTGCCGAGGCCATCCAGTGGCTGCGTCACGGTGCCCAAACGATGCGCGGTAAGGCGAAGCGCTCTGGTATGGGG
The DNA here is from genome assembly GCA_016788115.1 of Chthonomonas sp. Taxonomy (NCBI): domain Bacteria; kingdom Bacillati; phylum Armatimonadota; class Chthonomonadia; order Chthonomonadales; family Chthonomonadaceae; genus Chthonomonas; species Chthonomonas sp. The sequence continues at coordinate 231,586 of JAEURR010000006.1, read as the reverse complement.
ATCGTCCGTCGCGAAGGGGCACGGGGGATCGCCAAAGATCTGACCCAAGCTGCGAGCGCAGTGATCGAGGTGGGGAAGAGCGCGGTCGCAGACCTGATGCACCTCCAAGCCGCCGCAACGGAGTACACGCTTGGACCCGAAGGATTCTTCGTCAACCGGTCGACGGGTGGCAAGCAGATCCCGTACAAGGACATCCGGACCATCCGTCGCGCCAAGGATGGATTTCTAGTAGAACTTGAGCGTGGATCTGTGACGATCTCTCCACCGGCGCACATTGTCGCCGGAGGGGTCAAAGCCCCGGTTGGCTGGCTTCGCAACGAAGTCGAAGTGCACTTCGAGTTGATTGGCGAGGAGCTGGCCGCGCGGGCACAGCTGGAAATACTTCCTGAGTAAACTGGCCGCAAGCATGAAGTCTCCCTTAGCCAGTGGGGTGTGGATCGAACTCGATGAGGTCGAATCAACCCAAGTCGCCGCCAAGGCTCACGTCGCCTCTGGCGAAGAACCCAAAGTCGGAGTCCTGTTTGCCCACCACCAAACGGCGGGTGTCGGACGGTTTGAACGCGAATGGTACAGCGAGCGCGGCCACTCTATGACCGCATCGCTCATTTTTTGGGACTATGCGGACCATCCGAAGGGGTGGCTCATCGGGATGAATCTTGCGCTGGCGGTGGCGGGGGCGGTCCACTGCCGCGTTTCTTGGCCAAACGATTTGTTGCTTGGCGGAAAGAAAGTTGGCGGTGTGCTCACTCACATGGTGGAGGATCCGAAGGGTCGGCGCGTGCCTGTGATCGGCATCGGACTGAACCTGGGCGTCCTGGATTTTCCTGGAGATCTGTCTGGCCGTGCCGGAAACGTTGAGATGGGCTCGGGTGATCGGTTCGATCCCAAGCACGTGTGCGAAGAGATTTTGGAGCGCGTCAGCCTCCTTCCCGAGCCCAATGAATGGCACGATCTCAAGTCGGTGTGGTCTCGGTTCGATGAAACGGCAGGGAAGCGATACACGCTCCCTGACGGTCAGGTGGCGATCGGGATCGGGATCGGTCCGCAGGGAGAACTAATCTGTAGCCTGGAAGGCGAGACGACTTCCGTGCTGGCTGCCGACGCCATTTTTGGCCCCGCTTAGGTTCAAAAGGTACACTAGAGGTGTCCCACCTATGAGCACCTCTCCTTCGTCGCGCCAAAAGCCGCTTCACCTGCCAGGCCCCAAATCCAAGGCGATCCTGGATGAGGTTCTGGAGTACGTTCTGTTCGATCCGTATCCGTTTTCTCTGGACATCGAGCGGTGCAATGGCATGCGACTAGTGACGCTTGACGGACAGGAGATTTTCGATTGGGCCGGATACTACGGGAGCAAGCTGATCGGGCACAACCACCCGGCCCTCTACGAGCCGGACTATGTTCGACGCTTGACCGTCGCCGCGAACAACAAGACGGCGAATCCCGACTTTCTGACCCCGCAGTGCCTCGACTACTATCGGCTGCTGAATCGGCATGCGCCAAAGGTGATGCAGGGTCCGGACTTGGAAGTCTATGCAGTGAATTCAGGGGCCGAGGCCGTCGAGAACATGATGAAGTACATGATCTCACGCTTCAACTCTAAGAAAAAGCGGGACGGGCACGTCCCGTCGCACAAGCGGTTCATCTACTTCGATAAGGCGTTCCACGGACGTACGGTTTTTGCGCTCGGTGTCACGCAGACTCTTGATACGGTCGCCACGCGCGACTTTCACGGGCTGACAGTGGGTGGCAACATCAAGCTGCCGTTCCCAAGCGTCGGGAGCATGCACACCGCCGAGCAGCAGACTGCCATTACCGAGCGATCCCTCGACTTGATCGAAGCAGCGCTGTCCCAGATGCACGACGAGATCGTCGGCATCATCGTCGAGCCGATTCAGGGTGCGGGCGGTCAGCGATGCGCCCAACCGGAGTTCTTCCGCGGGCTGAGCGAATTGGCTCACCATTACGGCGTGTACGTCGGATTCGACGAAGTGCAGACGGGGGGGGGCGTCACTGGCGAGTGGTTCGCGATTGACCACTTCGATCTGCCGCATCCGCCCATTGCCGTGGCGAGTGGGAAAAAGTTTGGCTGTGGCACGCTGTGGATGCTGGAGCCGCTGGAAGAAATGGGCGTACTGGATTCGACATGGGGTGGCACGCTGGCGGATATGGTCCGCGTTGTTCACGAGTTCGAAATTGTAGAAAGAGAGAACCTAGTAGAAGCAGCCAAAACGAATGGGCATCGCCTGCGCGACGGGCTGCTACAACTGGTCCAGCGCTACCCGACATTGCTCAAAAATGTACGCGGGATGGGGCTGTACCAGGGCTTCCAATTGGCGACGCCCGAGCTCAAGGCCGAGTTCGTCCGGCTAGCGCGCGAGGAGTACTCGACGCTGCTGCTCGGGGCGGGCTTGATCTCGATTCGGTTCCGACCGAACCTCAGCGTCACCGCCGAGGAGATCGATGAGCTTCTAGAAATCCTCGATGCGATCGCCGCGACGATGCTCCGCGCAAAATCTTAATTCAGCTCGGCCGCTTCCAGTAACTTGTCGCCGCGGCGAAGGCTAGTTGCGACGCTCAGGCCGCCGATCACCTTGCCAAAGATAACGTAGTCACCATCGAACCCAGGGATATCCTGGTGGCAGATGTAGAACTGGCAGCCAGCGCTGTTGAGCGAGCTGCCACGCGCCATCGCAATCGCACCGACCTTGTGTTGCAGCGGGTTCGCCTCGAAGTTGATCGTGTACCCGGGGGTTCCGGTGCCGATGCTCGGGTCGGTCAGCGGTTTGGTTTTGGTGTTCGGATCCCCGCCCTGGATGAACGCGGGTTGCCCCTCATCCGGTCCGTAGCGATGGAAGACCGAGCCGTTGTAGAAACCCTCTCGCGCCAGCTTTTGGAAGTTGGCGGTGGTGTTGGGTGCTTCCGCAGTGGCCATGCGAATCCAGATGCTGCCCTTATCCTGGATGTCCATGCGGACCACCGGCGTATCCGACACGACGACATTGTAGGTTGCCGCCTTGCTGCTATCGCGCAAGCTTGTAGCGGTCACCACGTAGACTCCGGGAGTAGCGGGGGCGGTGAACTGACCCGTTTCGGTGATGAAACCACCGGAGGCTTGCCATCGGACCGACTGAGCGCTTTGGCCAGTGACGCTAGGGACAAAAATAACGGTGTTGCCGCTGGTGTATCGGGGCTTCGGATTCACGGGCAGGATGCTCACGGTGATCGTGCTCGCAACATTGATCGTCGCGGTGGCCGACACCCCGGGGTTATCCTTCAGAGCGACGCGCACCTGGAAAGTGCCCGTGGTCGCCGGAGCCCGGTATAGGCCGTCCGTAGTCACGGTTCCGTTGGCCGAGCCGCCCACGACGCTCCACACCACCGGTTCGAACGAGCCACCGGCAGGAATTGCCGCAAGTTGGACCGTTTCGTTGGGGAGCAGGCCCGTGTCGCCGGGTGTGACCTTTAGGGCCGCCGTCGCACCAGGGCCGGACCCGCCGCATCCCGCGACGAGAATGGCAAAAACAAGAACAAAGCACAACCAAATGGCCCGCATACTGTGGCAGGTTGTACCCGATCTAGCCTATTCGTCGGCTTGGGCGAGGATCGCCTCGGAGACGAAGATGGGGGCATCGAAGCGCAGCGCCAACGCAATCGAGTCGCTCGGTCGGGAATCGACGATCACTTCCTCGCCATCGTGCATGAGGAAGAGCTTGGCGTAGTATGTCGTGTTCCAGAGGTCGTCGATGACGACTCGGACGAGTTCGCCCCCCAGACGATCGACGAGCGTTTTCGTCAGGTCATGAGTCATCGGTCGGTCGGTCTTCTTGCCTTCGAGCACAAGGGTGATCGCGGCGGCCTCAAACCCGCCTATCTGGATGGGGAGCTTTCGGTCGCCGTCGCTGAGCAAGACGAACTGCTGGACGTTGCCAGCGTGCTCTGCCGCCAACACCGCCTCGACCTGAACCTCGACCGGCTCGCCCATGTCGACAGGTTCACGATCCGCATCCTCCCCGTCATACGGGAAAAACGGCGGAGGTGTATCGAGATCTTCGGGCTCGTCTTCGTAATCGTCCGGCATAGGCTCTTAAAATTTACCTCGCGACGGTCGCGGGCCGAAGGTACTCGGTGTAGGGTAGGCACATGGAGCGCTCGGGATTTGCGAAGTAGTCTAGCGCCGTGGCGAGCGCCTTGGCAGTGTCAATGTTGGTTACGCACGCGACCCCTGCTTCGATACACGCGCGGCGGATCGACTTCGCCTCATCGGTGCTTACGGCCGCTCCGGAGGGCGTGTTGATCATCAACGAGACTTGACCCGACTGGATCAGCTCCAGAAGGTTAGGAGAACCTTCTTGCAGTTTCTTGACCATTTGCGCCTCGATCCCCTCGGAGGCGAGGGCGGCGTGGGTCCCCTCCGTCGCGGCGAGTGAGTAACCCCGCCGCGTGAGTTCACGGGCAACCTGGATCGCCCCTTCACGGTCCCGGGGATTGACGGTCAGGACGACGAGGCCGGTGGGCTTGAACTGGATGTGGCTGGCAACGAGTGCTTTGTACAAAGCCGCTTCGTAGACGCGGTCGATCCCGAGGATCTCGCCCGTGCTCTTCATCTCGGGGCCGAGGCTCGGCTCGACTCTTGATAGCTTTTGGAAGCTGAAGACCGGGGCCTTCACCGCGAACAGGTGCGACTGCGCCAGTCGGCCATCGACGTAGTCACTCCGATTGGCGATTTTGCCGCCCACTCGCGGAGCGACCACACCCGGCGACGGCTCGGTCCCGTCGGCGCACCACAGGCCGCTGCCGTAGCCAAGGTCCTTGAGCTTCTCACCCATCATCGCTCGGGTCGCTAGCTGAACCATCGGGATCCCGCTGACTTTGCTCAGATACGGCACAGTGCGACTGGCGCGCGGGTTGACTTCGATCACGTACACGTCATCGCCATCGACCACAAACTGAATGTTCATGAGCCCCTTAACCTCGAGGGTCCGCGCGATGTCGCAGGCGATCTCGACCATGCGCCATTGGGTCTCGCGCGAGATCCCGACCGGCGGATAGACCGCCATCGAATCGCCGCTGTGGACGCCAGCGCGCTCGATGTGCTCCATGATTCCGGGGACGAGCGTGTCCACGCCGTCGGAGATCACATCGACTTCTGCTTCGGAACCCTGCACATATCGGTCCACAAGCACAGGCTGGCCCGGGTTCGCGTCCTCGGCCTGGGCGTAGAACTTGGTGAGAAATTCGCGGTCGAAGCAGATCTCCATCGCCCGGCCACCAAGCACGTAGCTTGGCCGAACGAGCACCGGATAGCCGACCGAATCGGCGGTGTCAAGCGCCTCTTCGAGAGATCGGGCGGCGCGACCGGCGGGGCGATTGATGCCCAGTTCCTGGAGCATGGCGTCGAACAGCGAACGATCTTCGGCACGGGCGATGCTCTTGTAGCCGGTACCGAGGATCGTTTCTCCGCTGCGGTGCAGCCCTTCAGCTAGATTGATGGCGGTTTGGCCGCCAAACTGGCAAACGATTCCGACCACATTCTCGTGGCGCGCCACCCGCAGGACGTCGTCCAAGGTAACAGGTTCGAAGTACAGGCCGTCGCCCGTGTCAAAGTCGGTCGAGACCGTTTCGGGGTTGTTGTTGAGGATGATCGCCCGGTAGCCCAGCTCCTGGAGCGCCCAGACACAGTGGACGCAGGAGTAGTCGAATTCGATGCCCTGCCCGATGCGGATTGGACCGGATCCCAAGACAAGTACGGTGGGCTTCATCGCACTCCATTGTGGCACCACGCGCCGAAACTGGGGAAGTTGCCCGCGGTCTGCATTCCGCGGGCAACTTCGCGGGAGTTAGACCGTCTTGGTCCAGCGAGAGAGGGGGTGCCGGAACTGCGGGAAACCCGCCTCTGCGGGGTAGCCGATCGCCACCAATGCCGGGATGCGCACGCGGTCGTGCATCCCCAGAAGCTCTCGGACTTGGGCCGGGTCGAAGCCGAGCATGGGCGACGAGCCGATGCCGTGCGATTCGAGTGCTAGGAGCAGATAGCCGAGGAAGATATTCGACTCGGCGAAGCCCCACTCGTCGGACTTCTCGTCGCCCATTTTGCCGAACATGTCGCGGGTCGATTGCGCCAGCTCAGCGGTTCGATCGGCCATGCCTGGGTGCACGAAATCTTCGGCGTGATCAACGGCATCTTTCATATCGCTCGCCACAACCAGGACCGCAGTTGCTGCGCCGACTTGAGGCTGTCCGTACGCCGCGCCCATCAGCTTCTGCTTCATCTCGGCATCGCGAACCACTGTGACGCGCCACGGCTGAACGTTCCAAGGCGAGGGGGCACGTCCGGCCGTGTCCAGAATCTCGTTCATGAGCTCCTCGCTGATCGGCTGATCGGTGTACTTGCGAATCGACACTCGATGGACGGCAGCGTCGCGGACCGTTTTTGTTGCAGTTGTTGATGTCATTGCATTTAATACTACTCCCACGTGTCAAATATTGCTTGCATGTGCAAATAAATCGCAAGAATTCTTGAGTCACACTAGGAGAATGAGCCCGCTTCCCACCGGTGTCTATCCTGCGTCGGTCACACCGTTTGACTCTGCCGGTGAAATCGATCTTGTTTCTCTCGCGCGACTACTCGCGTGGTTCGAGAGCGTCGGATGTGTTGGTGCGGTGCTCGGTGGGACCAACGGAGAAGGCCCATCCCTGAGTGCGGTCGAACGGCGAGACCTTTTGCGCGCGGCGATTCCGATGCGGGGCAAGTTGAACTTGATTCAGGGGATTGGGACATCGAGCTTAGAGGAAGCTAAATGGCTGGCGAGCCAGTCGGCAAAAGACGGCGCAGTGGCTTGCCTGGTGATGCCTCCCAGCTACTTCCAGGCGCAGGAGAAGGGGATCATCGACTGGTTCCTGGGGCTCATGGAGTCAAGCAAGATTCCGATCCTCGCCTACAACTTTCCCAAAAAGTCGGACGTGACCATCACAGTCGCGATGATCAAAGCGTGGCGAGCACATCCAATGTTCGCGGGCGTCAAAGATAGTTCGGGTGAGCCGGGAAACCTCGCCGCGTTTCGAAATGCCACACCCGACCATTCGCTGCTTGTCGGCGATGAGACCCTCCTCGCTCTAGCCCTGGACGCGGGCTGGAATGGGAGCATCAGCGGCGCGGCGAACGTGCTGGCGCGCACGCTCGCCAGCATCGTAGCTGAGTGGGGAAGCGAGACGGCTCGGACTCGCTTCGAGTGGGTGCAACCAACCCTCGCAAAACTACGAGGGTTCTCGCAGCCGATCGCCAACAAGGCCCTACTCGCTCAGTCCGGCATCCTGAGTTCTGACGCGGTTCGGTTACCGTTGCTCCAAAGCAACCACGATCTCACACAAGTCGAGACCGACCTGCCCAAGGGACCTGCTCACTCTGTGCCGCGACCGGGATCGGGCAGCACGCGAACGCTGTAGAGTGGCCCTTCTGGTGTGATCACGAACTCGACCAGCCGCGAGACTCCATCCACCACAAATCGATACTGAACGATGTGATCTGGAGCCGCATCACGCTCGGCCGTGAACTGGAGGGCCTGGCACTTTGTGTACGGTGCCATGGTTTGTAGGGCCATTTGGCCTCGCAGCGTCTTGAGGCGGGCTTGCATGTCGGGTCCAAAGGCCTTGTCGTCAATGTTCCCGCTGGCCAGCGCGCGGAACGCCTCCAGGAGTCGGGCAGTGCGCGCGGGATCAGGATCAGTTGCGTTGGGCACCGGCTTGGGCTTCAACTCGGGTGCTAACTGCATCGCCAACCCGGCGGCGAATCCGTCGCCGAGCACGGAGTACGTGTTGCAGAGCATGTAGATCTCCAACTTTTGGGCGGGGAACGTACTCATCGCCGCCGCGAACCCGACCGAATTGCCACCATGCGAGACCGAGGTATCGCTCACCATCCATCCTAAACCGTAAGGCGTGGTGCGACCACTGGTCACCAGCGATGCCTGCTGCATCTGACGCAGTGTTTCGAGTTTGACAAGCTTGCCCGCTCGACCCGCCTCGATAAACTTGCGCAGGTCATCGACGGTAGTGAAACCGCCTCCGTCCGCAGGAGTCGCCGCGATGCCTCCAGGCCCAGCATTCTCCCACTCGGTTCCGTAAAAGTAGCCTGCCGCAGAACCCTTCGGAAGTTCACCCTGCTTAGTCCGAAAGACCGTGGACTTCATTCCCGCGGGCTTAAAGACTTGCTGGTTGACGATGTCGATGTACTTCTTGTTGTACACCTTCTCGAGGATCATGCCAAGGGTCGTGAAGTTCGAATTGCTGTACTGGAACATCTGCCCCGGCTTGAAGTCCAGCGGAAGCGCATACATGAGCTTCTTCCAAGTCGCAGCGTCGTACGTGTCATTGAGCCCGATGGTCGGGACTCCCGCGTACTCTGGCACTCCCGATTGGTGAGAGATCAACTGCTTGATCGTGATTTCGCCCCAGGCCTTGGGCCAATCCGATAGGTGCTGGCTGACCTTGTCTTCCAACTTGAGCTTGCCTTTCTCCACGAGCTGCATGATCATCGTCGCGGTAAACGTCTTACCGATGCTGCCCATGTCGAATCGATCCTCTACCTTTGCCGCCGCCTTGGTCTCAAGGTGGCTGAAGCCGTAGCCCTGGCGTTTGAGAATCTTGCCGTCGAGAACGACGAGGATCGTGAGGCCGGGGATGTGTTGGGCCTTCATTTGCGCCTCGACGTACTGATCGATTACGTCAGGCTGCGGGGCGGATACGGTGAGGAGGAGGAGCGAGGCTAGGTAAGACATTTGGCATACCATACTGACTCGCGTCGGGGGAAGTTCCTCGCTATCACAATCCCCTGGGCGCGCCGCTCGGTCGTCCAGGGGCAGGGTGCTTCTTAGCCGACGGAACTCTCGAGCGAGACGCCGAGGAGCTTCTGGGCTTCGACGGCGAACTCCATCGGGAGTTCGCGGAAGACGTCCTTGCAGAAGCCGCTGACGATCATGTTGACCGCCTCTTCGGTGGCTACGCCGCGCTGGTTCATGTAGAAGATCTGGTCTTCGCCGACCTTGCTCGTGGAAGCCTCGTGCTCGACCTTCGCCGTCTTGTTCTTCACCTCAATATAGGGGAAGGTGTGGGCACCGCAGCGATCGCCCATGAGCATGCTATCGCACTGCGAATAGTTGCGGGCGTTCTCGGCACCTGCGTTGATCTTCACCAGACCGCGGTAAGTGTTCTGACCGTTGCCAGCGGAGATTCCCTTGCTCACGATGACCGATCGGGTGTTCTTGCCGATGTGGATCATCTTCGTGCCGGTGTCTGCCTGCTGCTGACCCGCCGTGAGTGCGACGCTGTAGAACTCGCCGACCGAATCGTCACCCTTGAGGATGACGCTTGGGTACTTCCACGTGATGGCGCTCCCTGTCTCGACCTGGGTCCAGGTGACCTTCGAACCGCGACCTTCGCACTTCGCGCGCTTGGTGACGAAGTTGTAGATACCGCCTTTTCCGGTTTCGGGGTCGCCCGGATACCAGTTCTGAACGGTGCTGTACTTGATCGTCGCATTTTCCAACGCGATCAGCTCAACGACCGCGGCGTGTAGCTGGTTCTCATCGCGCATCGGGGCGGTGCAACCTTCAAGGTAGCTGACGTACGCGCCGTCTTCGGCGATGATCAGGGTTCGCTCGAACTGCCCGGTGTTGGCGGCGTTGATACGGAAGTAGGTGCTCAGTTCCATCGGGCACCGGACGCCCTTGGGGATGAACACGAAGCTGCCATCGGAGAAGACTGCGGAGTTCAGCGTGGCGAAGTAGTTGTCGCTGTAGGGCACGACGCTGCCCAGGTACTGGCGAATCAGCTCGGGGTGTTCGCGGATCGCTTCGCTGATGCTGCAGAAGATGACGCCTGCCTCGCGGAGGGTCTCCTTAAAAGTCGTCGCCACCGAGACGCTGTCGAATACCGCGTCCACCGCGACCCCCGCCAGCATCATCTGCTCGTGCAAGGGGATACCGAGCTTGTTAAACGTCTCAATGAGCTTCGGGTCGGCCTCGTCCAGAGAGTTCAGCTTGGGCATCTGCTTGGGAGCAGAGAAGTAGCTAATGGCCTGAAGATCGGGCTCGGTGTAGTGGGCGTTGACCCAGTGGGGTGGTTTCATGGACTGAAGGTGTCGATACGCCTTCAGCCGCCATTCGAGCATCCACTCGGGTTCGCCCTTCTTTGCGCTCAGCCGCCGAACGGTCTCCTCGCTCAAGCCGGGCTCGAACGAATCGGTCTCCAGATCGGTGACAAATCCTTCCTTGTAATCTCGCTGCGCCCAACTCTCCAGCAGGAGGTCGTGCTCAGACTTCTCTTCGATGGTTGCAGGGTTGTTTTCTGACATGCGTGGGTTCCTGCCTGTGCCCACTCGGGAGACCCGACATCGCACAGGACAATCTATACTACGCAGTCAATTATGACCCGGTCGCGGGACCATCGTCCCAACGATGCGCCTTTTGCGCGAAAGCTGACGTCATAGACTCAGAGGACAATCGATGGAACTCATCCGACTCTGGGGAACCGTCGCCGCCGCGCTGACTCTTTCGGCAGCGATCGTTTATCGGCTCGTACCCACCGCGGGGCTAGCCTTGGTCGCACTTTGCATCCTGTGGACCCTTCTGCTGGCCATGCGGCAAAATTTCCCGCGTCGCACGACTCGGTAAGCAACCGCTTGGGGTAATCCTGCCAAAAAGGTATAGTTTATTTGGTAGGATACGCATGGCCTTGGAAGAGATGTACCAAGAATTGATCGTGGATCACGGTCGGCGCCCCCGAAACTTCGGAGAGCTGCCGGACGCGACCCATTCCGCGCGATCCTACAACCCACTCTGCGGCGACGAGATTGAGATCTCCTTGCGCGTTCAGGACGGTGTGATCGTCCAATGCAAGTTCACCGGGTGTGGATGCGCCATTTCTCAGGCTGCCGCGAGTCTGCTGACCGAGCGCGTGACAGGGATGAAACTAGAGGACGCCAAGCAGTTCTTTGGCAGATTTCGGAGCGCCATGGTGGACGGAGACGTCTCCGAGTCCGAAGCGCTTGGTGAATTCGTGGCGCTACTGCCAGTTCGGGAGTACCCCATGCGGGTGAAGTGCGCAACGCTGGCGGGCCATACGCTGATCGCGGCTCTAGAACACCCGAAGGACGCCGGGAATGCCTGAGCGCATCGATATCCCGGCCACGGAGCCACAGCCTCTCAACTCGATTCAGCGAAACCTGCTGGAAGGAGAAGTGATTGAGGCACTCCAAACGGTTTACGATCCAGAGTTGCCCGTGAACATTTACGACCTGGGGCTCATTTACGATGTGACAGTCCACGACTCGGGCCATGTCGAGATTCTCATGACACTGACATCGCCCGCCTGCCCGGTCGCCGAGACGTTGCCAGGCGAGGTCCAGTCCGTCATCGCTGGCGTCGCTGGCGTCCGTGAGGCGAAGGTCAATCTGACTTGGGATCCTCCCTACACACTCGATCGGATGCCCGAGCACGTCAAGCTGGAGCTAGGACTACTGTGAAATTTAGTGCCCAGGAAGAATACGGAATTCGGTGCCTACTGCAAATCGCAGAGAAGGGCCCCGACGGGATGAGCACAATCCCCGAGATCGCAAAGCTGGAAGGAATAACAGAGCCTCACGCTGCCAAGCTTCTGAGTCTGCTCCGCAAGGGAGAGTTCATCAAGAGCACGCGAGGACAGTCCGGGGGTTACCGGCTTTCGCGTAGCCCGGAGCAGATCACCATCGGCGAAGTGTTGAACTGCCTCGGCGGACGATTGTATGACGATGGATTTTGCATTCGTCACTCCGGGACCGACGAGGAGTGCGTACACCGCGACGACTGCGTCGTCGGCGAACTTTGGTCGAGGATCCAGTTCGTGGTCGACCAGCTCGTCAATTCGACGACCTTGGCGGATGTGGCGCAACGGCGATGGGCCCCCGGTCGCGAAAACCTGGAGCCTCTCCCGATCATCGAGCGACTATGAGCACGGAATTCCCCGTTGAGATCACAGCCGAGGCAGCGCAGCAGGCTGCGCGCGTCCTGACTCGCAACCCGGAAATGGGTTCTTTCATTCGGCTCGGCGTGAAGGGTGGCGGTTGTTCCGGCTTCGAGTACCTGTTCCGGATCGACTCGGCGCGGCGGGAAGGCGACGTCTCACTCACTCTGGGTGGCGTGGAATTCGTCGTAGACCCCAAGTCTTCTAAGTTCCTTCTCGGAGCACGCCTAATCGTGACCGGCAACTTGCTCGGACCGGGCCTGGCATTTGAGAATCCCAACGCCGCCAAGAGTTGCGGGTGCGGCACAAGTTTCACCCCAAAAAACCTCTAACGCAACATTCTGCACAGCTTCCAGGTATATCTGCGGGTAGATGGATCAATCGAGGATGCAGGGCACGCTCATGTTGCGATTCACGACCTTGGCGTCGGGAGTGCCGTATCTGGTGACCGCGATGAGCAGGGCCAACGCAGGTCCTAAGAGCCAGTTCCACGGCCACGACTTCCACGAGTTGACGCTGATTACTAAGGGCTCTGCACGCCACGACTGGCAGACTGGGTATCAGCAGGCAATAGCTGGCGATCTAGTTTGTGTCCGGTCGCGAGACTTTCATCGCTGGACCGACGCTTCGGACGATTTTGCTGCGCTGACGCTGGCGCTCCCGACATCGACTTGGAGACGATTCTGCGAATCGTCGGGTACTGCTGGCCTCGCGCGCGAGTGGGAAGATGCAACCGAGCCACCGCACTGGTGCGCGCCCGATCCAGCCCAGATTGAGTCCGCCATGCTCGAAGCGATGGGGGCGTTGCTAGAGGGGGACGGCGTACTGAGCCTCAACATGCTTCTGCTCATCGTGGTGAAGCAGGCCCAAGAGCACGCGGAGCGAGAAGGGGTGCCCGAGTGGCTCATCCGCGCCCTGGGCGCACTCTCTGCGGACGATGAATCGCTGGCGGCTGGTCTCGACCGGCTACTGGAAGCAGCGGGCGTGTCGCTCCCCCACCTGTGCAGAGTCGTCAAGCGCTGCTACGGGATCTCGCCGACACAATTAATCAATCGGCTGCGCGCAAATCGAGCGGCGACCTTGCTCCTCACAACCGACCTTTCATCCGATGCTCTGGCACAATTGCTAGGTCTAACGTCCCGGACTTATCTTCATCGCGTATTTCGCGAGACGATGGGGAAGGGTCCTGAGGCGTACCGCTCCCACTTCAAGAGCGTTTTGAACCCGTAGCAGGCATCCTTGATGCGAGCGGCAAGCCCGTATAAATACCAAAAATGGAAACTGCTCTGAGGCCTCGCCAGGTTCAAATTGCCGGGGCCAAGTTAAAAAATGCGCTGGGGAGTCACAAATGGCTTGCGCGTTGGCACAAACGGTGATACAATACCGTTGATTCTAGGCCGAAGGAGTCCGAGGACAAGAGGACCGGGACTTCTGACTGGGTCTTAGATTGAATTCACTTACAGAGGTAGAGGTAGTTATGAAACTCAACACGCGAACTTTCGCTTTCGCCGTCGCACTCGGTGCGACCGTTGCTGCAAACGCTCAGATCCAGATTTACCTGGGTTACGCTGATAACGCGACCGCCGCTATGAACGGCGTCGCCGTCGGTACGGAACTGAAGCCAGTCTCGAAGATCGGCGCTGTCGGTTCCACCTTCACGGTTGGCGTTTTCATCAAGAACAATGGTGCCAAGCTCACCCCGGGTGGCGGCAACACGTTCCTCGGTTTTGACACGGCTTCGACTAACAACTCGTCCACGGGTTATGCTTCGAACGCAGCTGCACAGACCGCAGGCACCGCTAAGAAGATCTCTTTGGCCGACGCATATGTCGGTTCGACGGGTCTCGATGGCTTCAAGACGAGCGACAGCTCGGCTGCAAGCGTTGACGTCCAGAGCGGCGTTACCGCAGCTAAGTTCCGAGGCGCACAGGGCTCTTCGACCGCTTCGATGCGATCGATCGGTCTGAACTGGGGCTGGGGCGTTGGCACCGGCTTCGCGTTCAACCTGGACGCTGGTGCAAGCCTCCGCGTCATGACCATGGTCGTGACGAACAAGGGCATCGCCGCTGGCGACATCTTCGGTGATGTTGCTACCGAGAACGGTCTGACCCTGAACCAGGATGTCGCTGCCGGTTCGGCTGGTACCAACTACGTTGGCGCCGGTGCGCAGATCACCTACACGTCGGCTGGCCGCAAGTACGCCCTCCAGGCTGTACCTGAGCCGGGCACGATGATCGCTCTGGGCGCTGCCCTGGTCGGTCTGGCTGCACGCCGCCGCAAGAAGTAAACTAAACCTTACTTCGGCTTAGATCAAGATTGGGTCGCAGGATTCTCCTGCGACCCAGTTTTCGTTGGCGGACTCGTCCGATGGGGTAACTTCGAGGCTCCATGAGGCGAGCGATCTATCCCGGCTCCTTTGACCCGCCCACCCTCGGGCACTTGGACATCGTCGAGCGCGCAAGCAGACTCTACGACGAGGTCGTGGTCGCGGTCGGTGTCAACACTACCAAGCAAGAGCCCTTCCTCGGCTTCGAGGAGCGTGTCCAGGCGCTGCAACTGGTATGCAAACAATGGCCCAACGTCGTCATCGACTCGTTCGACGGGCTGCTCGTTGAGTACGCCCGGTCGCAAGGTGCCGGCTCGATCGTACGAGGTCTGCGAGCGACCGCCGATTTCGACTACGAGTTTCAGATCGCGATGGCCAACCGCCGACTTGCCCCGGAGATTGAGACGGTGTTCCTCATGACCAAGTGGGAGCACAGTTTTCTCAGCAGTAGCATCGTGCGTGATATCGCCCGGCACGGCGGAGACTTCGCGGGATTTGTGTCTCCCGAGCTCGTTCCGATCATTGCAGGGGCCGCTTCGCGATGAGCGTGCTCCCCAGTGTGTCAAAATAGGGATTCATTCCGTCTTTAAGATATCCTGGAGGATTCAGTTGGACATACTTCGCATGCTTGAGCAATTGCACGACTTGGCTGTCGATCAGCCGAGGCACCTTGGCCCCCTGTACTGGAAGGTCAATACTGACGAGATCGCAATGCAGATCGCAAAGATCCGTGCAAGTTTGCCTCAGGAAGTTAAGCAAGCGGCAAGCGTGACCCGGGAGTCGGAGCAGATTGTCAAGACTGCGCGACAGGACGCCGATGGGCTGCTCGACAACGCGAAGGGCGATGCCTCCAGACTTCTTGACGAAGCAAAACAAGAAGCCGACCTCATCATCGAACAGGCCAAACTTGAGCAGACCCGTCTCCTCGCCGAGAGCGAGATCCTGAAGCTCGCGAAATCACAGGCCGAAGAGATCCGCAACTCTGCGGGTAAGGATGCCACGTCTCGACGCCGCGAGGCCGATGATTATTCCTACCACGTTCTCAAGCACGTGGAGAATGTCCTGGGCAAAGCGATCCGCTCCGTCGAAGCCGGAATGTCCGAGCTCGAGAGCAGCGTGGACGGCGCGGCGCCACTCTCACCGCAGGCAGTAATCGAGTCCCGCGAGAAGGTGCGGGTCTAACTTGAGATCGCTCTTCAGCGCACGAGCGAGCCTCCATCAATGATTTCGATCAAGCGAATAACGCGTATTGGTCTGATTGCGCTTGGCGTGGGCCTCATCGGTTACCTCGGAGCCACGATGCTGCCCAAGACCTATAGCAGCCAGATGACCCTGTACTTCCCAGCGGCTCAGGCAAAGCCTGCTGGCGGCATTTCGGCCCTGACCGGCGCGAATGGGGCCGATCCGGATGGAGGGACCATCAGCTCGATGGGCGGTGCATTGGTTTCGCCGCTCGTCGCGTCTGGGCCTCAAACTGCGACCGGGATCCTGACCAGCAATACTTGTTTCCTCGATGTCGTGCGCAAACTCAAGCTCGCAGACTATTGGGGAATGAACGAGCTGAAAGCGCGCAAGAAGCTGGAGGGCTCGGTCAGTGTCCGAACCGAGAAGACCGGTTTCCTAGTGATCGAGGCGAACGTCGATAAGCCCGAGTTGTGCAAGTCCATCGTCTCGGCTCTGTACACCCACCTTCAGAAACGTGCCGAGGAGCTCACGATCAACGTGAGCAAAGGGAACCGGATCCAAGTCGAGAAGCGTTACGCCGACAGCATCATGGAAGTCGAGGCCGCGAGGGAGAAGTTTGAGAAGAACCTTGCCGGCGCGACGGTCAGCGACACTCTGGAGTTTCAGCGAGCCTATTTCCTCGTGAAAGGGAAGCTTGGTGAGACTCGGGTTGCGCAGGCATCGGCGCGGCGTCAGCTCGCCCTCGTTAAGGAGAAGTTTGCGAAGCTCCTGAACCCTAAGGCGCAGTATCCCGAGAACCTGACCGCACTTGCTCCCGACGGCGCAGCCGCGGGCAAAGATAGTGTCAACACGCTTGTCGGGCAGATCGAAGCGCGGCGCATCGAGCTCGCGGACGTGGCCAAGCAGTTCGCGGAGAGCAGCCCCGAGTACGCGGTGGTCAAACAGAAGGTTGAGGCCGCCGAGCAACTCGCCGCCCGAGTCATCGCGAATCGTGCCCGAGAAGCGAGCGCCGGAGTTCAGCCCGAAGTCTTCCGTCTCGAATCTCAGCTCCAGGCGCTGGACGTCTCGATTACGGAGTACGAGAAGATCATGTCGAGCTACGAAGGGATCGCGCGACAGCTGCCGTCCAAGACCTCACGGCTCGCCAGCGCTCAGGCCGAGTTCAACGCAGCGCTCAAGAAGCGAGAGACTTTAGAGATCGAGCTGGGCAAGGCAAAACTGGCCGAAGATCGTGATGCCAGCCGCTTCGAAGTCGTTGATGAGCCGCTTGTCGAAGACGACCCGATCGCTCCGCGCAAGGCAGTATTTGGAGCGCTCTTCTTTCTGATCGCGGTCGCGATCCAGCTCGCACCGAACCTGTTCAGCAGCGAAGACTAAACAACCCGGAAGCGGGTCTGGCGCGAATCGTTGCGCTCCAAAAGAACTGCCTCTGAGGTCAGTTCGCGCGTGAGTTCCGCATACGTGGTCCCGCCATCCTCGGACATCGCAACGGCCCAGAGGTCCTTGAGGGTGTTCATCGCGGTGTCCAGCGAGGGTTTGGTGTCGTACAGCGTGGCCAGCCCATCGCGCAAGGTCTCAGTCAGGCCTGGTTCACCTGAGAGTACGGCCCATTGCTGCCGCTCGTGGTAGTCCCCATCAAAGTCCAGGACGAAGAATAGATCGCTCTCAGGTTTCGCGCCGACCTCGGCGAACATGGCCTTGAGCACGAATGGGGAAGAGTTGAAGTCCGAGAATGCGCGCTTGAGGGGTGTGCTCAGAACGCCGACCACACGCTGGACCGTCACGTCCGCCTCGCTCCGCTGGTACCCCTCTTGGTGAGCGAAGTCGATAGCGGCCACGCGCAGCGACTCGACGTCGGACTGCTGTCCTAGGCCAGCCATAAGCAAGCGATCGTAAATCTCGAAGATCTTCTTTGCCTGACGGCGCACCGTAAATGTGAGGACTCCTTCGGGGATGCTGACCGCTAACACAGGCGAGCCACCTTCGAGGCGGCTTTGCACGTACTCGGCTCGGTGTCCGATGCCCTCCTGCCAATCGTAGGGAGTGATCATAGTCACACTCTACTACGCTTCAGGGGGCGATTACGAAGCGGTTCGCCAGCGAGAGGCCATATTCTTCGCCGGGCGGTCGGCGAGCACCTTTTCAAGCGTCACGCCACTGAGTACGGTTTTGATTCGTTCCTTATCCCAGACCTTGAAGTAGCCTTGGCTGCCGCGCGCGAGCGTCACGGGCATGGCGACAGTGTAAGTGCGACCATCCTCCATCCGGTTCCCGCTGAGCGTGACCGAGGCAATCCGCGCGTCGGGCTCTGCCTTTGGACGGAACGTGATCTCCAGATTTGAGACCTGAAGAAAGCTGTCGCTGGGGGTCGGATAGAGTGATACGCTACGCTCCAAAGCCTGCCGGATTTGTGCGCCCGTCAAGTTGACCACCGCGATCTCTTCCGTTGGAAACTTCATGAGCGTCGCGAGGTTGTCCGGGTCGAACTTAGTTCGGAGCATCTCGGCGGTCAAGAACGCAGCGTCTGCTCCTGCGGCTTCGCGAATGGCATCCGCCGCAGATTGCGCAGCGGCAATCCCTTCGGTGTCAGGGCCAGCCGAAGCGGCAACCGAAAGAAGGAGAATTGTACCGGTCAACAATGAGCGAAAAGTCTGCATTCAGTCCATATGTAGGACGCATCGGAAAGGTGATTGTTTCTGCGTACCAATAGAAATGAGGACCGATGGGCCAAACCCGTCGGTCCTCATTTTGGGGTGTGAGTTGTTAGAGTTCGACCTTGACGCCCATGGACCGAGCGGTGCCCGCGATGATGCGCATGGCCATCTCTTCGTCCTCGGTATTGAGGTCCTTCATCTTGGCCTTGGCGACTTCGCGCAGCTTCTCCTTACTGAGAACGCCCGCGCGATCCTTCAGCGGATTGGCCGCACCCTTCTCGATGCCAGCGGCGCGCTTGACCAAGTCGCTCGCGAGCGGCTGCTTGACCACGAACGCGTAGGAGCGATCCTCGAAGACGGTGATTTCAACCGGCAGGACGAAGCCCATCTGCGGGGCCGTCATGTCGTTGAACTTCTTCAAGAACTCCATCATGTTGATGCCCGCCTGACCGAGCGCGGGACCGACGGGAGGAGCTGGGGTGCCCTTACCGGCAGCGATGTTGAGCTTAATAATGGATGAAACTTTCTTAGCCATGGTCAAAGGTTCCTGGTGGAGGTTGCCGTGCGGGTCAGAGGGAAGCTTGCCCCAAACAAGCTCGTCTATTATACCCAGTCGGCTATCAGGTTCAACCGAACTTCAGCCCGTGAGCATGACAACCGCGACCAAAGTCAAAACCAGCAGGTTGTTGAGGCAGTGGTAGAACGTTGCCTCGCGCACGCCGCCCACGAAGTAGCGCCAGGTGAAGAAGAATCCCACGACGGTGAGAGCGAGCGCACCGAAGATCGGGACTCCAACGATCATATGCGCGAATCCGAACTTGATGGACCGCGGGACCGACTGCGCCCAAGTCGTCGTGCCACGGCGGAAGATCTCCTCCTCGCGGCGGACGAGCCGAGGGATGTTGAGTGCAAGGAGTGCTCCAAAGACGATCCCGAAGTACGGCACTTGGGCACCGGCGGCGACCAGGTTGGTGCCCGCGTTCTTGCCGTCCGCGGGTTGCTTCAGGAGATTGAGCCAACTGAAACTCAGGATTGGGTTGTTGAGACTGTACAGCCCCATGATGATTGCGTAGAGAACTCCCAGCATCATCGAAGCCATTGCGAGCGCCTTGATCCACTCGGGGATACCGCGCCCCGCGAACACGGAAAAGTGCCGTTTGACCGTCCCCTTGCGCGCATAGCGAACGAAGTCAACAGTTAAGTAGGCCGCGAAGGCGTATTTCAGGAGGTCAAGAATGGTCACGAGTTACTTCTGTAATTCTCGGATCTCATTCAAGTCTTTCGGAGGATTTTGCCAAAGCGGGGCAATCGCGCGGATGCGCGCCTGAAAACCGCGTGGCAAGTCAGTGAACTTGTCAAACCGTCGAGCGACGAGTTGGAAGACGCTCTTGCCTGTGCCGAAAGCTGGGGGAAGATCGCTGAAGCGATTCCAAGTGAGTACCCGATCCTTCGCCCCCGCCCCTACGACAAAGTCGTAGTTCTCGTACGCTTCGATGCGTCCCCTCGGAGTCTCAACGGAAACAAACAGTGGAATGCTGAAAAAGGTGGTGTCACCCACGACTCGCACGCGAGTCTTGTTAGCGCTGACCTTCTGAAGTCGTGCGCCCGATCCCTGTTCGACCTCGGCGATGAGCTTTCCATCGGCAAGCCTGTATCGAATGAGCTGGTACGGATACTCGATGGGCTTGACCGCTTGCCCATTGCGTTCTGTGATCACCGCACCGGTTATCGGGTCCAGGTAGAAGAACACCTTGCGGCTCAACTGCGTCGCCGTCGTGGCGCTCAGACTGCTCGGCTCCAATCGGGCGGTATCGACGCCTTCGACTCGGGCGATCAACTCCCCTTCGGGGTACCGATAGAGTTCGCCGATGCAGTACCAGTACACGGGTTCGCCAGCCCCCACGCGATTCTCGATGAACTTCGCAAAGAGCGATTCGTTGGGCGAAGTATCTTGGACCATGGGTGCGCAGAGCGCGGTAAAGGCGATCAAGGTGGCTAGCATCTACCTGCAAGAATACCTGCGAAGGCTCGTTTATGCGAAGAAGCGCATAGTTGAATATGGATCAGAATCTGGTGTATTCTTGGAGTTACAAGGATGGCAAAGAAGACTTGGAAGCAAAAGTACGAGACTGGCTCACCGCAGGTGGAAGTACTGGAAAGGCCTATGATGGGGATGGCCCCGGGAGCGAGGTTGTACATTACAACCCCCCGTATCATGGATGCATCCGTGCGCTTGATCCCCTATGGCCAGACCAAGGAACTGACCCAGATCCGGGCGGAGCTGGCCCATGCCAACGGCGCGGACGCTACGTGCGCGCTTACGAGCGGGATCTTCATGCGCATCATCGCTGAGCTTGCGCTTGAGTCGCTGGCCGGGGGTGCAGCGCTTACCGAGGTTTCGCCATTCTGGCGCGTGGTCAAACCGAACTCCCCGCTCGCCAACAAGCTCAGCTGCGGAGCGGAGCACGTCGCCGCGTTGCGCCGGGCGGAAGGAATCGTCGACTAGCGCTCGCGCACCTGCTCCTTCGCCGCATAGACGAAGTCCCCCAAACCGCGTGCGACGGTCATGGCGGAGTTCGTCTCAACCATCGACACGCTGAGTGTGGGCGCACCGGACTGGCGGGTGATGCGATAATTGATCCCTTGACCGTACATCACATGCCCAATCCCGGCGACGATAATCACGACCGGCTTGCCCGCGGGATCGCGCTTTCGCAGCGCCTTAATCGCTGAATCAGCCATGCCTTCGTCCCAGAGCACCTGGGCTGAATAGACGTTGTCCATGGAACCACCGGTCGGGCCATGACCCCCCATGAGGGCATCGAAAACTGTACGGTGGTCTCGGTTGCCCAGGCTCATGTCTCTGGGGAGTTCGGATTGCTGCTCAGGGGTGAGGGCCGAGAATCCAGACTTGCCTACGGACCGGACCCATGCGCGCGGGACGTTTAGAGCGACCATCGGCAAGCGGTACTTTCGGACGGTTGTGAAGATCGGTCTGTACAAAGCAAAGTCGAACCCCCATTGGGCCTTCCAATTCGACTCTTGGATGAACTCCTCCTCACTGCCCCAGCCTAGCGGCCAGTTCGTTAAGTTCGACTGGTTGGACCTGTCGAACATTTCAAAACCCACCACGACGTCGCGACCCGATTTGGCGAACGCCTCGATGATCTGTGCCTGCATCTGATGGTGCTCTGCGTGGTCGTGACTCTCGCCGAGGAGGACGTATTGGACTCCCTCGGCCGATCGGACAATCGTCGAAAGCTTGGTCGACTTGCCGGATTTGGATTCGACAATCTGGCCAGACCGGACGTTCATGGTGCCCGGTGCACCGATGGGCAACGTGTAAACCGAAGAAGTCTGAGCGACGGCGCTTACAAGAAGGCTCGAAAGCATAGATCTAGTATGAAGCGATGTCTCGGTCGCTGGGGTATCAAGATGGCATGGACATTCAAGGTGCTTTGGTCGGCCAGTATCGCGCAGGTCTCACCATGCTGCGTGAGTGCATTACGGTCTGCCCAGACGACCTATGGGCCGAAGGCACGCATCCTCGGACCTACTGGCGTATCGTCTATCACTCGTTGTTCTACACGCACTTCTATGCGATGCCCAATTGCGACGAATTCACGCCTTGGGCTCGGCACCAGGCGCATGCGCGGATCCTGTGGACCGACGATGAAGAGGGGGTTCCGCCCGTCGAGACCACCTACTCACAGGCAGATCTGTTGGAGTACTTGGAGATGCTGTACGAGAACATCGATGGGTGGGTTCGCGCCCTTGATTTAGGTTCCGCGGAGTCCGGGTTCCCGTGGTATCCGATCCCCAAGATCGACCACCAGATTGTGAGTATCCGTCATCTCGGGGGTCACGTGGGGCAACTGTCGGAACTGCTCATGGCCCGTGGCATCGACATCAACTGGGCCGGGAAACGGTAGCGAACCCATCCAAGATGTGCGACAGCCAGGGAGCGAATCGTTCGGGCTCACGTTGCATCTCGGAGCGGAGCGCATCCAGAGCGACCCAGCGGATTTCTTGAACTTCGGTCGAGTTTGGGTGTAGTTCACCGTCCCAATCGGCCGTGAGGACATGGTCGTACTCCCTCTCCGTGAGTTGTGAACGATCATCGTGCGCTCCGTAGGTGAATGCACCAACCTCTCGCAGTTCGGGCGAGATCCCAAGCTCCCGTTCGCATGTCCTTCGGCCCGCGGCCAGCGGCTCTTCGCCGGGCGCAGGGTGGGAGCAGCAACTGTTGGCCCAGAGCCCCCCAAAGTGATACTTGGTGGCGGCTCGGCGCTGGATCAGCAACTCACCACGGGAGTTAAAGAGAAGGACCGACACCGCGCGGTGGAGCGTTCCACCGTGTTCGTGCGCTGCTAGCTTCTCCATCGATCCGATCGTCTGGCCGTTATCGTCAACGATCTGGACAAGCTCTTCGTTCATCTTCCTAGTGGGGAACCAGGGTCTCAAGAAACTCTTGGTCGCTCCAGCCTTGGCCTCCCAAAGACACCTTACCCATTCGGACGATGACCATCTTGGCGGACGGGACGATGTAGCAGCGTTGCTTGCCCGCGCCAGCAGCCATGCGAAAACCTTCGGCCGCCGCACGCGAACGGCCCGACATCATTTCCAGCTCTCCATCTTGGCCGAGCCACCAGCTCATGCCGTAGGCAGGATTGGACTTGGTGGGTTGGTATAGCTCCTTCATTAACCCGGCGTCGATCAGCTGCTTCCCATTCCACCGACCCTCTTGTCGCACGAACTCCCCGAACGTGAGCCAGTCCCGGGCGGTGATCCAACCGCCTCCAGCGAGCTGCGGATTGCCGTCAGCGCATTTCCCGCGATACAGCACTTTGATTCCAAGCGGCTTGTTGATGCGCCGATCCAAGTACGCCTCCCACTTCTCGCCTTTGAGCTTGGCCTCCATGAGCGCCCCAAAAATGTTGAAGGAGTTCGGACCGTACGCGAACTGAGCACCGGGCTCGAAAACCGGCTTCAGCCCCTTGGCGGTCTCCCACCCGTCGCGTTCGCCGCCTTCTCGCCCACGCGAACCGACCGGCATACCGCTGCTGAGGGATAGTAACTGCCGTACCGTGATGCGGGACTTGCGGGCATCTCGCTTCCATTCTGAGAAGGTGTCCGCCACCCGCTCGTCGTACCGGATCAGTCCATCGGTCGCAGCTGCGGCGGCGACCACGCCGCAGAAGCTCTTGGACCCACTCGCCATCGCCTGGATTTCATCCTTTCCACCGCCGTTGGCGTAGCGCTCAAAGGCCACCTTGCCGTCCACCATGACGAGTACCGCCTGGGAACGGAACTTCGAGGCGTACTCCCACGCGGCTTCGTAGTTGGGTTGCGCACTGGGCGCGGAAGCAAGGAGGGTGAGTGCTAGAGGGATCATGCGAGCCTAGACGGATCGAGGTCTCGGATGTTCAGCCGCTTGGCGCGGGGACGCCTCTGGTGCCCAGGAATGGACTCGAACCATCACTCCCTTGCGAGAACTAGTACCTGAAACTAGCGCGTCTACCAATTTCGCCACCTGGGCACGGCGGAGAGACAATTATACCCAGGCGGCGGATCGCTTACCAGTGCCAATCGGAATCGCCGAGCAGCGTCTGGATGTAGTTGAACTGGCCGCTGTGGTACCAGTTGTGCATCGAGGCAAAGATGAACTGCTCGAACTTGGTTGACGACCCCATCTCGGTCTCCACGACGGTGGCGAAGTCGGCCTCATCCATTCCCTCGGCAAGCGCGATCAGGACATCCATCTTCTCGACAAACGCACCCAAGATAGACTCCTTGGAACTGAACTCTGCCGGAGCAGTGATCCACCCACCTTCGGGCCATGGTGGCTGCTGCTCGCCTCGGACTGCCCGAGCGATGTGGTCGTTCACCAGGTTCAGCTCAAAGACGATGTCGGCCACGGTGCGGGTCGCATCCCCAAACTTTCGGGTGAGGGCTTCCTCGGGAAGCGCCTCAATGTCGGCGGCGACAATGCTCTTTGCTCCGTTGAGTCGTTTGAGAGCGATCGGTTTAGCGTCCATACCCGCGAGGCTACCCAAAATGAAAAACTCCCCTGGCAAGCGGCCAGGGGAGTTGGTGGGGCTAAGCTCAGCGTCGCTTTCTACGCAACGCCAAGGCACCCAAGCCGACGATCAGAGGCAGGAGCGCATTGGGCTCCGGCACCACGCGCACTTCGAGTGCGGTGGGATTGATGAAAGTGCCCGTCGCAGGATAGAGCGTTGCCGGGAATCCCGCATCGTCTCCCATCCAGTCCCAAATCAGGCTGCCGCCGGACATGGTGTACGTGCCAAGCATTGGCGCAAAGTTGAACACGAGCGAGCCGGATGCACCTGGCAGCGTTTTGCTGCTCATGTCCCCGGGAGCAAACTCCTGGTTCGCATTGAAGTCTTGCCAGCCAACCCCACGGAAATCCGTGGCTGTGCTCAGGAAGTACAAGATGCCCCCAAAGTACCGATCGTAGAATGGGTTCGCGCGGTCCTGGCCAAACAGGTTCAGACCGGTGCGTTGCACCGAGTACTGTGGGAGCGTGTAGTCCAGAGTGACCGTGGGGGTCGCAGCGCGGTCAATCAGCACCTTGCCCACAGCCGGGTCGAGGTCCCAAGAGCCGTTATCCAGGTTCGTGATGGAAAACCCCCCAGATGCAACCTGGTGACTATAGGGCGAGCCTCCTCCGAGCCCGAGGGATTCCATCAACACCTCGCCCGCGGCCGAACCGGTCGTCGTGATCTGCGACTGGAATGAGAAGGGCTTGTTCTGCCCGACGTAGTTGTCGCTGGTCATCGAGAACAGTCGAACCTCGCCGTCCGAAGCGGTGGACATACCGCCCATCCGGTCGCTGGGCATCTGGATATCCAGCGTATCGCCGGACTCGCCCGCCGCGAGGTGGTTGGACTTGAACCCGACGATTGAGCGACTAAAAGACGCGTAATCCTCGGCGATCGTCCGATTCGAAAGATTGAAACTGCTGGTCCCGTCGGCCGCGTAAAGCCTCGCACTTTGGTCGAGTTCGTCGCCAACCGAGATCGGTGCACCACCTTGCGTGAAGTCCCCAGTGGCACCGACCACTTTGAACTGTGCTTGAGACACTCCTCCCGCTAGGACAATACTAAAAACAAGTAATGACTTCATTAAGTCCCCTCCATTTCTATTGTCCCTTGCAATAGTGCTATCTGCAAGGGGGAAAGCATGCTTTGACCCATACGCCGCAATAAGAGAGCCGGAACAGCGGCGAAGCTTTCGGAAGCAACGACCAGCACCTTGGTAAGCTTGAAGAATGAGCGAGAATCTGACACGCTTGAAAGCCCGCCTTGCAGACGTCAATGCACTGCACGCGGCCGTTGCGATCATGGACTGGGACCAGCAGACTTTCATGCCGGAAGGGGGCGCAGAAGCGCGAGCCCAGCACGTAAGCCAGCTTAGCCGATTGGCCCACGAACTGCTAACGGCAGACGAGGTTGGCAGCTGGCTAGAGCGCTCCGCAGGCGAAGTTGCTCCCGGTTCGGATGACGCGGCGCTCGCCCGTGTGGTTAAGCGCGACTTCGACCTCGCCACGAAGATCCCCAGCGCGCTGGTCGCCAAGAAGTCAAAACTGGCCGCCGAGGGCCACGAGATTTGGGTGCGCGCACGCGCCAACAATGACTTTGTTTCGTTTGCCCCATTCCTTGAGCAATTGCTCGATATCGTCCGCGAGGAAGCCAACCACTTGGGGTACGAACACGAGCCGTACGATGCGCTGCTGGATCAGTACGAAGAGGGTGCGACGGCCGATGATTGCCGCCGCATGTTTGCCACGCTCAAGGAGAATACCGTTGGCCTTGTGCGCGACATCACGACCCACGGAGTCGCGGTCGATGACCACTTGCTCTGTGGCGAGTGGGACATCGCACGGCAAAAGCGACTGACCGAAATGATGGTCAAAGACATTGGATTTGACTTCACGCGCGGCCGCCAAGATACGGCACCTCACCCGTTCTGCACGGGTTGGTCGATTGGCGACATCCGCCTCACCACCCGGTTCCAAGACCACGTGTGCAGCAGCATCTTCAGTAGCTTGCACGAAGCTGGTCACGGCATGTACGAGCAGGGATCCCCCAAGGCGTGGGACCTGACGCCGCTGGCGGGCGGCGTTTCACTGGGAATTCACGAATCCCAAAGCAGATTGTGGGAGAACATCGTGGGTCGAAGCAAGCCGTTCTGGAAGCGATATCTCCATGAGTTGCACGCAGAGTTTCCCAGCCTCGCGGCCATCTATCTGGACGAGTTCTATCGCCTCGTCAACAAGGTGCAGCCCTCGCTCATCCGTGTGGAAGCCGACGAAGTGACGTACAACCTGCACGTGATGGTGCGGTTCGAGCTTGAATGCGACATGCTCAACGGCACGCTGGCGGTCAAGGACCTTCCGGCCGCGTGGAACGCGAAGTACAAAGAGTACTTGGGAGTCGATGTCCCGAGCGACTCGAAGGGGTGTCTGCAGGACGTCCATTGGTCCATGGGGAGCATCGGCTACTTCCCGACCTACTCGATGGGGAACCTGCTGAGCTACCAGATCTGGAATACCCTGCAACAAGATATCCCGAACACCGACGAACTGATCGAGAAGGGTGAGTTTGGGCCGATCTTGCGATGGCTGCAAGAGCACGTGTACTCGCAGGGCCGCAAGTATGCGCCCAAGGAGCTTGTCATGCGGGTCACCGGCAAGCCGATGCAGGCCGATGACTACGTGGAAGCCCTGAACAAAAAGTATCGGGACATCTATCGCATCTAGGTGGATAGCTAGTTTGGCCGCCTAACGTTAGTCGGCCAAACTATAGGATTTTCTCTTCCGTCTGCGCAAATAGAGTGCGGCTAAGCCGAGCGCGAGCCCAGCCCCCGCCATCGGCTCGGGCACCACGGTACCGCGCAACTGAAACGCTGTCGTGACCGGTGCCCACTCGAAGAGTTGTCCATTGCTGATCTGTCGCTGCAGCGCATCGCCGCCGCTCGGGACAGGCGACACACCCACCGCAAACACTGCGCTCGATGCTGAAGTGGTCTGAAGCGCGAATTCAACCCAATAGCGCCCAGAACTAAGGACCGGGGCCCAGCTTGCATCACCCAAGACTTCCATGATCGGGCGTTGCCTGGTGGTGACGTCACCGGGTGAGGTGCGGAATGCGCCGGTCCACTTCGAGCTCGCATAGCGGTTTGTTGCGAAGTCACCGTGCGCGGGTCCGCCCCCCAAACGTGGGTCCGCGGTATGAATTGCGATGTGCATGGCGGAGAAGGAAGAGACCGGTGGGAAGACAGTGGACGTAGTCGTTCGGAAGGCGAACGAAGCAAATTCCGTAAGCTTCCATTGCTGCCCGCTCGGTACCGTGAAGTCCTCGATCACGCGGAACGAGCTCAGGTTGCACCCGATGTTCGAGGCGACGGGCCCGGCGGACGTGGTGAAGACGGTCCACTCGCTGATGTCCGAGCCACTCGGTCCCGCTCCAGGCCGCGTCACAAAGGGGCCGTTATCATAGAGTGTTACTGCCGAGGCGCAGGCGGCGATGAGCGCGGCAAAGCCGCTTGTTAAGACACGATTCATGATTTTCTCTCCTAAAATTGAAGCTCAGCAATGACAAGTAATGAAACAAAAAGCTAGTCGCTATCGGTCCCCGCGTAGGGCGACGAGTAGTTCGGTGGTTCCTTGGTGATCCACACGTCGTGCGGATGGCTCTCGCGCAGCCCAGCGCCGGTTATGCGCATGAACTCAGCACACTCTCGCAGCTCGGCGAGCGAGCCAGCCCCGACGTAGCCAAGGCCCGATCGCAGCCCGCCGATGAGCTGGGCGACCGTCTCGGCCAGCCCGCCCTTGAAGGGGACGCGTCCTTCCACCCCTTCTGGAACGAGGGTGCCGCCCGCCTCCTTGACTTGGAAGTATCGATCGCTAGAGCCTTGCTTCATTGCGCCGATGCTGCCCATGCCGCGATACACCTTGTAGGCGCGGTTGCGGTAAATCTCGGTCTCACCCGGCGATTCGTCGCATCCTGCAAACATGTTGCCCATCATCACGCAGCTTGCGCCAGCGGCCAGACACTTCACGATGTCGCCTGAACTGCGCACTCCACCGTCAGCGATGGTGGGGATACCGATTTCTTGGGCTTGCATCGCGCACTCGTACACGGCAGTGAACTGGGGGACACCCACGCCCGCGACCACGCGAGTGGTACAAATCGAACCTGCTCCGATCCCGATTCGCAGACCGTCCGCTCCGATCTTGGCGAGCTCGCGCACGCCCTCTCGGGTGGCGACGTTGCCCGCGATGACCTTCAGGTCGGGCAGCTTCTCCTTGAGCATCTTCAGGCAGTTCATCACGCCCGCCGAGTGACCATGGGCCGCGTCAATCACGACAAAGTCGACGCCTGCTTCCTGCAGTGCCTTGGCCCGTTCGTACGGGTCGCGCAGGGCACCGATTGCTGCGCCGACCGCCAAGCGACCGAGCGAATCCTTGGTGCTATTCGGATGCTGGATCACCTTCAAGATGTCCTTGATCGTGATGAGTCCTGTCAGCTTGCCCGAATCGTCCACGATGGGGAGCTTCTCGATGCGATGCTCGGCGAGGATCGCCTGGGCCTGGATCAGCGTCGTCCCGGTACGACCGGTCACCAGGTTTTTGCTGGTCATCCGCTCGCTCACGAGCTTCTTGTAGTCGGTCTCAAATCGGATGTCGCGGTTGGTCAAGATACCGAGGAGCTTGCCCGTGTTGTCGACGATGGGCACCCCGCTGATGTGAAATCGCTCCATCAGGTCAATTGCATCCTGAATGAGCTTGTCCGGAGTGAGCATGATCGGATTCGTAATGACCCCGCTCTCACTCCGCTTGACTCGATCCACTTCCGAGGCCTGACGATCAATCGTCATGTTTCGGTGGATAACCCCGACACCGCCTTCACGGGCGATCGAAATGGCCATCCGCGCCTCGGTCACCGTGTCCATGGGGGCGCTGACGATGGGCGTATTCAGGTGGATGCCGGGTAGGAACTGGGTCGAGAGGTCCACCTGATTCGGCATCACTTCGGTGCGACGCGGTACGAGCAAAATGTCGTCGAAGCTCAGCCCTTCTCGAAAACTCATCTTGAGAGGATTTTGGCACCTTTCAGTGTGCCGGTGCCGGACGATCAAGCGGCGTGTGGAGGAGAGTACTCGGGCCAGGCCGCGGGTTCTGGCCCGGCCAGAACATGAGTGCAGGCTCTCCACAACAGAGGAATCGCCGCCACAGTGAACGCAATGCACACCAAGAGAACGAGCCAATTCATCGTTGCGTTTGGTCTGAGCGAGTTCAGGATATGTGCGAAGCTCTCGCTATGAGCCAGGCTGATGCTCGCGGCCATCTGAAGCACTAGCGGAAGCGTAAGCAATTGCATACAGGACCGGTCAGTGGCAAGTCGCCGCTGAGCCCAACTTCGCACAGAAACGACCGCTCCAAGCAAGATGGTCGCCGAGATTGCTGCGCCCACCCAATGGGCATTGAGCCACGGCCAAACGGCCAGTTGTAGGCTCGACGTGGCGACCAGCAGAAGGAGTCCAGCGAGCAAGGCGCAGGGCGTGGTGCCCCGGTGCACGCGCGCGAGACATTGAATCGCCGTCACGCAAACGAACAGGCATGCGGCTCCATTCCAACCCCCCAGAACTGCTTGGACAATTCTGGGGGCAGCTTCGGGTGGATTCGAGAGTGCCCCGAGGGAGGAGGTCAACCTCTGGGTCACCATCGTGGTCCACACAGCGAAGCCGTGGAGGGCGATGAAGAGTGTCAGTGTGCACGCAGCATGGAAGCGTGCGCGGCATCGACCCCATCGCAGGATCAAAAATGCGATGCTGAAGCAGGCAAGAAAAAAGAATAGGGCCCCTGAAAGCACAAACAGAGGGCCCCGATGATTGAGGAGGAGGTCGCTTATCGACACCCCGTGCGCGCGCAATCCGGTCCCGAGTGCAAACTCGCTTACCAAGGTTACGACGAGGAACGTGGCGAGCAATCGGATCCAGAAGTGGGCGATGCGTCGGTAGGTTTCGTTACCCGTGCGCAGCCAGATGACTTCCAGAACCACGAGAACAAGCCCCAGTCCTGCACAGAGAGGAGGGAAGACCGCATGAAGACTTGTGGTCAGAACCAACTCGATTCGGCTTAGAAGCTGGGCGGTCATTGCCTTCGATCTGAAGGGTGCCATACTTACGGACTGTGGACAAGTCGTCAATGAGTTGCCCGTGTAACAGTGTCATCCAAATCGACGACCTGGGCGGTGGCACTTGAGGTCCCGCTCCCCCAATCTATCCGAGCGGGAAAGCCAGCTCATTGAGATGGCGGCCAGCGGCCTGACGGATCAGGCGATCTCCATTCAGCTTGGAATCAGTCTGGCCACGGTGGCAACTTACTGGGGCCGTATCCGTATCAAGATGGGCCCGCTGTCACGCCCCGAGTTGGTCGCCAATTGGGTCTCGGCAAACGCGGATGCCAAGCTTACGACGTTAAGGGCAGAGAACGCCGCGTTGGTCGAGGAGATCGAAGCGTATCGAACTCGTGAGACCACTCTAGAAGACGCGCTCGCGACCATTCGCTCCCTGGTCGAGATGGCCCCAGAGGCGGTTCTATTCGTGGATCAAGACGGGTGCATCATCGAGGCGAACGCGCGGGCCGCAGACCTCTTCGGGTGTACGCTGGATGACTTTCGTGGGACGCGGGTTGGCAGGTTCATCCCCGCGAGTCTGCACGAGCGACATCGCATGCTCCGTGAGCAGTTCTTTGCCGCGGGTGGACGCGTCGAGATGGGCGACCATGCCGGACTCGCCGCGCTCCGTGCCGACGGGTCGGAGATTCGCATCTTAGCCTCGGTCAGCGCCGTGGAAACCCCTGCCGGGCGCGTCGCGGTTTTGATCGCGCGTCGCGCCTCCGCGACGAACGACTGATCCGCGCGAAGAAATACCGGCTTCCCAGCATAAGTATCTGGCTCATTTCGACCGAAAACTGGAAGGAAAGACCAGGGCCAAATGCTGACCGGCGATTTCTTTATTCAGGAGGGTTTGATCTCCGACGATCAACTACACGTTGCACTCGAGAAGCAACGTGAGCTCGGCGGCACCGACCCTATTGCCAGCATCCTTGTCAGCCTGGGCATGATCGCCGAGCGTGATCGAGTCAAATGCCTGGGCAAAGTCTGGGGCATCCCGTTTGTGGACATCGCCCAGAAGATGCCGCACCCCGATGCAATCGGACTGCTGACCCCCCAGATCGCCAAGCGGTTCAAGGCGATCCCGCTGTTTGCGCAGGGCAACAAGCTGCTGGTCGCGATGGCGAACCCGCTCGACATCTTCGCCATCGACGAGATGCGTATGAATACCGGGTTCGAGATCGAGCCCCTCATCGCCGTCGAAGAAGACCTCGACGCGGCACTCAATGCGCTCTACAAATCCGACAGCGCGGTCAACGACCAAGTCAGCAGCGTCATTCGCGACTTCGACGGGAACGTCGAGATCAACGATCTCAAAGAAGACGAGATGTCGGAGGCGGAACTTGCCGCCTTGGGCGAAGACGGCCCCATCATTCGCTTGGCAAACCTCATCGTTCAGCAGGCGGTGCGCGACAAAGCCAGTGACATCCACATGGAGCCGCGCAAAGAGTCGATGCTTATCCGCTACCGGATCGACGGCGTGATGATGGACGTGATGGAACTGCCCAAGAAGGTCATCGCCCCGCTCACGTCCCGCTTCAAGATCATGTCGAATATGGACATCGCAGAGAAGCGAGTCCCCCAAGACAACCGTGTCAGCGCGACCATCGACGGCCGAGACTTTGACTTCCGGGTTTCCACGTTGCCGCTCATCTTTGGCGAGAAGATCGTGATGCGCGTTCTCGACAAGGGCGGCATAAACGTCGGTCTGAACAAGCTGGGTTTCTTGCCCCACAACCTGCATCTGCTCGAAGACATGTCGAGCCGAAGTTACGGCATCATCCTCGTCACCGGCCCAACCGGCTCGGGTAAGTCCACCACGCTTTACTCGCTGCTGAACAAAATCGCGACCGGCGAGACGAACATCATCACGATCGAAGATCCGGTCGAGTACGAACTGGCGGGTATCAACCAGTGCGCCGTGAATGTGCGCGCTGGAATGACCTTCGCGGCCGGACTTCGCTCGATGCTCCGCCAAGACCCCGACATCATCATGGTCGGTGAAATGCGCGACCCCGAAACCGCGACCATCGCCATGGAAGCGGCCTTGACGGGCCACTTGGTCTTGAGCACACTCCACACGAACGACGCTCCAAGCGCCCCCACGCGATTGATTGACATGGAGGTCGAGCCGTTCCTCATCTCAAGCTCCATCGTCGGTGTATTGGCTCAGCGTCTGGTCCGCCAGATCTGCGCGAATTGCAAGACCAGCTACTCCGCCTCGCGCGAGAGCTTGCTGCGTTACGGCTTCCCGTTGCCGGAAGAGGTCGCAGGCGAGACACAGGGAGAAATCACGTTGTTCAAGGGTGCGGGTTGCGACAAGTGCAACGGCACTGGATACAAGGGCCGAACGGGCGTGCACGAACTCATGGAGATCAACGATCCGATTCGCGATGCAATCCTGCATCGCTCGCCTTCGCACGTGGTCCGCAAATCCGCGGAAGAGAACGGCATGAGGTCGTTGCAAGACGATGCAGTCCAGAAGATTCTGATGGGTGTGACCACCGTGGACGAGGTTCTACGCGTGATCTACGCCTAAGAGATTGACCAAAGGGAGAAAGTTACAAAAGTGTCCGCATTACCGAACGATTCAACCGCTGCTCCCCTCGAGACGATTCTCGCAGGGGTGAAAGACGTTGCCGTATTGCCCCAGGTGGTTTTCAAGATCATGGAAGGCACCTCGAGCACGGACACCTCCGCAAACGAGCTCGAGCGAAACATCATCATCGACCCTGGTTTCAGCGCCAAGGTCCTCTCGATGGCAAACTCGGCGTACTTCGCTCTCCCGCGCCGGATCACCTCGATCAAGGACGCCGTCCAGTTTCTCGGATTCAAGACTGTGCGCCAAATCGCGATGAACGCGGGCGTCTTCGACCTCTTTGTCGGCAAGACCGACCGCGAGTCGATGCGGCGTCGAACGTGGTGGCGTCACTCGCTTGACACGGCGAACTGTGGACGGTGGATTGCCGGTCACTATGCCTCGCTACCGCCTGAGGAGGCCTACACCGCCGGGCTGCTGCACCTGATCGGCAAGACCATCCTGGATCGGTCAAATTCGGAGCAGTACAACTTGGTCGAGACTGGGATCGCTCAAGGCATTCCCGATTTTGCGGTGGAGAAGCACTTGTTCGGATGTAGTCACGTGGAGGTGACCGTCGGTGTCTGCGGCCAGTGGGGGCTGCCGACCGATCTACTCCACGGAGTTGAGTACTCCGAACCGACAGCGCCGGACTTCGGGCCAAGCGTCCGTGCCTGCGTTGCAGTGGCCCATTGCATCGCCGGGTTGGCCACCGCGGGCAAGCCCGCCGACGTCGATATGCGCTCGCTTTTTCCAGATTGGGCGGTGGAGAGCCTCAATATTGCCGATAACTTAGAGCAGTGGGTGGATTCCGGCATTGCCGCGATTGCCGCGGCGAACCGAGCGGGGTAGTCGTAGCAGAGCACTACTGTAGGAGCAAACATGTCAGGGAAGTTTGATTGGGAAAAGGTCATTCAGTCGCAGCCGGACGGCACCGAGCCGCCCGAGTCCGCGCCTGCGCCCCAAGCGGGCGAAACTTGGGAGGCACTCTTGAGCCAAGTTCCAGATAAATCGTCGAACGCCGTGAACCAGGAAGTGTCTGCAGCCGAGATGGCTGCACCCGCCCCGACCGCGTCAGCGGAGCCGGTTGCGGAGGCACCTATGACCGAAGAGTCTTTCGGCTATTCCGAGCCCCCGGTCGTGGAGGCCCCACCGGTCTACGAGCAGTCTGCCCCCGTGGAGTACGCCGAGGCCCCGCCCGTTGCTTACGAAGTCGCAGCGGAAGCCCCGACGTATGCGGAAGAACTGCCGGTGACGGAAGTTGAATCCGTGCAGGTGTTGCCCCCGCCCGTGTTCGAGGCTGCTCCTGTTGCTGCCTGGCACGAAGAGCCTCCGAAGGCCCCACCCGCGGAAGCGACCCCTTACGAAGCGGAACCCGAAACCGCAATCGAATTGCCAAAACCTCCGCCAGCGACGCGACTGCAATCATTCTCCGTGGTCGCAGGTTCGCCGGTCGGCGGCAGCCTCGATGCGGAGATTACGGCGGACAACCGCCGGATTCAGTCTATCAACACTGCGTCGGAAGTGGGCGCGACCAAGTACGAACTGTACGACGAGTCCAGTCGAGTGCTCGTGAATGAGCCGGAGAACGCGGCTCCGCTCGATGGGGTCCATCTGGACGACATCTTGCGCATGGCAGTCGAGCGCCGCGCATCGGATATCCACTTCACCGTGGGCTTGCCGCCGATGATCCGTCTGGACGGCGAGATGGTCCCGCTCCCGTGGAAGATCTTGAAGCCGGTCGATACACGTCGACTGCTGACAGAAATCCTCACCGACGACAACTTGCAGAAGTTTGAATCTACGCACGAACTCGACTTCAGCCACTCGGTACGCGACGCCGGTCGATTCCGTGTGAACGTGTACATGCAGCGCGGCGTCGTTGCGAGTGCCATCCGTTCGATCCCGACGAAGATTCCGAGCTTTGCCGACCTGGGCCTCCCGGACGCGATCCGCGACATGTGTAAGCGGTCATCGGGCCTCATCCTCGTGACCGGACCGACCGGTTCCGGTAAGTCCACGACCATCGCGACGATGTTGGACGACTTGAACGATCATCGAGCCGGTCATATCATGACCATCGAAGATCCTATCGAGTACCTGCACATGCACAAGAAGTGTATGGTCAACCAGCGTGAGTTGCACGCGGACACGTACTCGTTCCACAACGCCCTGCGCGCAGTGCTTCGTGAAGACCCCGACATCATCCTCGTGGGTGAACTTCGCGACCTTGAAACCATTGAAGCGGCGTTGACGCTGGCCGAAACGGGTCACTTGGTCTTTGGAACGTTGCACACTCGCAACGCCCCTGCGACCATTGACCGTATCATCGACGTCTTTCCGAGCGACCAGCAGGGCCAGATTCGCGTGCTACTAGGGAACACGCTGGAAGGCGTCATCTCGCAGCAACTGCTGCCCAAGATTGGCGGCGGACGTATCGCGGCCCATGAGATCATGCTCGGGATTCCCGCCGTGCGAAACCTCATCCGTGAGGGCAAGACCCACCAGATGTACTCCATCATCGAAACGGGTCGCCAGCACGGCATGGTCACGCTCGACTCGTCGCTTGCGTACATGTACAAGCGCGGCATCTGCACCTACGATGAGTGCATGATCCGGGCGGTAGACAAGGATAACTTCGCCAAGCTCGCCAAGAGCGCAGCGTAAGCCTCAACAACGAAATGGGGGACATCGACCGATGTCCCCCATTTCTTGTTTGTGAGGACCGTTGCTAATGCGCAGGGCACGCGATGACGCGAGTTTCGACTGGGCCAAGGACCGAGCTGCGACCGCTGAGTCGACTGAATGAGCCGCAGTAAGCGGTCTGCACTGTGTTCCAGTCGCGGACGGTCGGTGTCGTCGGCGTCGAGGCGACCACGAAGGGGTACATGAGGTCGGTCGAAAGCGAACTGTGTCCGCCAATGCCGATCGCATGACCGAGTTCGTGCATGACGATCTTAGTCAAGTCGGTCTGGTTTCGCGCATTGCCCCCCGAGTCCAGAGTCGCCACCTCAATCTTTGCGGAGACGAGGGTTGCACCCACATAGCCAATGGTCGTGACCCCGACGGCATCACCTGAGATGAAGCTCACGGGCTTGTACTCAATCGTGATGTTCGCACCAGCCGAGGCGACCGATGCCAAGAATGTGATTTGGTTGCCCGATCTCGCTTCCCAAGCGTTGACGGCGGTCGTCCAGGCGGCGGATTCTTTTGCCGACCAAGTCCCTGCGTCGATCTGGAAGAAGCGCACCGGGAAGGTGGTCCAACGAAACAGCGAATCTCCGCCGGAGATATCGGAAACATAGTTCGGCAAGTACGATGTCGGCGAGCATGACCCCCCGCTTGTCGAACCTCCTGAGGATCCGGTGCCTGAACCGCCACCTCCGCAACCGAGCGTGAGTAGGGCGAGGCAGACGGCGCACGCCGACAAGGGGAGGAGGGCTGAGTAAGACCGTTTCATCATCCGCAGTGGCTCCAAGAGCTGGACACGGTCATTGTATCGGTTTGTCAGTGCCGTCGCTCGACCGGATTACTTGCGAATCTTCTCAATGCGATACTTGAGTTTGCCGGACGGTGCATCAAACACGACATCATCGCCGACCTTACGACCGTAAAGCGCCATCCCCATGGGGGACTCGTTGCTGATCAGGTCTTCGTCAGGATTCGCTTCCACGCTGCTGACCATACGCACATCGAATTGAATACCACGATCTTTGTCGGCGACCGTGATCCACGCTCCAACCGATGCAAAGTCGGTATCGACATCGTTCACGTCCAGCACCTGGGCTTCTGCGAAGATCGACTTGAGCTCACCGATTCGGTTCTCGACAATCGCCTGCTCAAACTTCACCTCGTCCAGCTCGGAATTATCCTCACTGAATTCGCCGTGCTGCTTGCTATCGCGGAGCCGTTCCGCAATCTCCGGACGCTTGACTGTCATGAGGTGATCAAGCTCCCCTTGCAGCTTCGCGTAGCCCTCTGGCGTGAGCAAGAGAGGTGCTGCGAATTGCTGTTGAATTTCGTTATGTTCCATGCGATTACCGAAGGCGTGTTTGTATTTGGCCGTGGGCCGATAGTATAGCCGGTTCGTGTAGCCCCGTGTAGGTCCAACGTGCACCGCTTACCCTGCTCTTAACGTATGCCGTGCCCAAAGGGTTCAGTGTCCAGGTGTTTCTAGGGGGCTTGACGTACACATGCACCCCGCTCCACACTGGCCATAGCGGTGAGACGGTACTTTCAAGCGATTCTGTTCGGCCTTCTTTTGCTCCAGGTAGGGCATGCGCAGGATTCGGCTTCCCAAGCGGCGAACCCCGAGGCAGCGCTTGAGTCCATTGTCATGGGCTTCAAACCGGGGGCAATGGTCGTCGTCCAACACTATCCCGATACTCGGTCTGAGTTGGTCGAGATCACCATGCTCAGTCCCACCTATCCTCCTCGACTGTTGCAACAGCAGAGCCTGATGGTCGGCCAGTATACAGGTGTCCCCACCCGCGGGCTATACGTCTACAATTCGAATCCAAAGAACCCGGCCGCCGGGTTCCTAAAGGCACGGTTTGCGACCAATGGACTTATGGATCCCACGGTCGGGGTCTACCGCATCGGCGCGCTCGCGAAGGCACTCGCCGGAGTTCAGAATGAACATGCCCTGGAGGGGATTATTGTAAATTTCGAGGGAGTGCAGCCCACCGCGAGGACCCTACGATCCTTCGTGAGCGAAGATGTCACCTTGCGAGGCGTGCCGGTGGCCAACCCTCTTGGCGTTGAATACCGAGTACGTTTTCTTACACAGAGCGCTGACAAGTACGCAATTCCGGACGAGGCGACAGTCAAAGCTAAGGCCCAAGCTGCCCCAAAATCGACAGACAACCGAACTTCTCTCAGCATCATCGCCCTCTTAGCGGTAGCGTCGGTCGCGGCAGGGTGTTTGGTATACTTCCTCGTGCTCGGATCGGGCAAAAGTTCGGCTCCCAAACGTTAGTGCGGGGCCGGAGAGGAATCGAACCTACCCATGACGGAACTAGCTGCAATCACCATGCCCCAACTGATTCAGGTTGGCTATGAACAGGGGGCGTCGGACGTCTTCGTCAAAGCCAATCGACCACCGATGATGAAGCAGTTCTCCCTGGTCAAGCCGCTTCCGGGCGAATGGCCAGTTTTGGACGATGCGACCACCGATCGGCTGGCGGCGTCTCTGATGACCCCGCGCCAGCGCCAGAATTTCGAAGACCACTACGAAATGGACCTTGCCTTCCAGGTCGGCGATTTGTGCCGCGTTCGAACCAACGTCTATCGTCAGCGCGGCTCGACCGCACTCGTTTGCCGCATCATCCCGCTTGAGATTCGCAGCCTCGACCAATTGGGTCTGCCCCCGGTGCTGGGCGAAACCACCAAACATCGACAAGGGCTGGTCCTCGTGACGGGACCTACCGGTTCCGGTAAGACGACGACCCTGGCGGCGCTCATCGACATCATCAATCAGAGCCGACAGTGCCACATCGTCACCGTCGAAGACCCGCTGGAAATTGTCCACCTGGACAAGAGCGCTTACGTCTCGCATCGAGAAGTTGGCATCGACACCTTGGACTTCCAACCCGCTCTGCGTGCCGTGGTCCGCGAAGCTCCCGACGTCATCCTCATCGGTGAAATGCGCGACACGACGACAATGAACGTCGCCATGCAAGCGGGCGAAACGGGGCACCTCGTTTTTTCGACCGTCCACACGGCCAGCGCCTACGAGACGCTGGACCGAATCATAAACATGTTCCCGCCCCATGAAAAGGCGCACCTCTGCCAGCGCCTGGCGAATTCGCTCAAGGCGATCGTCGCGCAAAAGCTCGTGCCACGATGCGATGGCCCGGGCCGCGTCGTCGTGAACGAAATCCTGATCGTCACCCCGACGGTACAGAAGGCGATCGAGGACGGCCACTTCGGAGACCTCTATCACATGATGAACGAGGGTGCATTCTGGGGCATGCAGACCATGAATCAGTCGCTGGCTCGGTACGTCAAGGCTGGCGTGATTGCCGAAGATGTGGCGCTAAATCACTCGGGCATCGTCTCCGAGCTGAAGCAGCTGCTCCGACGCTAATCGATCATGTTAGGTGGGGCGAGTTGCTCGCCCCACCTTTTCCTTGTCTGAACTGCTCGCGCAGCGGCTGGAATAGTTGTAGACTAGGGCCACAAATCATGGCCGAGCTGATTGATAATCTTCTTCGCGAACTGGTTGCCGCGGATGCCAGCGATCTGCATCTGAAAGCCAACAACCCTCCGCTCATGCGCATTCGCGGGGACCTGGTACGAACAGAACATCCCGCGTTGGACGATGCGACCACCCACAAGCTTCTGCTCAGCATCCTCACGCCCGAGAAACGGGAGCGGCTCGACACCTTCAAGGAAGTCGACCTCTCTTACTTCGTGCCGGGATTGTCGCGGTTCCGCGTGAACATGTTCTGGCAGCGCGGCCACATCGGGGCGGTTTTCCGTGTGATCCCGTTCAAAATCCGCACGATTGATGAACTGGGACTGCCCCCCGTCACCAAGAAGATCAGCTTGCTACCCCGCGGGCTAGTGCTCGTCACCGGGCCGACCGGGAGCGGCAAGTCAACCAGTTTGGCGGCAATGATTCACCACATCAACATCAAC
The DNA here is from genome assembly GCA_016788115.1 of Chthonomonas sp. Taxonomy (NCBI): domain Bacteria; kingdom Bacillati; phylum Armatimonadota; class Chthonomonadia; order Chthonomonadales; family Chthonomonadaceae; genus Chthonomonas; species Chthonomonas sp. The sequence goes on along the minus strand of JAEURR010000006.1, from coordinate 192,004 downwards.
CGCCGCACGCACATCATGACCATCGAGGACCCCATCGAGTACGTGCACCAAGACCGGGAGAGCGTCATCAACCAACGCGAGTTGGGTACCGATACCCATAGCTTCGCCGATGCGCTCAAGCACGTAATGCGGCAGAATCCGGACGTCATCCTCGTGGGTGAAATGCGTGACCTGGAGACCATCCAACTCGCGATCACGGCAGCGGAAACCGGTCACCTTGTCTTCAGTACGGTCCATACCGTGGACGCGGCGCAGACCATCGACCGTATCGTCGACGTCTTCCCGCCGTCCCAGCAGGCACAGATCCGGACCCAGCTCAGCGTAACGCTCGTCGCTGTAGTGAGCCAAACGCTGCTGCCCACGCTCGACGGAAAGGGGCGCATCGCCGCCTTTGAGGTCATGACCGCGACGCCGTCGATCCGTACCATGATCCGGGACGGTAAGACCCACGCCCTTTACCACGACATTCAGACCGGCCTGGAGGACGGAATGCAGACCCTCGACGGGCATTTGCTGAAACTCGTCAAGGAGGGAAGAATCGACTTCGATCACGCCTTGGCCAAGAGTTCGAATGCTTCCGAATTTGCGCGACGTGCAGTCAACCAAGGTCTTGTGGAGGCAAGTAATGCAACACATTAACTCGCTCTTGCGAAAGTGCGTTGCCCGCGGTGCGTCGGACATGCACTTCAAGACCGATACCGGCAAGATCTACATGCGGGTAAACGGCGAGCTGGAGGAGGTCGAGTACCCGTCATTTAACGACGTGGAGTTCCGCGAGGAGCTAAAAATCGTGCTGCGGCCAGAGCAGTTGGCTCGATTTGACCGACAGCTCGAACTCGACTTTGCGCATGAGATACCGGGCGTATCGCGATTCCGTGGCAACATCTACCAGCAGCGAGGCCATGTTCAGGCTGCCTTCCGTGTGATCCCCTACGAGATCTCTACGATGGAAGATCTCCAGCTACCGCCCGCGACATTTGACTTCATCGATCGACCGCGTGGACTGGTATTGGTCACTGGACCTGCGGGCTCGGGCAAGTCCACCAGCCTGGCGGCGATGATCGACCGGATCAATCGCCGCGATCCGGTGCACATCGTGACGGTCGAAGACCCGATCGAGTTTGTTCACGATGACCACGTTGCGCTGATCAATCAGCGCGAGCTGGAGACCGACACCCTCGCGTTTGCGAATGCGCTCAAGTATGTTCTGCGCCAAGACCCGGACGTAATCCTGGTCGGTGAGATGCGCGACTTGGAGACGATCCACCTCGCCATTACTGCAGCGGAAACGGGCCACTTGGTCTTTGCGACGCTCCACACGGTGGACGCCGTGCAAACGATCGACCGCATCATCGACGTGTTCCCCCAGGCACAGCAACAGCAAGTCCGCATGCAACTCTCGGTGAACCTGGTCGGGGTCGTCTCGCAGACGTTGGTACGTCGCGCCGACAATCGCGGGCGGATTGCGGCTTACGAGATTCTTGTTGCGAACAGCGCCGTCCGCAATCTCATCCGCGAGAACAAGAGCTACCAAATCGGCTCGATCTTGCAGACCGGTGCAAAGCAGAAGATGCAGACGTTGGACCAGTGTCTGGCGGGCCTTGTCGAGCGAGGGCTGATCTCCTTCGACGACGGCGCAGGCAAGGCAAAGGATCGCCACGAGTTTGAGCGGCTGGTCAAGCTTGGGGAAGAGGCTTTCGCCGCGTCCGGCAAGCCGACGCACGTGCTCGACGACCGCAAGGTCATCGGTGGGCCGAGAGATGTCGAAGACGCCCCAGAAGAGGCACCGCCATCGCCGCCGCCTGGAGGCGTCCGTGGACAGCCGAACCGGCCTGGCTATCGCCGTGAATAGGTTCAAATGGATTCCAACTAGGTATCCTGGGTTCGACTAGAGACAGAGGAGAATGCAAGCACGATGACCGAAGTGATCATGCCCAAGATGGGCGACGGGATGGAAGAGGGCACACTCGTCGAGTGGCTCAAGCAGGAAGGCGAGAAAGTTAAGAGCGGGGAGGTTATCGGTTCAATCCAGACCGACAAGGCGACGCTTGAACTCGAGTCGCCAGGCTCGGGTGTACTCGCCGGATACCTCATCAAACCGGGCCAAACAGTCCCGGTAGGTGTCCCGATCGCGGCCCTTCTGAAAGCCGGTGAAGAGCTTCCCAAGGACTGGGGTAGCGCGGACCGCAAATCTGCTCCCATGGAAGCCGAGCCAGTCGCCGTCGCTGCGGGGCAAGCAGCTTCGTCTTCTGTGGCCGCCCCCGGTGGTTCAGAGCGCGTGAAGGCGAGTCCGCTCGCCCGCAAGATCGCTTCGGAGGCCGGCATCAACATCGAGTCCGTCGCCGGGACCGGCCCTGGTGGCCGTATCGTCGAGCAGGACGTGCGCAATGCCATCAAGCAGGGTGGGACCACGATTGCCGCGCCGGTAAGCGCGCCAGTAGCTTCGCCCGCAGCGGTCGCCTTCACCGCCGCCGATGAGAAGATTCCCCTCTCGCGACTTCGCCAGATTGTCGCCAGCCGCACCGCCCACGCGAAATCGACCGTGCCGCACTTCTACGTGACGGTCGAAGTGGACCTCGAGAAGATCCAGGAGTTCCGCTCACAATTCGAAGAAGAGGGAAGTGGCAAAGTCTCGGTGAACGACTTCGTGGTCGCAGCCAGCGTCCGTGCGCTCCGCGACGTCCCTGAGGTCAACGCGACCTTCCAGGGAGATTCGGTCGTCCGCTATGGCGCAATCCACATCGGGATCGCGGCGGCGGTGAGCGAGGGGCTGCTCGTCCCCGTCGTCAAGGATGCACACACCATGACGCTGCGACAGCTGAGTGCTCGTGCCAAGGAGCTCGTGACCAAGGCCCGAGACGGGAAGCTGTTGCCCGATGAGATGACAGGAAGCACATTTAGCATTTCGAACATGGGCATGCTCGACGTCGATAGCTTCGGTGCGATCATCAATGAGCCTAACGCGGGCATTGTGGCGGTCGGCACCGCCCGCAAGAAGGTCGTCGTGAACGAAGATGACGAACTGGAAGTCCGCTTGCGTATGAGCCTCACGGGTTCTTTCGACCACCGTGTTTTGGACGGTGCCATCGGTGCGAAGTTCATGAACGCGCTCAAGGGATACCTTGAGAATCCGACACGCATTCTGAGCTGACCCTGGTCAGACCAAAAAAGGGGCCGACAGTTGCTTGACTGTCGGCCCAATTGTCTTTACCCTTAGTTGCTTCTTTTGTTGGCTATTCCGTGACCACGGTTCGTGCCAACTTCGTCAGAGTTTCCGTCGGCAGATCGCTCACGATCACGAATGTCAGGTTTGACGCTGTCCATCGGTAAACGTTCAGTCGCCCTCCGCCCAATTTTTCAATTCTTCGCGGATCGACGTTTCCTCGTAGTTGGAAGAGCGAGACGCGTCTCCCATCGTACTCATAAGCCTGCATGAGCGCCTTGGTGCCTTGCATCGGGCTGGTGCGCACGTTGACCAGTTCCGCACCCGTGCTGGCCGGGATCCACGCGGCGACGAACCCTTCCTTCTTCGCAAGCTTCCGCACCATGTCGTACTGGGTGACGACCTTGGCCCCTGCTCGGCGGATCACGAAATCTGACTCCTGGATGTTTGGCCGGAAGTTGATCTTGCTGAACTCGTAGTAACCGATTCTCGATCCCACCGGGTCAAAGATTTCGCGCTTCAAAGCGAGGCCAAACTCGTTGTCGATCCACAGTTTCTGCAGGACGTTCCCCTGAGGGTCAGCCGCGGTCACGGCTGTCGTTTGCCGACCGGCTACGACGCCTCCTTGGCCAAAGCTGATGCGAATCCGACCGCTGCGGTCCGTGAGCATGCCGCGCAATCGCAAGACCGATTCGTCGCGCATGGGTGGCAGTATGCGAATTTCGTTCGCCTGAGGGAAGTAGTGCTGTCGCCCCTTGGGTGATTCGACAATGATCTGGCCCGCCCAAGAACTGTCGGTTCCAAACTCTACTCGCGATCGAAGACGATCCACCACCAGGAGCTCAATGTTGCGATACCGCTCGCCGTCAAGCTTAAACTCGACCACGCGTTGACCCGAGTAGGTCAGCCGCCCCACGCTTTGCAGGAGCTTGCGAACCGGCTGGGGAAGATCCCTGAACTCGTCGGGGCGCTGTTTTCCTTCGCCGGGAGGACGTCGCCCTGGCCCGGGTCCGGGCTGAGCGTTCGCCATCACCGCGCCGAGCGCAGCGAGTGTTAGAACGCTTCTAAGTCGTTGACTCCCCATGATGAACCGTCCAAGGTACTGTCCGCGGCGGCGGGTGCCGAATCCAAAACGTAGGATACTTGCGATCGGGCGTCCGATTCTTGGTGCGCCAAGACCAGCGAAGCTTCGATGGAACCGGCCTCTTGGCCAGTCGCGGGCTTTGCGCCGAGTCCTACGACGAAGTACGCGGTCGCCAGCGAAGCAGCGAGACCCATCGGAGCTGCCAGCTTCCACCATGCGAACGAACGCTTCGCGGGCGTGGCGGCGATCGCCTCCAGCTTTGCGTTTAGATCGCTGCGCCATTGCAAGCTGGGCATGTCTTCGGGGAGAGCCTGAACGAGATCCCGCACGGCATCCAGCTTGGCCAAGTTTTGGTCCAGCTTCAGCTCATCTGCCTGATTCAGCGTCTTGCGGTTCTTCATTTTAGTATCCCTCCTGTCTGTAATTTTCCACGTACGTACGAATATGGTTTCGGGCGAGGAATAGCCGGCTCTTCACGGTGCCGACCGGCAGGTCCATCAGCTCAGCGATCTCTTCGTACGCCATGTCCTCCGCGTCATGGAGCAACAAGACTGAACGAAGCTTCTCGCTCATGCTCGCGATCGCACTCTCCACGATCTGAACCAACTCACCCTGGATCATTCGATGCTCCGGGTTCCAAGTCTCGTCAGGAAGGTCGTATTCGTGACCTTGCTCATCCGCGTCCTCGAGGTGTAGTTCCGAGGGCGATCGGTCAAGTTTACGAGCCCGATCGATGCACAGGTTGTGTGCGATCCGGAACAGCCAGGTTCTTAGCGAACTCCGTCCGTCAAACCGTTCGAACGCTTGGAACGCCTTAATGAACACCTCTTGGGTCACATCAAGTGCCTCTTCGCCATTCCGCACGAACCGCCGCACGTACCCGTGTACGCGGTTCTGGTAGGCGTCCACGATCTTCCCAAATGCCTGGGCGTCGCGCTTACGGCAACGCTCTACAAGCGCTCTTTCCGATTCCGCATCGAGCTGTACTTGCATTGGAGTCAATCGTCCGAGTCCGGCGAGCGTACCCATCGTTACTGTGCACATACGATGGTCGCACGGAAAAGTTCACCTCAGAATACTCGCCGCTGAAAAGCCGGGAAGGTTGCGGTGAGTGCAGCAAGAAGCAACTTCAGTATGTCAATCATTTCACTGAAGCAGTACTTAACGTGGATCTCATTGTATCAGGGCTGGATGATGTAAATGAAGCATCATATTTCTCGATATCAATACGAGGAGGAAATGGTCGAAGAACCCCTCCGTCTGCTCTAAAGAACGGCCCCTGATTTCCAAATTGAATAACACCAACGGGGAACTACTGGGTCTATGTCACATCTTCATTTGTCAACGGGTTTATCGGACGCCGAGATTCGGCACAAGCTTATCATCAACCGCATCGAGGAGTCGGACAAAGCGGCTCTGCGTAATGTCGGCAAGATTCTGACGCCGCATATGGCCACGATTGTTGATGCGTTTTACGATCACGTAGGCAAGTTCCCTGAGGCCATGGCGATCGTTACCAGCGCGGGCTCATCGGTGGAGAAGCTCAAGAAGACGAACCCCAACTACTTCGCGCAGATGTTTGCCGGTGACTTCGGCCAGGAGTACTTTAAGTCCCGGCAGATCGTTGGCAAGATCCATGCGAACATCGGCCTCGAACCCTCGTGGTTCTACGCGGCGATGAGCACTTACTACGATGTCATCTTTCCGATCCTTGTAGGCAAACTCAAGTTCCAGCCGAAACAATTGACCGCATGTCTTTGCGCGCTGCAGAAGGCGTTCAACCTCGACCAGGCCCTCATCCTTGAGGCATACATCGAAGGGCTGGTGGAAGAAGTCGATCGGGTCACGCAAGAAACGAACAATGCCATCAATATCCTCCGCGAGACGAGCAAAGAGATTCGAATCGTCGCGGACGAAAGCGGTTCGGCCGCGGGCCAGGTCGCTCAGGTCACGATTGACTTGGCTGCGGGGGCACAAACTCAGGCAACGTCCGCAGACAACGCCGCTGAAACAACGACTGAACTCCGCCGCAGCAGCCAGCGGATCGCCGAAGGCAGTAAGGAGCAAACGATCGCCCTCACGAAGGCGAGCGCAGCGGCCCAGGAAGTTCAAACCAAGATTGTCGAGATCGGTGCCAATGCAAGCCAGTGGGAGAAGATCCGAAGCCGTATCGAGGTGATGAACAAGGTTCAAACCACTGTTGCTGAGACCGCTACGCGTGTCGAGCAAATGAGCGAGCATTCGAACGAGATCGGCAACATCGTGCAGACGATCGAGTCCATTGCCGATCAAACGAACTTGCTTGCGCTCAATGCCGCCATTGAGGCCGCAAGAGCGGGCGAGCATGGCCGAGGATTTGCGGTCGTCGCAGAAGAAGTTCGCAAGCTTGCGGAGCGAGCCAGCAACGCAACGAAGGAGATTTCAACGCTCATCTCGACGGTCCAGGCGGTTAGCGACGAGGCAAGCCAGTTCATGACCCGCACACTGTCCGACGTGGACGAAGCGACCGAGGTCAGCATGGAAGCAGCGGCCTGCCTGGAGGCGATCGCCCTGAGCACATCCACGTGCTCCGAGCTGAACGAGACGCTTGGTGCGGCAATGACTCAGGTCAACGCGATCGCATCAGAGAATCTCGAACAGCTTGCGGTGGTCGACGACAATATCCACGAAGTAAACGGTGCGATCAACAAGATCGCCACGATTACCCAGGAGAATGCAGCCGCGAGCCAGGAAGTCAGTGCATCGGCAGAAGAGATGAGTGCGCAGGTGCAGATGCTCGCCGCAAGCATCGGTCAGATTGATCAACAGGTCGAGGCACTGTCCGACGGATCGGTGAATCTGGCGGCGGCCATCGGCAAGCTTCGCAGTTCGCACTCGAAGCAAGCTCCAGCTCCAACCAGGCGAGCTGCCTAACGCGTTTCTTGAATTCCGACTCATGAAAACGGGCTCCCCCAAGGGGGAGCCCGCCTGCATTTCTAGTGGGTGAGTGTGCCGACTAGAATCGCGCGCCGAGGAAGACACCCCAGCCATTCACGGAGTTCTTGCTCGAACCGATCCAGCGTGCCTCAACGAAGAGCGGTACCTGGCTCTTGCTGAACTCGTAACCCAGACCGATCTGGTAGCTGAACGTCGTGTGGTTCTTGCGATTGTTCGTATTGTCCAGCTCGCGAACGAAGCCGACACCGGCACCGGCCGTGTAGTAAATGCTGTCCTGCATGCGGCCGATGTAGTTCAGCATGACCGGAGCATGTCGATAGTTCTTCTTCTGATACAGATCGGCGGAGATACTGTAGCTGGCGGAGTACGCCTTGCCAGTGGAGCCGTACTGCAGGTCACCGAGCTTGTACTCGACGCCGACGCCGATCCATTGCTTGCCCGAATCGGTCTTGGCCTTCTTCATGGAAGGGAAGAAGGGGCCACCGCGGACCGACAGGCCGAGCGGCTTGCTTTCCTGTGCAAAAGCGGCAGTCATCATGCCAACCGTCAGGGCGGTTGTCATCGAAAATGCTAAGACTTTGTTCATCCTAAATTGATTCTCCACAAGTTCTCGGGTCGATCAAACCCTAATGGCATCATAGCACGGACGGGTGCCCGCGCTATAGGACGCCGGACCTACTTTGCTGCCTCTAAAACGATCTCAAACGTGAGACGCGCTGTATCGATCAATCCCTGCCTGCTGATGCACTCGTCGTGCGTGTGGATCTTCTCCATCGCAGTGGCGACAACGATACTCGGCACGCCCTTGACGTTGTAGATGTTCGCATCGCTTCCGCCGAGCGTGGTCCGGAGTTCAGGCTCGAATCCCAAGTTTCTCGCCGCTCGCTGGGCGATCTGCACCACGGGAGCATCGTCGGGCACGTGGTAAGCGTCGTAGTGGCGCACGTGCTTGATCTCGACCTCCGCACCGGCCTCGCGTGCGGCGCGCTCAAACTCCGCGATCATGTGCGCTGTCTGGACATCCAACGTGGGCACACTCGTGCTGCGTGCTTCGGCCTTGATGTGAACCGAGGCGCACACCACGTTGGTCGCCGTCCCGCCCGAGATCACCCCGAGGTTTGCGGTCGTTTCCGGGTCGATGCGTCCGAGTTTCATCCGATCGATCGCGTTCGCTGCAACTTGGATTGCATTGATCCCCTTCTCGGGGTCTTTGCCTGCGTGGGCGGGCTTGCCCGTGATCGTGACGTCGAGCTTATCGTGCGTCGCGGTGCGCGTGACAAAACTGCCGACCGGGGGGCCAGTGTCGAGTACGTAACCAAAGTCGAGATTCAAGTCTTCGATCTTAAGGGCATCGGCACCCTTCAGTCCGATTTCCTCGGCGCAACTCAGCAGCAAGACGACGTCGCCGTGTCGTGCACCGGTTTCGATCAAGCAATGGACGGCCTCAATCGCAGGAGCCATGCCGCCTTTGTCGTCCGCGCCGAGAATGGTGTCGGACTTTGAATAGAAGACTCCATCGCGCTCCTCGATCTCAAGTCCGGCAGTCGGCTCGACGGTGTCGAAGTGAGCGGACAAGTAGATCCGCGGTGCGCCGTCGACGTTGCCGCGCAGGGTGGCGATAAGGTTGTTGGCATTCCCGCCGATGATCGCACCGGCGTTGTCTTCCTCTACCTCTAGGCCGATGGCCGTGAGGTAGCGCTTGACGTACTCGACCGACTCTCGTTCTTGGAGCGCAGGGGCGTCGATCAGGCAAAGCTCGCGGAACAGGGTGACGAGCCGTTCTTCGTTGATCATGGCCCCATTTTTACCTGGGAACGGCTAATCCTTGAGGCCGACCAACTTGCGCAGGAGCGCGACTTCGGGGACTCCCAGGGTCCGGCACCCCCCTACGGGCAGCCGCTTCAGCACCAGCGGACCGTAGCGAACGCGTCGTAGGGCGGTGACCGGGTGGCCCACCGCATCGCCCATCTTCCGAATCTGACGATTGCGCCCTTCTTGCAGTGTCATCCGAATTCTGGAGCGTCCCTCACCGATCGAGATGACCTCAACCTTAGCGGGAGCGGTCTTCCTCCCGTCGATGAAGACGCCCGTCTCTAGACGCTTTTGCTGGCGCGCATCCAGCTCTCCGTGCAGGCTGACCTCATACTCTTTTTGTACGCCATAGCGCGGATGGGAGAGGCGGCTTGCGAGTTGGCCGTCGTTCGTGCAAAGCAGAAGCCCCTCCGTATCGCGGTCCAGGCGTCCCACGGGCTTGAGCACGACCCCGAGGTCTGGCAGGAGTTGGGTGATCACTGCGCGGCCCTGGGGATCGTCCATTGTGGTGACGTACCCCTTGGGTTTGTTCAAGATGACGTAGACGTAACGGGAGGCGCGCGGTACCACAAGGCCGTCCACCGAGACCATGTCCTCGGGGCCGACCATCGTTCCCATCTGCATGACGACTTTTCCGTTAACTGAGACGCGGCCCTCTTGGATGAGTAGCTCTGCCTTCCGACGGCTGGTAATGCCAGCATTGGCGATCACCTTATGTAGGCGTTCAAGCTCTTGTGAGGGGGCGCGTTCGGTCATGGGGAGAGTGTCTGCACAGTGTACTCCCAAGAGGAAAAGAGCCCCGGCGAACCGATGTCATGCGAATTGCCGGGGCGAGAGGAAGCTCATCCTTGCTTTCGTGAGCGAAACACGGTCAGTGCGCTACCGATGAGCAGGGCCGCCGCTCCAGAGGGTTCGGGCACTGCGCCCGAGCCCTCAACGGTGGCTCGAAGCTCCGCGTTGACCGTTTGTGGCGTCACCCGATCGTAGTCGAACTTGAGATCGACTAGCCCGATGTTGGCCACAAACTGTGCTGGGCTCCCGAGGGCGGGCATCGTCCCAGCGAAGACGCCGGTGGTGTTCACTCCCGTAACCACCCCGTTGTTGACGGCAAGTTCCAACGAACCGCGGACGTCCGTGTAGTCGCTACCGGCATTGATGTGAACGGTTCCAGCACCTGCGGGTGTATCCACTATCAGCTTCCCGCTGTCGAGGGTCATGCTGCCGTCGCCGTCACCGGATAGCTCCATAAAAACGTCGAAGAACGAATCGGTGAATAGGACATCGTCGGTGAGTCTGTCGAAGAATCGAATGTCGATGGGGTCCCGGATGCTCTGTGACTGCTTTGTCTTGGCGGGCCCAGCGGTCGTGGCGACGCGGTGGTACATACCGACCCACCGCAACTCTCCGGTCTTGCGGTTCACATCGGTCCATTGCCAGCCGATTTCCGACTTCGCTGCACTTGAAGCGAACACCCCCGTGAACAGGGGCAAAGGCAAGATGTACGCCGACCCTTCCACGCCGACTCGACCGGAGCGTTCGCCTTCAGCGGGCCCCGGACCGAACAGGGTGTACCAACTCTTGGCTTCGCCAAACGCATCGGGGCGCAGATCGGCCGTCACCGTCTTGGTGTCCGTCGAAGGAGCGGTGACCGCGACCTTTCCGCTCCGGGCGGGCGGATTGGAGATCGCACTCAAGGTTTGGCTCATCGCTTCAGCCTTGTAGGTCCATGCCACCGAGGGCTTGAGCGAGCCTTGGGGGAACATCTTGAATGAGAAATCCTTCTCCGCCTTCCAGGCCCAAGCAGGGAAGGTACACCCGAGGACAACACACACCAATACGCCCCGGCCAAACATCGGACCGGTAGCGAAGAAACGTTTCACCGAAAACCTCCAGGTTGGAGCCCGGGCGAGGACGCCGAGTGGTCTAGGTCAGGGATGGTGCCAGGGACCCCACCCGAGCTCCGTGAAGTGGATTGAGCACCCGTTTACTCAAGCCACGTTGTCGATTGGAGCTTCCCTGGTGACGGGGACCGTTCGCCGACTCAACCCGTCGTCGTTGGGGTCCAATCTCACATTAATTATACAAGGGAAATGGCCGATTTAGAAGAGTTTTCTAGTTCGGATCCCGTACCAAACGACACCTGCGAGGGAGAGCCCCGCTAGGCTCAGTACCAGCGCCACTGGACGTCGTGTCGCGGCGGCTCTTCGGGACATGACGGTTTCGGCGGCCACGAGTGGAACGGTCCCTACAAAGGTGCCTCCGACCGCTACCGCGAGCTCTCCGACACGTTGCCCCGCCAGAAACCCGGCCGAGTCGAGCGTGGGTTTTGGCGTCAGTTGGACTTTATCGCCTGTGGTTTGAATGGGACCCACCCCCTTGAAGCTGCCGACGGTCCTCGCCTTGAACCTTCTCGGGTCACCCGGCACCGCAATCTCGACCGCGGTCCCGGCGGGCACGAGTTCCTGGAGAGAATAGTGCGCATAGGCCCAGTCGATCAGCGCGGTGGTGTCGCGTTGCCAGTCGGGCGACTTCATGACCACCGTGATCAACTCCCAACCGTTGCGGGTGGCCGCTCCCACGAAGCACTTGCCCGCTGGTACCGTGTAGCCCGTCTTGATGCCGATGCAGCCGATCCCGGCGCCGAGAAGATGGTTCTTCGATTTCACCAGTCGATCGGCCTGGTTCAGACTGCGCGTGAGCACCGCACTCTCAGTACGACAGAGAGCCCGAAAGTCATCCCGCTGCATCGCGGCGCGTGCGATGACTGCGAGATCATGCGCAGTGGTCACATGGCTGGGATCGTGCAGCCCGTTGGGGTTCACAAAGTTTGTGTGGGTACACCCGAGCTCTACCGCGCGGCGGTTCATCAGAGCCGCGAAACCCTCTTGGCTTCCACCGAGATGGACCGCGACTGCAAAACACGCGTCGTTCGCGCTACGCAGCATCATGGCGAGCGCGAGATTGGCAGCGGTGAGCTGCTCGCCTGGCTGAAGATGTAGGCTCGATTCGCCGACCTGGGTTACTTCGGCAGGCGCAGTGATCACGTCCGTGGGTTTCGTACGCTCCAACAGCATGAGCGTGGTCAGGATCTTGGTCGTGCTCGCGGGGTACATGGGCACGTCAGCGGAGCGTTGCCAAAGGATGCGGCCGCTCTGCAGGTCCATGATGAGCGCGGAGCTGGCGAGAACTTCCGGTTCCGCCGCGTTCGGGTTAGGCGGGGGAAGAGGCTGGGGCTCTTTCTTCAGCGGTGGTACCGCCAGGGCGAACGCTGCACTTGCCAAGCAAAGGGCATGCCCCACCGATCGCCGCAAACGTCGCATAGGACGCATTGTATCGGCTCAGTAGGTCGGCATGCTGGGGTCGATGTCGCGGCTCCATGCGAGGATGCCACCGTCGAGGTTAACCGCGAGGGTGTACCCGTGATCCGAGAGATAATCGACCGCATTCTGTGATCGACCGCCAGAGCGGCAAAAGACCACCACCGCAACCGTTTGCGGGATTTCGCCCATGCGGGTCGGCAAATCGTTGATGGGAATGCTCAGCGCACCAGGGATTTGGCAGATTTCCAGCTCGAACGGTTCGCGCACGTCCAGCAAGAACGGCGTTGTGCCTTGGTCCATCAACGATTTTAATTCAAGTACGGTCATACAATGATGCTCCTGGAATTGATTCTAGGCGGGCGACATTGACCGCGCGCAATATGCACATAAAATCTATGTGAATTATCGCGCATTACAAGCGATGGACAGGTGTCAGTTTTGGAATCTCTTTAGAGCAATCTATGAAACCGTCATGAGCGCACGGTCTCGTAGGTTCGAACTCAGGCATTCCAGGAGCTTTGCATGTTGTGGCAAGCTGAGATCGGGATCTGTTTCTAACAGTTCTATAGCGGCTTGGCGCGACTGTTCCAGGAGGTGGCTGTCTTGAACAAGGTCCGCAAGGCGAAAGTCTAGGGAGCCGCTCTGTCGGGTGCCTGCGATCTCACCCGGTCCTCTTAAGCGTAAGTCTGCCTCGGCAATCTTGAACCCATCTGTCGTCGATACCATGATGCCCATCCGCTCGCTGGCTTCCAAACTCTGGGTATTGTCGATGAGGATGCAATAGCTTTGGGCGTCGCCGCGTCCCACCCTACCCCGTAACTGATGCAACTGCGCGAGGCCGAAACGGCTGGCATCCTCGATGACCATGACGCTTGCATTTGGGACGTCCACTCCAACCTCGATCACTACCGTGCTCACGAGGATGTGGAGATCGCCACGCCGGAACTGCCCCATCACTTCGTCCTTCTCCGCGAGCTTCATTTGGCCATGCAGAAGCCCGATTTTCAGGTCTGGATACACCTCCTGGCTGAGTAGGCGGAAAACTTCCTCAGCGGCTTGCGCCTCGATCTTGGCGTTCTCCTCGATCATCGGGGTCACGTAGTACGCTTGTCGCCCCTCGTCGATCAGTTTGCGCAAGCCCGAGTAGATCGAAGTCCGTTCATGTGGACCTTTGTGATAAGTTTTGATAGGCTTGCGACCGGCGGGCATCTCGTCGATGACCGACAGATCGAGATCGCCATAGAGGGTCATGGTGAGCGTGCGCGGGATCGGGGTGGCGGTCATCACGAGCACGTCAGGAGCGACGCCGCTCTTCTGCCGAATAGCAAGCCGCTGCATGACACCGAATCGGTGTTGCTCATCGATCACACACAGTCCCAGCTTGGCAAACGCAACCCCATCTGAAATGAGCGCGTGAGTCCCAACCACGATCTGTGCTTCGCCCGCGGCGGCCTGTTGGAGCGCCTTCTTGCGCTTGGCGGCGGGGAGTTTTCCGGTCAGCAGCACAACGTTCACTCCGATTGGGTCGAATAGCCGATGCAGGTTCGCCGCGTGCTGCTCAGCCAGGATCTCGGTGGGAACCATCATCGCAGATTGGTAACCGTTGCGGATCGCAGCCAGCATCGCGCACGCGGCGACCGCGGTCTTGCCGCTGCCTACGTCGCCTTGCACTAGGCGATTCATCGGCACCGGCCTCGCCATGTCGCGCCAGATCTCGGAGATCACCCGTTGCTGCGCGCCGGTGAGCGTGAATGGCAGCATGCGATGGACGCTGTCGAGCAAGGTCTCGCCCTCGCGAATGGCCTGCTGCTCAGCGAAGAGTGTGCCGGTTCCTTGCAGCGCCCCGGCGTCCTCGATCTGAAAGGCGACACCGAGCTCGCGCTGCACCTCGTTGCGGCGCATCTGAACCTGCAACTGCATGAAGAAAAACTCTTCGAAGACGAGTCGCTTCCGCGCCGCGGCTTGCTTGTCCAAATCTTCAGGAGCGTGGATTTGGCGCAATGACCACTGTAACGGTTGTAAACGGTGGGCGCGTCGGAAGTCGTCGGGAAGCGGATCGTCGATCTCCCTGAGTCCCTTGGCGATCACCTCGGCGACGATGGAGCGCGCATTCTTTTGCCCCAGCCCCTCGGTCAGCGGATAGACCGGGACAATGCGCCGGAACTCGGCGATGTCGTCCTCGTCTTCGATGATCTCGATCTCCGGAGAACTGATCTCGTACGACCACTCGCGCTGCTTGATCGTCCCGAACGCGATCACCTCTCGGTTGTAGTGCTCCAGCTTCTTCCGAAGCCACGGCTGATTGAACCACACCAGAGTGACCCGGCCGGTACCGTCGCTGAGCGTCGCGCGTAGCAGAACCTTTCCCCCGCGAAGGGATCGAGTTTCCAGGTTGATGAGCTCGCCGCGGACGGTCACCGTCTGGCCGTCGCAAAGCTCGCGCATGGGGGGCAGCTGCGTTCTGTCTTCGTATCGCCGGGGGAAGTGGTAGAGGATATCGCGAGCCGTGCGCAGACCCAATTTGTGCAGCAGTGGGACGCGGTTGGGCCCAACCCCCTTCACGTACATGACTTCTGTATCGAGATACTGCCCCGTGTCCATGACCTCTTTTCATAGACGTTTGTCTTGTCAAAAAGGAGCCGGTTGACGTGCAACGGGCAAGGGCCCCATCATCGGAATATGGCGAAACCGCGAGTCAATGTGGGGATGATCGGCTACCAGTTCATGGGCAAGGCACACAGCAATGCCTACCGCCAGGTGGGGCGTTTCTTTGACCTGCCGTGCGAGGTGGTGATGCACACGCTCTGCGGCCGTACCGAGGGGCCGCTGCGGGAAGCCGCCGACCAATTCGGTTGGGCAAATACTCAAACTGACTGGCAAAGGGTGGTTGAGGATCCCGATATCGACCTAATCGACGTGTCTGTGCCGGGCCACTTGCACGCTCCGATTGCGATTGCCGCGGCCAAAGCAGGCAAGGCTGTGCTGTGCGAGAAGCCGCTGGCGAACACGCTCGCAGAAGCGCAGAAGATGCTGGCCCAGGCGCGCGACTCGAAGGTCTTCCACGGTCTGTTTCATAACTACCGGTTCGCGCCCGCGGTCGCGCTGGCGAGGCAGATCATCGACGAAGGACGGCTGGGCGAAGTGCGCCACATCCGCGCGGTGTACCTTCAGGACTGGATCGTCGATCCGCAGTTCCCGCGCGTCTGGCGACTTCAGCGCGACCAGGCGGGCTCGGGAGTCCACGGTGACCTCAATGCCCACTTGATCGACTTGGCGCGTTACCTGGTAGGCGAGTTTGACTCAGTATGCGGGCACTTGCATACTTTTATCGCCGAGCGTCCATTGCCGGACGACCCCACGCAGAGAGGACCAGTCGACGTGGACGACGCCGCGATGTTCCTCGCAAAGTTTCAGAACGGAGCCCGCGGCACCTTCGAAGCGACCCGGTTTGCCACGGGTCGCAAGAACGCAAATCGATTCGAGATCAACGGCTCGAAGGGCTCGGTGGCTTTCGACCTGGAGAGAATGAACGAGTTGGAGTTCTTTGACGCGGCGGCGAGTTCGCACACGCAGGGATTTCAGCGAATCCAGGTTACGCAGGGCGACCATCCGTACGCGGGGCGATATTGGCCCGCGGGCCATATTTTGGGTTACGAGCACACGTTCGTGAACCTAATCTCGGAGGCTCTCACCGCAATGCGCGGAGGGGCGAAGTTTGCTCCGAACTTCGAGGATGGGGTGCGCAATCAGCGGGTGCTCCACGCCGTCGAGCAAAGCCACCTAGAGGGCGCATGGGTCTCGGCATTTTGTGCCGAAGTCTAGTATCGCGCGGGCACGTTATGCACGTTATTGGCAGTATCATAAAGTATTACTTTGCAGTACAAAGGATAGGACCCCCCTGATCATGACCAAGATTCTAACTTCAGCATTGACACTCCTTGTAGCCGGAGTCTGCGTGGCTCTGCCGCCTGGCGTGTACATTCCAGACTCGCTTTCTGCCAGCGTGGGTAACCCAAATGGCAAGCGCGTGATGCGCATGGACGGATTTGGCACCTGGATCGACAACGTGATCGCACCCGCGACCCCGTCGTTTTCGATCCCGCTGAGTTGTGCTCAGGGCCCAGGGGATACGATTCTGGTGAGCGACCAAGGTAACGACAACGTCCAGAGATTCAGCAACACGGGCGTTTACCTCGGAGTGTTCATCAACTTCGGTGCTGGCACGGGCAACCCGCGTGGGATCGCCCGCCTGAAGTCAGGAAACTACCTCATCAGCCTCGGCGACTTGGATCAGGTCGTGGAGTACGACTCGAACGGAAACTTTGTGAAGGTTTTCGCCTCGGTTTCTAAGCCTTGGTTCCCGGTGCAGCTGCGCAACGGCGACGTTCTCGTTAGCCGATCTACCGCGTGGGGAAGCAGTGAGCCAACCCCTCCGCAGGTTATGCGGTACTCATCCACCGGTCTTCCCCTCGGCGTTTTCGTCGAAGGATATCCGTTCTCCCAGCAGGTGCATGAGTTGGCCGACGGTAACATCCTGGTGTCGGTCTTCAGCTTGCCGACTACCGCGCACCCGGACAAAGGGAACGCCCTGTACGAGTTCACGCCGGCCGGTGTCGAAGTGGCAAAGTACAACGTCCAGGGCCCCCGTGGATGTATGGAGTTGACGGATGGCAGCATCCTCACGACGTCGGGCACGGTCATCACGAAGTTTGCCCGCGGCAATCCCACTGGTACGGTGCTCAGCGGCTTCGGCGGCGGCACGAGCAGCTGGCGCATGATCATGAACACCAATTCGCCTGCGCCGATCAAGCTCAAGGCGGCGTTGCAAGGGTTCGCTGGCGACGGCAACGGACTCCCGATTAACGTGACGATCACTCCGACGACGGGATCTCCAGTTAGCTTCGCCATGACGGGTAGCTCCGCCTCCAGCGGCACCCTGGGCAACCCGATCACCGGAACCAAAATTACGACGTTACGTGGCCCGGCGACGATCGACATTCGAGGCCCGCGATGCCTGTCACGCCGACTGAACGTGAACCTGGATACCTGGGGATACGAGAGCTCGACGATCCAGCTTTTGGCGGGTGATGCGAACGCTGACGATATGATCGACCTGTTCGACTATCTCATCCTAAGTAGCGGCTACGAAACCTCGGACCCGGACCCCGGATACCTCGTCAATGCGGGTGCTGACTTCAATATGGACGGCACCATCGACTTCTTCGACTACCTGCTCCTCAGCGAGAACTACGAGAAGGAAGGCGAAGCGCTCTAATCCCACGTAAAGACGGGCTTGAACATAAATCCGCGCGCCAACGGCACTTGATCGTTGGCGTGCGGTTCTGTTTCGGAGATCCCGGGGGCGGTGATTGACCGGACCGAGACTTGCTTGCCCAGTTCGACGATCTGGATGAAAGTGCCCCGATTGTTGTAAGGCACCGGAGTTTGACCGGCGTAGTTCATTACCGAGGGGGAGTAGCGCCAGGTACCGACTCGCCGATCCACTTTGGAGAGTTGCTTCACCACGTTTTCGAACGCAGTGCGAGCGAGGGAAACGGGATCGCGTTTCCCGAGGAAGTCGTACTTGGTGCGTCGCTGAATCGCGCGGAGTATGACGCTCGGTTGCGTGGCCTGGTCAAAGGTGCTCTGGCTCATGAAGTTGCCAGTCTGCTCGGCAAAGATCAACGTTCGCATCTCTCGCACCCATTGCGAGTAGATGCGCGCTCCGACGCTGCCCGCTGTGTTGCGCGCGTCCCAACCGAGGAGTTCGCGCGCCGCGGTATCGGCCACCTCTTCACCAAACGGCGTCTTGAGCGCCTTGCGCAACGTCGGGAGGAATGCACCGAGTGTTGCATCGTCGCTCTTGGCGATCCTTGGTGTCACGTCCTCCAGATCGCTCGGGCCGAGCTGTGAATAAGGGATTGCCGCCCGCAACGCATCGACTCGGAATAGTGCGCCCCAAGCCGGGGTGTCGAGATTTGGCCACCACGAGATCGGCTTGTTGTTCCAATTGCTCAGCAGTCCAGACTTGGGGTTCACGACGTGAACCGCTGCTCCGATCGACTCTGCGCCGCGCCAATTCAGCTCGGGCGTCAGCGGAGTGGGGAAGCGTGCGTCCACACCATCTGCTCGCTTCGGCAACAGCCCGCAGTAGACCCACCCAGTCTCGCCGCTTTGCGTCGCGAAGAATAGGTTGAAGCCCAGTGAGATGTTGCGGCCAATCTCCAGCACGTCCTTTGCGGTACGGCACCGACCCAGGTCCGATGCTTGGTCATACGTCTGGAGTTCTCGCATCCAGATGGTGCTGCGTCGGACGAAAACAGACTTGCTGCTGGCGACCTCGTGGATCACCGGCCCGAACTCGGTGCGCTGCCGGGCCACGTCTTGGTCAGGCTCCCCCCTGACCTTCAACACACGTGACGAACGCTGGATCGCAAGCTTGCCGCTGCCGTACGCGAGCCCGTCGCCCGAGCGAGTGCTCACGAAGATGTCGGTCGTGTCGGCAACGCCCGTCGTCAGAGTCCACGCCGCGGTGGGGGTGCTACCGATGAGTACTCCCGGGACGCCGGGGACATCGAGTCCGCGGACTTTGAGCGTCGGGGTCTTCAGAACCACTTCGTGCACGATGCTGGGCGAGCCGTGCCCCATCTGGGGTGCGCCGAGTAGCAGCGGCACACCCGTTCGAGATCGTTTGCCGCTCACGACTACGGCGTATGAGCCTACTTTGAAGGGCGCGGAGTACTGCATCGCCAGATCGATGGTCGGCTCGGAGTACGCGATCCGTATCGCGGGTAAGAGCTCAAGGAGCGAGGCAGCTGGCAGCGCAGCCAACTGCCGGCTCGTGTCGGCCCGGGTGGCGATCGGGAACTGCATGGGGGTGCACTGACCCTCGTCTTCCTTGGCCACCGTCGTCGGTGACGCGGGATCGTTCTGCCAGGCGATGTCGTCCATCACGTCCAGGTACCGGTCGGCGCACTTCTGCGTCTTCAGGTATTTGCTCGCAGCCCACTGCACCAGCTCATAGCCGCCTCCAGAGCCGAATCTCGCGGACATCATCGTCGCGATCGCCGCCGAGTCGACAACCGACCAGGGTTCCGGTGACAAGTTGTATTCGCCGTATTGCTTCGGCAGCTTGCCCGCGGCTCGCGCGTCCTCGATGTACCGGTTGACTCCTTTGGCATAGGCGACCCAGTTGTCGCGAGTCTTGGCGCGCATGCCGTCGAATTGCACTTGAAGCTCGTCGTCGGTGTAGCCGGTCTTGATGACCTGGATGTCGCTCGCGACTGCGCTACTGCCGACGACTTCGGCCATGCGACCCCGCGCGATGCGGCGACTACTCTCCATTTGCCAGAGCCGGTCTTGCGCCACGGCATAACCCATGGCCTCATAGGCTAATGGCTCGCTGGGCGCGGCGATTGTCGGAACGCCGTAGCTGTCGCGGTCGGCGGTCGCGCCGAGTTGGGTGGCCAGAAGTGCAACGAGCGGGGCAAGACTCATAGCAAGAGGTTTAGCACAAAAAGAAGTCCTGGGCCATCGCAGCCCAGGACTTCTGTTGCTTCGTCCGCCTCGTGTTAAGGGAGAGGATTGCGAACGCCGCCGAGAGCTTTGCGTCCGCCGGACAGAGAATAGATCATGTAGATGATCGCGCCGAGCGCTAGCGCGGCAAAGCCGAACTTGAGGATCACCCCGATCAATCCAAAAGCCAATCCAACGGCGATCCTGAAACCGATGATCGCAAGGATCACAATCGCTATCGTCTTTAGAATGCTGGTCATGGTTTTTTTGAACTCCTGATCTACTCTACAACTTCCAGAAGCGAAACGATTCACGTCTAGGTCCATCGACCCTCCTGCAGGTACGATCATGCAATCCATGAGCGTGCCCATTTTGCGTTCTGAACCGCCGACCCTGGATCCGCTGGCCATCGATGCTCAGGCGGTTGCAGACTGGCTGGTGATGTTCTTGCGCGACGAGTGTATTCGGCGACGCGGAATCGGAAAAGCGGTGCTTGGGCTCTCGGGCGGGGTGGACTCCGCGGTGGTCGCGTACCTTTGCGCCCGAGCCTTTGGGCCGGAGAACGTCCACACCATTCGCATGCCGTACAAGGTCTCTTCGCAAGAAAGCCTGGACCACGCGCAGTTGGTCATCGACGATCTTGGACTGACCGCGCGCACCATCGACATCACCGCGATGGTCGACGGCTATGTGACGGCCGCCGAACCCGAGATTAGCTCGCACCGAATCGGAAACATCTGTGCCCGCGCGCGCATGATTGTTTTGTTCGACCAGTCCGCTAAGCTAGGAGCACTGCCGATCGGAACTGGAAACAAGAGCGAGCGGCTGTTCGGCTACTACACGTGGCATGCCGACGACTCCCCGCCGATCAACCCGCTCGGGGACCTCTTCAAGTCACAGGTCTGGGAAGTTGCCCGGGTGTTTGGAGTGCCCGAAGTGATCATAGACAAACCCGCAAGCGCAGACCTGATCAAAGGTCAGACCGATGAAAGCGACTTTGGGATCACCTATCGCCGAGCAGATCGGATCTTGCACTTCCTGTGCAACGGCTACCGAATGGATCAATTGGTTGCCCGCGGATTCGACCCGCATGAAGTGGAGCTGGTCTGGAAGCGCGTGGATGCGACGCACTGGAAGCGCCGACTACCGACCGTTGCGATGCTCTCCTCGAGCGCAATTGGTGAGTTCTACTTGCGACCGGTCGATTACTGACGCTTCTTGGGCTGCTCGTCGAGCTTGTAGATCAGTTCCAGTCCGTATTTCTTGGCCGTGTCAATCAATCGGTCCCAAGGGAAATTCAGCGGATCGTTCTTGCGTCCGCGGGGCTCGGCGACGTACTCGTGACTCGTGATGTACTTGATGTCCTTGAACCGGTACGTCTTGAGAACGCGAATGAGGCGCACACACGCATCAACCTGGGCATCGGTCCAGGGATCCTTCCCATCGCCGACGTTGTCCATCTCAAATCCGACCGAGAAGTTGTTGACGTTCTCCCGACCAAAATGGTCGATACTTTTGCCGGCGTGCCATGCGCGGTTGAACGTCGAAACGTGCTGGACAATCGCCCCGTCCTTGCCGATGGTGTAGTGCGCGCTTGCCTGACTCTCGGTCATGGCGAACCACTTGCAGACTCCCATCATGGTCGTGCCTGCGGTGTGGTGAAGGACGATCGTGTCAACAACCACACCAGCGGGCCGAGGGCCGAAATTGTTCGATCCGTACCAGATCATGCCGCCCCGTCCCGGGTGCAGCCCCTCCTTCTCTGCGAGAGGGTACGCGCTAGGCTGGGCCAGAGCGAGGACGATGCCGGCGATGATGGCTTCCATGCGCTGAAGTATACGCCTCAGATCATGCGGTAGTCGCCGTTATGTGCATCTTCGAGGTATCGGGCCAACAGCGCGACCGCGGCATCCACATCGGCACGGTGCACAGTCTCGTTAACTGTGTGGATGTATCGACATGGGACCGACAGGGTGAACGCAGGGATACCGCCGTGAAGTCGCTGAATCCCACCCGCATCGGTACCGCCCGCCGGAAGGATCTCCATCTGGTGCGCGATCTCGTTCTTCTCCGCGACGGTCCGGAAGTGTTTGACCAACTTGGGGTGACACAGCAGGGAAGAGTCCATGATCTTGATTGCGGCACCCTTGCCGAGGCGAGTAATCGCGTCCGAATCCGGGATGCCCGGGATGTCGTTTGCGAGGGTGACGTCGATGGCAATCACCACATCGGGCTTCACTGCCGAACCGCTGGCGCTTGCTCCGCGCAGACCGATCTCCTCTTGCACCGTGGCAACGGCCACGATCTCCACCTGGTGCGACTTCACCGCGCGCAGAGCTTCGATCATCACGTACAGCGCGACTCGGTCGTCCATGGCCTTGCACGTGCATAGGTCTCCCATCGTCTGGAAGTCTCGGTTCATGGTCACCATATCGCCGAGGCTCACCGCGGCATTCGCGGTCTCGGCGTTCATCCCAATGTCCACGAAGAACGACTCGATGGCCGGTGCTTTCCCCATCTCGTCCGGGCTGAGCAAATGCTTCGGCTTGGACTGGATCATAAGCACGCCGTGGATTGGGCCGGTGGCGGTGTGAACGATCACGCGTTGAGCGGCCATTTGGCGCGGGTCCCAACCACCCAGTGGCTGAAGCTTTAGAAATCCTTGGTCGTCGATGTACTTGACGATGAAGCCAATCTCATCCATGTGTGCGGCGATCATCACGCGCATTGGCGAGTTGACACCCTTGGGCGAGACGGTGCAGCTCAGGTTGCCCATCCAATCGACGTCCAGCTCGCCCGTAACGGTCAACTCTTCACGGACGATTGCGCGAATCTTGTCTTCTTGTCCAGGGACGCCGTGGGCCTCCGTCAGCTTCTTCAGCAATGGCTCGTTCATAAGCAAAAGATACTCCGTGGAGTCGGCGCAAAGTTGTCGTGGTCAGTGTAATCTGTACGGCTATGAAGTTTCGCACTTGGCTCATGGTAGGCGCGGCCTTTGTCGTCCTCGGTTGTACGGGTGGGCAGACCGCCGCGAAGGACGGAACCACCGAACCCACCGCGTCCAAATCCGAGAAGTTCAAAGTCGCTTTGATCACTCCAGGTCCGGTAAGTGACGCGGGCTGGAACGCGATGGCCTACGAGGGGCTTCAGTCCATGGCAAAAGCGCTCGGGGCAGAAGTAGTTGCCAGTGAAGCCCAGGGTCCAAAGATTCGCGATGCCATGCGAACCTACGCTCAGGATGGCTACAAGCTGGTCATCGGGCACGGCTATGAGTACAACGAGCCGGGTGCCGAGATTGCAAAGCTCTTCCCGAACACGGTGTTCATCAGCAGCAGCGGTGGTCTGACTGCCAAGAACGCGGGCGCATTTCGGTTCCAGTTGGAGGACGGATTCTATATGGCGGGGATGTTCGCCGCGATGCAGTCCAAGACCGGCAAGCTAGCGATGGTTGGTTTCAGTGCGATCCCCAGCATCGCCTCGACCTTCAAGGCGTTCGAGGCGGGGGCAAAGGCGGCGAACCCCAAGATCGTGGTGCGCACGATCCCCATCGACCTCAGCGCGGACTCAATCGCCGTACGACAGGCGACGCTCGCTGTCCTGAACGACGGCGCGGATTTTGTGATTCACCAGGCGAATAATCTCGCTCAGACGGTCTTCGATGCGTGCAAAGAGAAGGGTGCCTTTGCGCTGGGAGCGAACGCCAACCAAAACAGCAATACGAGCGGCGCGGTGGTTGCGAGCGCAGTGATCGTTGCGAATCCTGCCTTCCTGGAAGTCGGCAAGGCGGTGAAAGCGGGGACGTACGAGGGCGGGATTACGACCATCGGCATGGCCCAGAAAGCGATCGATTTTGTGATCCGACCCGACGTCGAAGCCAAGCTCGATCCCGCTGTGAAGGAGCGTCTCGCCAAAGTGCGGGAAGAGATCACTTCGAACCCCGCTTTGGTGCCGAAGGACAAGTTCTGACCGAGTTCACGCTGAGCGTCCGGAATCTGAGCAAAGCCTTTGGGGCGGTTCAGGCGCTGGACGGAGTTCACTTGGATCTTCGTCCGGGAGAGATCCACGCAGTTTTAGGAGAGAACGGCGCGGGGAAATCGACCCTGATGCACGTCTTGGCGGGCGAGTACGAGGCGGACTCTGGGGAGATCTTAGTTCAGGGAGTGCCTACGAAGTTTGGATCCGCAGCGGACGCACGTCGCGCCGGGATCGGCATGGTCCACCAGCATTTCATGCTCGTTCCAGCTTTCACCGTGGCCGAGAACTTGGCGATGACCACCCTCGATCGGTTGGGGTCATCACTCGACCTGGAGCGGCGAGCGAACAAAGCGCTGACTTTGGGGTGCGAACTCGGCTGGGAGCTTGACCCGCATGCACTTACCGGCCAACTCGCGGTGGGCGAGCAACAGCGTTTGGAGATCGTGCGCTTGCTCGCAACGGATGCCGAAGTGCTGATCTTCGACGAACCAACCGCTGTCCTGTCACCAGCGGAGGTCGAGGACCTGAGCCGAGTGCTGCGTCAGTTGCGCGATGGGGGGCGCACGGTGGCTCTAATCGCTCACAAACTCAGCGAGATCATGTCCGTCGCCGACCGGGTCACCGTATTGCGACGGGGAAAGTTTATCGCCACCGCACCAATCTCGGAGGTGGACGAAGGGACCCTTGCGACTTGGATGGTGGGTGAATTGCCTGCCCCGCCTGCCCCACCCGTACGTAACCCCGGGGAGATCGCCGTGGAGGCAAAGTGCCTGGTGGTCGATGGGGACCGTGGCGAAGTAGCGGCACGCGAAGTGGACATGAGCGTGCGCCACGGAGAAATCTTGGGCATCGGTGGAGTTGACGGGAACGGCCAATCAGAGCTTGCCGAGGCGCTTGCGGGCTTACGGCGGGTCCGGTCCGGGACTCTCAATGCACCGACGAACGTCGCTTATATCCCCCAAGATCGACAGCGCCAGGGACTCGCGCTCGGGATGTCGATCGAAGACAACCTCACCTTGGGTGTCTTGGACCGAGAGGGGTTCGTGAAGGCGGGTTGGTTGCAACCGCAGCGCATCCGTGGGTGGGCCGAACGAATGGTGGCTGAGTACGCGATCAAGGTGGGGAACTTGCGCGATGCAGTCTCGACGCTCAGCGGCGGCAACCAGCAAAAGGTCATCGTGAGCCGCATTGTGGACGCGGGTCCCGAAGTGCTGGTGGCGCTGAATCCCACGCGCGGACTTGATTTTCGGGCCGCAGAGTTCGTCCAACAGCAGTTGGTCCGGGCGGCGGAGCGCGGGTGTGCGGTCATCTTGTTCACCGCCGACCTGGATGAGCTTCAGTCGCTGTGCGATCGTTACGCGATCATGTCGCGCGGCGAACTCCGAACCGGTGAATTGGCGGCAACGTGGGTCGGAGGATCGGGATGAGAGCGTTGGGTTCGGTGCTGCTGATTGCAGCAGGACTCATGGTCGTCCTCGTGGTGACGTTGGTGGCCTTTGGCATGCCCCTTGGGCCGTCGCTGAATTGGCTCTATGAGGGAGCGCTCGGCTCGCCACAGGGGCGCGCGCGGTCGCTCGTGAACATGACCCCGCTGCTCATCACCGGCCTTGGGATTGGCATTGCCTGGCGCGCGGGCATGATCAATATCGGGGGCGAGGGGCAGTACGTGGTGGGCGGGTTACTTGGCGCGACGATGTACAAGCTCGCGCCCAACCTGAATCCGATCGCTCTCAACGTGACGATCTTGGTCGCGGGCTGCGTCGGCGGCGGGTTGTATGCCTCATTGGCGGGTTGGCTCAGCGTGCGCCGCGGCGTGCAGGTCATCATCTCCACGATCCTCCTCAACTTCATCGCGATCCAAATGCTGGACTGGGCCGTGAACGGGCCGCTTAAAGAACATAAGGGTCAGCTGCCCATGACCGATATGCTCCCGCAATCGGCGATGCTGGCGAGGTACTCAGTCAGCACCGATTTGCACGCTGGCGTCTTCTACGCCTTGGCGCTTGCGCCACTCTGTGCGCTGTGGCTTTTCCGTTCCCGGGCAGGTTTTGTGCTGCGAGTGGTGGGCAATAACCCTGCCGTTGCCGAGGCGAATCGTCTTTCGCCGGGGCGCGTGAAAATTCAGGCGATGGCCATCTCGGGGGCGCTGTGCGGACTCGCGGGTGGCATCCAGTACACCGCCGTCGCGGGGCAGCTCGCCCGCTCGTTCTCCCAAGACTGGGGGTTCCTGGCGATTCCGGTGGCGCTTCTGGGTGGTCTGAATCCGCTCGGAACAGTGCTGAGCGCGGGTTACTTTGGCGCGCTGTTCGCTGGGACCGATACGCTCGCTCGCTTTGTGCGTGGCGGGAGTGCGATTCTGTTCGTCATTCAAGCACTGGCAGTGTTCGGCTTCGTCGCTGCCGGCCGGTGGGTCGAGAGGCGTCGACGCGAGGCCGCGCCATGAGCGAAGCCCTCATCGCCCTGATCGCTGGCGCGCTAACCTACAGCATCCCGCTCGCCCTCGCCAGCCTCGGCGAAGTCGTCAACCAGCGGGCAGGACAGGTGAACGTCGGGCTTGAAGGGATGATGCTCGGAGGGGCGTTCTTCGGAATGACGGCGACGCTCGGAACCGGGAGTCCGGTGCTGGGCCTGCTCGTAGGCGTTGCCGTGGGAGTTCTATTAGGATTGCTCCAAGCCGTGTTCACCATCAAGCTCTCCCGCGATCAGGTTGTCATCGGCGTTGCACTGAACTTGTTCGTGCTGGGCCTCACCAACACGCTCTTCCGATCACGATTCGGAGAGAGTGGTCAACTCTTGTCGGTACCCACGCTACCGAAATGGCACGGGTTCGACGTGATGCTGCCGATTGCCCTGCTGGTCGCCGCCGGTCTGAGTGTTGCGATCCACCACTCGGCCTGGGGGCTCGCAGTGCGATCGGCGGGAGAGATGCCCCGCGCTCTGCAGTCGGTGGGCCATTCCGTCCCCAAGCTGAGGCTCCAAGCGGCGTGCATTGGCGCAGCGCTTGCTGGGCTGGCGGGCGCTTACTTGGCGGTCGGACTGACCGGGACTTTCAACGAGGGGATGCCCGCAGGCAAGGGGTTCATGGCGCTTGCCATGGTCTCTTTTGGTAGGTGGCGCACCCCGTGGGTCTATCTCGCCTGCGTGTTCATCGCTACGGCCGAGGCATCGCGATTCACACTGCAAGCGACCGGCGTCACGTGGATCCCTTCGCAGGCGCTCGTTGCCTTTCCATACGTGCTGGCCCTGGTGGTTCTCGTGGTGGTGGGCAGGGGAAATGATGCGCCACAGCATTTGGGTCGCCCGTACGAGTCAACATAGGATCACGATGGGTTGCGTAGCGCGAGACCGATGGATCCTGATGGTGGCAACCGTCATGCTCGCCGGTTGCTCCACGCCCGAAACTCGGCCGGGGCACACCGTCCCGGTCACAAGGGTCGAGCGGCTGCGCAAGGGCGTCTCAGTCAGCACATGGTTCAGAGGTTTCGAATCCGGCTTTGCCCCGGGTTCACTCGGGGTTCTCAGCCAGGCCGAGATGCGTCAGATGCGTCGGATGGGCATCGGCCATGTGCGACTCGCGCTGGATCCAGCGCTCTTCTACCGTCCCGATGCCCCTCAGCGCCTCGATCCGACCTACCTCAAAGCGCTCGACGATGCGATCCTGGGTCTTTTCGAAGAGGACATTGCGGTGGTGCTGGACCTTCACGACGAGAAAAAACCCTACGACGCCGTCGGCGTCGGAGCTGAACAAGGGCGGCGCTGGCTCGATGGGCTGGTGCCCTTCTGGTCAGAGATGTCGGACCACTACCGGCGTTTCGATCCCGACCGGCTCTTCTTCGAGCTCCTGAATGAGCCGACGTTCAAGCGCCGAAGTGGTGAGTGGGCGGCGGTCCAGGAGCAGTGCGTTCAGGCGATCCGGAAGCACTGCCCGAGGCATACGATCATCGCGACGGTCACGGACTGGAGCAGCGTGGATCGGCTGGCCGATCTGCGTCCAAGCAGTGATCCGAACGTTGTGTACGCGTTCCACTTCTACGAACCGTACGCGTTTACCCACCAAGGCGCTCCGTGGGCCGACAAATCAACCCGAGCACTGCGCGGGCTGCCGTATCCGGTGCAGGGAAGTCTTCCCGAAGGACTGAGCAGTTCCAAATCCGCAGTGGACTATTTCGCGGAGCGGTGGAACCGCGAAAGGGTGCGGAAACGGATTGACCTCGCAGGCGAGTGGTCGCGCAAGTGGGGAAGGCCTGTGTGGTGCGGAGAGTTTGGCGCGTATCCCAAATCGGTCTCGGCGGCGAGCCGCACGGCGTGGTTCACCGATGTCGCCGATGCACTACGCGCAAACCGAATTGGGGCTTGCATCTGGAGCTGGGACGAAGGGCTCGGCCTCAAATATATGACCGACTCGGCGGGCCGCCCAGTGCCGAACCCAGAAGTCGCGAAAGCAGTAGGGCTCTTGCCGGACCGGCGAGAGGACCCCAAGAAGGAGTCTCCAGTTGTCGCTGTACCTGTACCAAGTTCGACCCTCGCGCCCGGAAATGCCCGTCGCACCGTCCGAAAACGAAGCCCGCATCGTCGGCGAGCACTTCATGTACCTCGCCGACGCCGTTGAGTCGGGACGAGTTTGGCTCGCAGGCCGCACGGAAACCGCGCCGTTCGCCGGAATCGCGATCGTACGTGCACTCGATGACGCGTCCGCTGAGAGATTTCTGCAAAGCGACCCGGCGGTTGCCGAAGGGGTGTTTCTCGGGTCGATTCTGCCGTTTCGGCTCGCCCTGCACGGCACTGACTTCGATCCAACGCAAGAGTAATTGACAAATTTAGGCGAAGGGGAGCTAAACGCCGTGCGACTGAACCCGATATTATTACGGGTAACCCATGAAGCTCCTCAAATACGCACACTCTTTTGAAGTTTCCACCGAGCTTCCGGAGCCCTTGCGCGCTTTGCGCAAGCTGGCGATGAATTTCCGGTGGACCTGGCATCACGAAACGCAAGCGCTGTTTGAAGAAGTCGACCCGCAGGTTTGGGCTCAAGTCGAGCACAACCCCATGGAGCTGATCAATCGTATCGATGAGGAGCGAATTGACAAGCTGTGCGCGGACTCAGTCTTCTTGACCAAACTCAACCTTTGCGAAAAGGACCTAGACGCCTATTTGGCCGACGATAGTTGGTTCGATCGCACCTACCCCGGCAAGCGCGACGAGACCCGAATCGCCTACTTCTGCGCCGAGTTCGGCATTGTCGAATCGTTGCCGATCTACTCGGGCGGCCTCGGCATCCTTGCTGGCGACCACCTGAAGGCGGCCTCCGACCTCGGCCTGCCCCTCGTTGGCGTGGGCTTGCTCTACTCGCGTGGCTACTTCCGCCAGACCCTCAATGCCGATGGTTGGCAGGTCGAGCGCTATCCGAACTACGACTACTACCAGTTCCCACTGGAACTCCTGCGAGGCCAGGACGACCAACCGATCCGGGTTTCCGTCGATTTCCCGGACCGCGTGGTCACGTGCCAGATCTGGAAGGCGCGTGTCGGGCGTATCGAGCTCTTGCTGCTCGATAGCAACGTGCTCGAAAATCGTGCGGAAGATCAGGGAATCACCGATACGCTGTACGGCGGCGACGAGAACATGCGCATCCGCCAGGAAATGATCCTGGGCATCGGCGGCATGCGCGCGCTTAGCGCGCTCGGTATCAAGCCGACGGTATGCCACATGAACGAAGGGCACGCTGCCTTCCTCGCCATCGAGCGGATGAAGCAGCTCATGAAGGAGCACAACTGCGACGTCCGTACTGCACGCCAGATCGTCGTGGCGGGGAACGTCTTTACGACGCACACGCCAGTCCCCGCAGGGTTCGACGTCTTCCGGCAGGAGATGATCGCCCAGTACATGAAGAAGGAAATCGAGTCGCTGGGGATCCCCTACGAAGATTTTCTACGTTACGGCAGATTTGCTCCGGACAACGCCAACGAAGATTTCAACATGGCTGTGTTGGCGATGGAGAACGCGAACTTCGTGAACGGCGTTTCCAAGCTGCACGCCGAAGTGTCGCGTGGGATGTTCAACGCTCGATGGAAGGAGTACCCCCGCGAGGAAGTCCCCATCGAAGCGGTGACGAATGGCATTCACACCGGCACCTGGATCGGCCGTCGCATGGGCGATTTGCTGGACAAGTACGTCGGCCCCGATTGGCGCAACGACTCCAGTTCGCCGGAGACCTGGGCCAAGGCGGCCGAAGCAATTCCCGACCACGATCTTTGGGAGATGCGCGAGAACCAGCGCGGCGACTTTATCCGCTACTGCCGTCGTCGGCACGTCAAGAGCATGCTCGGTCGCAACGCGAGCCGACCCGAGATCAGCGCGGGAAGCAGCGTGCTCGACCCGCGCGTGTTGACGATAGGGTTCGCCCGCCGCTTTGCCACCTACAAGCGTGCAAGCCTGCTGTTCACGGACCGAGAACGACTGCACAAGATCTTGTTCCATCCCGACCGACCCGTTCAGTTCGTCTTTGCGGGCAAGTCGCACCCGCGCGATGACGGTGGCAAGAAGCTGATCCAAGAGATTGCGAACTACATCAATCATGAGGGCGGCTCGGCCCGGATGCTCTTCCTTGAAGATTACGATATGGAAGTCGCCCGCCATTTGGTTCAAGGCGTGGACGTGTGGCTCAACAACCCGCGTCGGCCGATGGAGGCCAGCGGAACCAGCGGCATGAAAGTCGTTCCGAACGGCGGTCTCAACTGCTCGGTATTGGACGGCTGGTGGGCAGAAGGATATGAGCCGGGTAACGGCTGGGCGATCGGAGACGAAAGCCAAGCCGCAGACTATGCGCAGCAGGATTGGCTGGACAGCCGCGCGCTCTATCATATCATCGAGTCGGAGATCGCGCCGATGTTCTACAACCGGGGCGAGGCGGGATATCCGCTCGCCTGGGTCGAGATGATGAAGCGGAGCATGCGGGACCTCGCGCCGGTCTACTCGACAAGCCGAATGGTCGGCGAGTATGCGCAGCGGTTCTACATGCCGAGCAGCGAGTCTTTCATCGGACTGAGCGCGAACGGCCAGGCGCGCGCGAAAGCCGCGCTGGTGTGGCGTGACCGTGTCCGCAAGAACTGGGACTCCCTGAAATTCGTGTCTGCCGCCGACACCGCATCGCGAAAGAATCGTGTTGGTGACACTTTCACGGTGACCATTGATCTCGAGCTGGGCGCACTGGAGCCGAGCGACATCAAGGTGGAAGTTCTCGTGGGCAAGGTGCTGAGTGGGCGAGAACTGGGCACAGTCACCACATACGTTGCAGAGCATGCCGGTGCAGGTTCACGGTTCATCGCCACCATCCCGTGCACGGAGAATGGTCACAAGGGTTACGTGTGTCGCGTCGTTCCGTCGCATCCCGATGTCAATGTGCGCAGCGAACTCTCGCTCGTTTGCTGGCAAGACGAGTAACCGCTGTCACTGGTGACACGAAGTCGGCGCACCCCCACGAAGGGCGCGCCGATTTTCTTGTGCCCATGAGTATAGGGCTGGGAACCCCACTGCGGTAGTAGACGTAAGGCTGATTCCCATTATCTGCCCAAGATCTCGTATCTCATTTTTGAGTATTTAGGTAGACAAAGAGTTGAAGCGGTAGTAGAGTTTTGATGCATTTTTGGAGAATCCCATGTATCACCCATTTTGAGGTTGTCTTCGCCGATAAAGGGAGCTATATTTCTTGTTACGCGATGACTGAGCCAGGAGGGTGATGGCAAAGCGGGGCGGGGCGGGGTGCTCTACCCAAATTCTACGAAGGGCCGGCAAGCATGAGGCGAATGCCGGCTTTTCAACACCGAGGGAATGACCGTGGAAGCCCAAGCAAGCGAACGAGAACTCCTCCCGCTCATCGGTACTGAAGAGGCGACCGTTGATGAGCGTGGCCGCGTTCTGCTGAGCAAGAAGAAGCGCGATCGATTGGGCGATGACTTCGTGTTAGCGATCGGCGTGCTCGGATGCTTGGTTGCTTATCCACTTGCCACTTGGATTCGACACTGCAACGAGATTCTGAACCGCTCAAGCATCAACCAAGGGCGCGATCAGTTGACTCGGCTGACGATGGCCGACGCGGTGGACGAAATGTCCTGCGACTCGGCAGGTCGATTCATGATCCCTGCCCACTTGCGAGCTGCGGCGAAGATTGCGGATCGCGTGAAGATCATCGGGCTCGGCGATCGGGTCGAGTTCTGGCCTGCGGACGAGTACGCCGAGTTTACGAAGTACCCGGCTGAATACAACAAAGGGCGACGTGCAACGTATGAGGCGGCTTACCAACTCATGCAAGAGTCGAACGGGGGCTAGTGTTGGCAGAGCATCGTTCGGTCATGGTGGCCGAGGTGCTCCAGGCGTTGGAGTTGCGGCCAGGAGCCGTTGTGGTCGATGGGACCGTGGGATTGGCGGGGCACTCGCTGGAGATGGCGGCGGCCATCGCTCCCGGTGGAGTCCTCATTGGATTGGATTGGGATAAAGGAATGCTGGAGGTAGCGCGTGAGCGATTGAATGCAGTGAAAGGCGTGGAAGTTCATCTCTTCCATACCGACTATCGCGCGCTGTCTGACTCCATGTCCTCCGCGGTTGGGACCGAGAAGAAGGCCGATGGCATCTTGCTTGACCTTGGGCTGAACAACGCGCAGATCATGGATCCCAAGCGCGGTATCAGCTTTCAAGAAGACGGCCCGTTGGACATGCGCATGGACCGCTCGACCGGTGAACCTGCATCCGCTTGGCTGAACCGAGCCAGCGCGGGCGAGATCGAGCGAGCCCTGTGGGAATTCGGTGACGAGCGATGGGCGCGGAAGATTGCCCAAGTGATCGTGAGTCGCCGCAAAGAGAGCCCGCTGCACACGACACTCGACCTGGTCGATGCGGTGGCGGCTTCGATCCCGCCAAGCAAGCGCGACAAACGGATCCACTTCGCTACGCGCACGTTCCAAGCCATTCGGATCGCGGTGAACCGCGAGCTTGAGAAGCTGCAGGAGTGCCTTGAAAATGCCGCCGATGCGCTGGCACCTGGCGGCACGATGGTTGTACTGAGCTATCACAGCGGCGAGGATCGCGCCGCCAAGATGGCCTTCCGTGGGCTCGAAGAGTCGAGCGAGTTTGAAACCCTCTACAAGAAGCCTCTCGTGCCAAGCGAACTGGAAGTACGAGACAACCCCAAGAGTCGAAGCGCAAAGCTTCGCGCTATCCGGAGGAAATCATGAGTGCCCTGTTGTTGCCTGAACCCGTCGAAGTCGAGCTGAAGCGCCCGAGGACCCGAACCCGCGCGCACGGATCGGTTTCGACCAAAGCCCGCCGCCGCGTTTCAACCCAAGTGAAGGTACGTCGGCGACCGAGACCCGGCAACAGGGTTGCGTCGTGGGCGGGGGTCTGGTGCAGCGTGGCGCTCATGACCTATGCGTGTAGCGCTCTCTTGGCGAATTGCCAGATGGAAGCGGCGCGCCGTGACGCACTACGGGCCACTGAGCGCGCAAAGCTTGCAAAGGCGGAAGTCGCGCGACTTCAGGGTGAAATCAGCCGTCTCTCTTCCTTAGGTGCCATCGACCAGTGGGCGGTTTCACGCGGCTTCGTCGCGCGTGAGTACGTTGCGCAGCCGAGGACCGTGGAAGGACTAGGCCGTGTCGCAAGCACCCGTTAACCTGCAATCACGATCGGGCCGACTCGCGTGGGTCGTGCTGGGACTGTTTGTGGCGACTGGCTTTTCCCAGGGTTACAAGCAGATCTTCAGCGCGGCTGGCACCATCCAGAAAGCCAAGAAGGCTGGCCGCTATACGGTGGAACGACAGGAAGTCGCCAACCGAGCAAGCATCTTCAGCGGCGATGACAAGGTCTTGGCCCAGAGCGTGGACCAGTTTGATCTGAGCATGACGCTCATGAACGTGCCCCACGTGCCCGGCTTCTACGTTGCGTTTGGTGAAGCTGCAGGGGTCTCGCCCACTGAGATTGCTCAGGCCGTCGCATCCGGCCGGAAGTCACTCTCGTGGCCCAAGAAGATCGGGCCCGAGCAAGCGACCCGGATTCGCAAGGTGAAGAAGGACTGGGTGGCACACGGGATCTCGCTCGCCCGGACGTCGAAGCGGATCTATCCGCTCGGTGAGGCGACGGGGTCGCTGCTGGGCACCTACTCGACCAAGGCAGAAGGTGGGCTGGAGATGACGTTTGACTCCGTGCTCGCCGGAAAGGACGGGAAGCGTGTGGGTCTGATCGACCGTACGGGTGCGTTCTTGCCAATGCGCATGGAAGCCGAATCGCAGGAGAAGCAAGACGGTGAACCGGTACAACTCACGCTCAATGTCAGTTTGCAGGTCTCAGCGACCCAGTTGCTCCGTACTGCGGTCACTGAAAACCGCGCCACCAGCGGAGTGGCGATCGTCATGGAGCCGACCAGTGGCGATATTCTCGCGATGACAAGCTGGCCCGCGGCGGACCCCGGTGCGGGTCGTCCGATCTTGGGGTTCGACCCGAACTACTCGGAAGTGTACGAGCCCGGTTCGACGTTCAAGATTCTCACCCTCGCCGCTGCGCTTGACGCGGGAGTGGTCGGTGTACACGATACGACGCAGTGCCAAGGAGAAATCCACTGGGGGAAGGGGTATCGCGTGCGCTGCGACTTGCACCATGGCAACCGCGCCCACGGCTTAGTTGACTCGGAGCTTGCAATCGCGAAGAGCTGTAATGTCGCCGCCTCCACTTGGGCGCGCAAAGTCGGCTACAAGCCGATGCTCGACTACATCGATCGTCTGGGTCTTTTGCACAAAACCAAGATCGGCGTGCAAAACGAGGTCGCAGGATTGTTCAACTTCAAGGAGGTTGCACAGTCCTTGCAAATCGCGAATGTTGGCTTCGGTCAGTCGATCAGCTGTACGCCCATCGGGCTCGCCAGCGCGTTCACCAGTCTCGCCAATGGTGGCGTGCGGATGCAGCCACGACTGGTGAAGCGGATTGGTCTGAAAGACCAGCCGGTTCAGAAGGCGGCGCGGGTGTTCAGCCCGGACGTCGCTCACCAAGTGATGAAACTCATGGAGAGTGTCATCGAAACGGATGCAGGCACCGGCAAGAAGCTTCGAATCCCCGGCGTGCGGCTGGCGGGCAAGACGGGTACGGCCGAGAAGATCGGCGGCGGTGCGAGCGGTCACGTGTCCAGCTTCATTGGTTACGTCCCGGCCGAGAATCCACGCGCGGTGATCTTGGTCATGATTGACAACCCAAGCGCAGGCAAGATTTACGGCGCAGAAGTCGCTGGCCCCGTGTTCCGCGCGATCGCGGAAGAGGTACTGCGTACCGATGCCGGTTCATCAGGGCGTTCTGAGGCCGCGAAATGACCCTCGTCGAGCTGCTGCAACGGGCCGGGGTCGCTGCCGACCTCATTGACCAAGGCGACTGCGAAGTTCAATCGCTTTGTGCGGATTCGCGCTCGCCCCAGGCGGGCGCGCTGTACGTTACGATGCCCAGTGAGCGCTCTGACACAGGAGCATTCATCGGCCAGGCGCGGGAGCACGGCGCGGTCGCAGCGCTCGTCCGTAACGATTCGGGACTGGACCACGCGCGCGCGGTCGGGATACCGCATATCCTTATCCGCGATGAGGGACATCGGTTCTATGCCTCGCTCGGGCGGCTGTGCCGGGCAAGCGCTCCGGACGATCCGACCCTCTCAATGCGCGTCATCGGGGTGACCGGTACGAACGGCAAGTCGACCGTCGCTTGGATGCTGCGCGACGCCTTGAGCAGCTTGGGTTGCAAGGCGGCGTACTTGGGAACGCTTGGATTCGCGTGTGGCAGCGACGTGATGCCGCTTGCCAATACGACGCCGTTTCCGGTTGAATTGTGGACGATGCTTCGCCAAGCCAGGCAGGCGGGCTGCACGGACCTCGTGATGGAAGCGAGCAGCCACGCGCTGGTGCAGCGTCGGCTCGCGGGAGTGAGCTTCGCGGCGGGGGTTTTCACGAACCTGACGCAAGACCATTTGGACTACCACCAGTCGATGCACGCGTACTCCGAGGCGAAGAAACTGCTCTTCACGGAATACGCGATGGCCAGCCCACGTCCCTTCGTCGCGGTACTGAATACCGACGATCCCGTCGGACGCCACTGGAGCGCCGAGTTGCCGACTCCCGTCTTGCGGTTCGGTGAGGGCGGGGTGCACATTGCGAATCCGTCAGTCGGCGTCTCCAACATCGCCGGACAGCTGAACGGAGCCCACGGGTTCAATGCGGCGGTGGGTGGGGCGTTCAACATCCAGAACTTGACCGCAACCGCGGCAACACTTCTTGCACTTGGATACTCGGAGTCCGATGCGGCCCATGCGCTGAGTCAAGTCACCCCCGTGCCGGGGCGGTTCGAATCGGTACCCAATTCGCTAGGGATTGGCGTGATCGTGGACTATGCCCACACGCCAGACGCACTAGAGAAACTTCTGGGAAGCGCGATCGCGACCCATCCGCGCAAGATCATCACCGTCTTTGGATGCGGAGGCGACCGGGACCGGACCAAGCGTCCGCTGATGGCTGCGGCTGCCGCCAAGTCGAGCGACCTGGTCATCGCCACGAGCGACAATCCTCGCACTGAAGACCCGGAGACCATTCTCGATGAGGTCGTGCGCGGTCTGCCTGCTGGATTCCCCCACGAACGAGTGACCGATCGTCGCGAGGCGATCCGACGGGCCGTTGCGATCGCCGAACCGGGCGACGTGGTGGTCATCGCTGGCAAGGGACACGAAACCGTTCAGGTGATTGGTTACACCGCGATTCCTATGGACGATCGCGAATTGGCCCGCGAGGCGCTGGCGGTGCGAGCGTGATTGCGATCACCACTGCCGATTTCGCCGAACGATGCGGTGGTTCGCTCGTTGGCTTGAGCGGCTCGGAGCCGATCACCGGCTTTGCGACGGACAGTCGGGAAGTAACTCAGGGATCACTGTTCCTTGCGATCAAGGGTGCTCAGGTGGACGGTCACGACTTCGCCGAAGGCGTGGTCGCTGCAGGGGCGATCGCAGTGCTGGCCGAACGTCCTGTCCCGGTTCCGCACATCCTTGTGCCCGACCTGGTGCAAGCGCTGGCTGGATTCGCCAAGAGTAAGCGCGCCGAGTTTGGTGGGCCTGTCGTGGGCATTACGGGAAGCAATGGCAAGACGAGCGCAAAGGAGTTCACCGCGGCCGCTCTGTCCCCGCTGGGGAGCATCCTCAAGAACCCGGGCAACAAGAACACCGAGTACACCGCTCCCTTGATCTGGGCCGAGCTTGAGGGCTCAACCAAGGCAGTCGTTTCGGAAATGGCGATGCGCGGCTTTGGGCAAATCGACCACCTGGCCCAGCTCACCCAGCCGAATCTGGCGATCATCACGATGATCGGGACGGCGCACATCGAGATGGTCGGATCTCGCGAGGGGATCGCCCGAGCCAAGGCCGAGATCCTTTCGCACCTGACTGGGCCCGCGATCCTGTGGGCGGAAGACGATTTCATCGGGACGCTGCGGTCGCTCGCACCTCACGAGGTCATTACCTTTGGTTTCTCACCGGACGCAGACTGTCGGATCGTCGGGTACCGCTCGCAAGGTTGGAACCAGAGTCAGATTCGTGGAGTGTTCCGCGGCGAGGAGTTCAGCGCGGTGTTGCCGACCGTGGGAAAGCACCAGGCCGTCAACGCTGCGAGCGCGATTGTCGCTGCCGTTGAGTGCGGAGTGAACCTGGCAGATGCCGCGAAGTCTCTGCAGAACGCCACGATCCCGGCCATGCGCATGGAAACGCGCGAGGCCGCCGGGGTCACGTACGTCTTGGATAATTACAATGCCAGCCCCGACTCGATGGTTGCCGCGCTAAAGACGCTCATGGAAGTCGATTCGGCGGGGCGACGCGTCGCCGTCCTGGGTGAGATGCGCGAGCTGGGAGACACCGCCGAGCAGGGCCATCGACTCGTTGGGCGAGCGCTGGCCATGGCCGATGTCGATTCGGTGATCGTGTTTGGAGACATGGCACGATGGATCGCCGAAGAGGCGATCGCGCTTGGGTTTCCCGCGTCGCGCCTGAGTCAAGCCACTTCACTGGACGACATCCACGATCGGCTCGTTGACGCGAACGAAGGGGACACCGTGCTCGTGAAGGGGAGTCGAGCGCTCTTCCTTGAGCGCGCGCTGGAGGGGATCCTATGAACGCGGTGCCGTTCCGAATGGGAGTCGCCTTCATCGTGAGTCTGGCGGTTTCAGGGTTGCTCGCGCCACTCATCTACCGATTTCTGATTCGCGTCAAATCGCGCCAGACCATCAGCGAGCACGTCGCCGAGCATGCCCACAAGCAGGGAACACCCACCATGGGCGGACTCATCACACTGGCGGGGTTCTTTGCCGGGACGCTCATCTGCTTCCCACAAACGCACACCAAGGTGCCGCTGCTGCTGTGCTTGGCGTACGGGCTTATCGGATTCTTCGACGACTACGTCGTGCCGCGGATGTTGTCCGGCAAGCGAGGATTGGGTTGGAAGCAGAAGCTGATCATGCAGGTCGGCCTCACCATCGCCATCCTGCTGCTGTATTCGCACAATGTAACCGAAGTAGCGATCCTCACGTTTCTGGTGCTGTTTTTCAGCAATGCCTACAATTTCGCGGACGGAATGGACGGCTTGGCTGGCTCGCTCGCACTGGTGCTCGCGCTGGCAATCGCCGTCATTGCTGGTTATTCGGGTTCTGAGTGGATACTGCCTCACATCATGCTCGCGCTCGTCGGCGGACTGATCCCATTCCTGTACTACAACGCACCGCCTGCCCGGGTCTTCATGGGTGATGTGGGAGCGTTGCCCATCGGTGCGCTCCTGGGATTCTCGGTGGGACACTTGCTGTTGCGCGGGTCGGTTATGGCTCCCACGCTGTGGTTCCTGCCGCTGTGCCTGCTGATGCTGGTGCTCATCGTCGA
This sequence comes from Chthonomonas sp., assembly GCA_016788115.1. Lineage (NCBI taxonomy): Bacteria > Bacillati > Armatimonadota > Chthonomonadia > Chthonomonadales > Chthonomonadaceae > Chthonomonas > Chthonomonas sp. The sequence continues at coordinate 153,275 of JAEURR010000006.1, read as the reverse complement.
ATTGGTCCCGGTTCCGATCCAAATTGCGAGCGTGAAGCTCCGCGGCAAGCGCGTTTTTCCCAAGACTCCGATCCACCACGCGTTTCAAGATGCGGGCTGGCCAGAGACCCGGGTCGTTTCGCTGTTTGTCCTGAGCCAGCTCGTGTGCGCTGGCCTCGCCATCATCTGGACCGCGATCCTTGCGGGGGTACTGAAGTGAATCTGGACGGGGTCCGAATGGCAGTGGCGGGGATGGGTCGCTCGGGCGTCGGCATCGCCCTCGCAGCGACCAAGCGCGGAGCCCGTGTAAGGGTTTTCGACGAGAAGTCGGCGGACACCCCCGAGCGCATTGCCGAGCTCGAGCGATTGGAGAGCGCGGGGATCGATGTCGTCACTGGGTGGCACGGTCACCTTGCGGGAGAAGATCACGACTTACTGACCGCTTCGCCGGGATTCCGGCGGGATCACCCGGCGATTCGCGATACGCTCGCCGCCGGAAAGGAAGTGATCAGCGAAGTGGAGTTCGCTTACCGAATCGCAAAGGCTCCGATTTTGGCGATCACGGGGACGAACGGCAAGAGCACTACGACCGTCATGACCTGGCTGGCGCTGAAGGCGACCGGGGTGGAGGCGGTGCTGTGCGGAAACCTCAGTGGCAGCGGCTATCCGGAGCTCACGCTCACCGAGGCGGCGGATTCGACGCCCGAAGATGGATTCCTGGTTGCTGAAGTTTCAAGCTTCCAGCTGGAGTGGGTTCGCGACTTTCGGCCGCTCGCGGCGTGCGTCACGACGGTCACGCCCGATCATATGGATCGGCACCCGACGTTCCGCGACTACTTCGACACCAAGCTCAGGATCTTCCGCAAGATGGGCCGCGGCGACACGGCGGTCTGGAATCGCGAAGAGGTGACCGTTCCCCGAACTGAGATCGAAGCCGTACTCGGTGATGGAGCCGCTATCGCACCGGTTCCTGGCGAGGTGACTCTGTCCGACTCCGCGATCGGTTGGCGCGGTGTCGAGCTCGCACTGGACAAGATGCCCCTGCTGGGCTCGCACAATGTGCAGAACGCGATGATGGCACTTACGATGGTCGGGGCGGCAAGAACGCGCACCACCGCGGCGCAGGCGCAAGCCGCTGTCGATGCGATCCGCTCGATGCACGCTCTCGACTACCGGATGCAGAACCTGGGGCAGAAGGACGGAGTGTTGGTCGTGAACAATTCGATGTGCACCAACCCCGGCGCGGTCATCGCGAGTTCGCGGTCCATGCGTCAGCACCAGATCTTGCTGATGGGGGGCGCGATGAAGGGACTCGACTTTGGGCCGGTCGGCGAATACCTTCGGCAATCCGGCCACACGCCGGTGCTCTTCTCTGAGCATCGATTTGCACTCGCCTCTAGCTTGGGTCTAACCGAGGTAGAGCACGCCGAATCGCTGGGTGCGGCCTTCTTGCGGGCCACACAGCTCGCTTCTTCGGGGCATGTGATCATGCTCGCTCCCGGTTGTGCGAGCGCCGACCCTTACACGAACTTCCGCGAACGCGGTGACGACTTCTCTCGCATGGTGAGCCAATGGTTAAACAACTAATCCGCCGACTACTCGCGCCCGCAGACCCTTGGCTTTTCCTCTTGTGCCTCATCTGCACTCTGCTGGGGCTGTTTGCGATCTTCGACGCGGGCTATGCGCGCAGCATCCTGAAAGATCGGAGCTTGCTTCCACGCGAGTTCAATATGCAGCTGATCTATACGATCGCAGCCATGATCCTCGGTGCATTGGCCGCGCTCATTCCGATTAGGATTTGGTCGCGCTACTCGAAGTGGATTTTTGGCGTCAGTTTGGCATTGGTGTTGCTGGTCATGGTTCCTGGTCTGAACCAGACCATGAGCGGAGCGACACGCTGGGTGCGCGTCGGGCCCATCCAGATCCAGCCGAGCGAGTTCGCCAAAGGGGCCGTGATCCTCTTCCTCGCGGGAGCCTTTGCGTTGCGTCAACCCTGGCCGAAAAGGGTCAAGGTCAAGAATCGGTTCGACTGGCTTGATCGGGTGGGAATGCCGAAGCTGGTTCGGGCGATTCCGCTCTTGCTCGTCGGCGTTCTCGCCCTGAAGGTGGAGCGTGAACCCGATCTGGGCACCGCCGCTGTGATTCTTGCCATCACTGGTGCGATGCTGTGGCTGGGCGGCGTGAGCCGCAAGTCGCTGGTCACCTTGGGGGCGATTGGTTTCGTGGGGCTGATTGGAGTCGCGACACTTGAACCGTACCGACTTGAGCGCATAACTAACCATCCCGCGCGCTGGACTGCCGAGCACATGGACGATGTCGGATACCAGACCGTGCAGAGTGAGATCGCGATGGCCGATGGCGGCCTCAAGGGAGTCGGCGTCGGTAACGGACGTGCGAAGCACATGCTGCCCGCAGCGACGACGGACTTCGTGACGGCCACGATCGCCGAGGAGACGGGACTGGTCGGTTCGCTGGCAGTGCTCGGCCTGCTCGGTGCGATTGTCGCCCGCCTGTTCGTGCTGGCGAAGCAGGCCAACAGCGAGTTTTCCAGGCTGTATCTGCTCGGCGTGGCGTCATGGATTGCGATTCAGACGTGTGTCAATGTATTGATGGCGAACGGAACACTCCCGCCAATTGGGATACCCCTGCCGTTCTTCAGTTCGGGCGGGTCGAGTCTGTTAGCACTTTGGCTGGCGATGGGCGTTGCCCAGTCTGCCGTGGCGGAACAACCTCAGGAGGATTTGGTTGGCGAAACTCATCGTAACCGGTGGCGGAACCGGCGGCCACGTATTTCCCGCGCTTGAAGTCGCGCGCGAGATGGATCGTCAGGGCTGCTCGGTCGAGTACTGGGGTAGCTTGCGCGGCCAAGAATCGAAGGCCTGTGATCGAGCGGCCATCGAATTCCGTGGGTTTGGCAGTGAACCGCTCTATCGGCTGACTTCGGTACGCGGCCTTCGAGGAGTTGTGAATCTGCTCAAGGCGATGATGAAGGTCCGTCGCCAAATGGAAGAGTATCGCCCGGCGGCGGTCTTCAGTACGGGCGGATACGCGAGCGCGCCGGTCGTAGGTTCGGCGCGGAAGCTCAAGATCCCGTACGTGATTCACGAGCAGAATGTGGTGCCAGGCCGGACGAACCGGATTCTCGGCCGGAGCGCCCATGCGGTATGCACCGTCTTTTGCTCGGGGCACGAGCACTTCGAAGGGACGCGCGTGATCCGCACGGGCATGCCCATCCGCCCCGAGTTTCGTAGCGGGCAAGCGGGATTTGGCATCGCCCAAACCTCAGAGTCGCACCGATCGCTGATCTTGGTGACCGGTGGTTCGCAAGGGGCCCAGGCGATCAACGAGGCTGCGATCGCAACCGCGACCCGCATGGCCCGCCACCCGATTCACTGGATTCATGTGACGGGACCGCGGCACTACGAGGCGATGATCGCTTCGCTCGGAAAATTGGGTGCCCAGAACCACTACACTTTGCGCGCGTACCTGGACGCTCCCGAGATGGCGGGTGCGATGTTCGCGTCCGAGGTCGCCATGTGCCGAAGCGGAGCTGGAACCCTCGCCGAGTTGGCTGCGCTGCGAAAGCCGTCGTTGCTGATCCCGTATCCACATGCGTTCGGAGATCACCAGCGCGCAAACGCGCAGGAGTTCGTGGAGATGGGAGCGGCGACGATGCTCGCCGAGTCCGAATTGCAACCAAGCACCATCGAATCGCGACTGATGGCCTGGATCGGCGAGTCGGATCGGATTGGGGCGGCCCAGAAGGCACTCGCCGATTGGGATTCTCCGAATGCGGTGCATGAGATCGCAAAGATCGTGATGGAAGCGGCGGGCGCGAGGATGGTTCGCCCACAATCTTAAGACAATGAGACAACCCTCCGAGATCAAGACCGCATTCGCCGCGCGCGAGCGGCTGAGCGAGTTCACGACGTTCTTTCTCGTGGGCATTGGGGGAGCGGGCATGGCGGGGGTCGCAGAACTCCTGCACCAACGGGGGTTCACCGTGCGCGGTTCTGATTCCACCGACTCGCCGACCATCGCCGCGCTGAGGAATCTCGGTATACAGGTGGAGATCGGACACTCGGGCGACGCGATCAAGCCTGGCATGGGGCTCATCCTGACCGACGCGATCGACCTGCAGACGAGCCCGGAAGTCGCCCGAGGTCGAGAATTGAATTTGCCTCTCTTCCGAAGAAGCCAGGCGCTCGGGTGGTTGCTTGGCGATCGCCGCGTCATTGCGGTGACCGGCACCCACGGGAAGACCACAACAACTGGGATGGTCGGTGCCGGATTGCGGGCCGGTGGACTCGACCCGTTGATCGTGGTTGGTGCGGATGTGCCGGAGTTCGGCGGGGCAGTGGTCTTTGGCCGCGGCGACTGGGCCGTCGTGGAGGCGTGCGAGGCGTACGACAGCTTCCACGACATCGACCCCGAGATCGCGATTCTCACCAACCTTGAGGCCGATCACCTCGATTTTCACGGCACCGAAGCGAACCTGAAGGACTCCGTCGGACGGTTCCTCAGCAAGGCCCGCATGGGAGTGGTCTACTGCGACGAAGACGAGGGTGCCCGCACCATGGCGTTGAACCTAGCCGGGATGGTCGTCCCCTACGACGCGAGCACATTCGTCGGTGAGGAGCCACTGGCTTCTCCAGGCGCGCACAATCGACTGAACGCGGGTGCGGCCCTACTCGCCGCACGAATGGCCGGTGCAGATGAAACCAAAGCGACCAAGGGCATTGCGGCCTTTCGGGGCGCAGCGCGGCGATTGCAAGTTCTGCGCGAATCGGGCCCTACCATCATCGACGACTACGCGCACCACCCCACCGAGATCGTGGCGAGTATCCAGGCATTGCGCGACCGCTATCCAGGGCGACGCCTGGTGATCGTTTTTCAACCTCACCTGTACTCGCGCACGGCTGAGTTTCTTAATGAGTTCGCGTCTGCACTTTCGCTCGCCGACTTTGTACTGATCACGGATATCTACCGCGCGCGGGAAGAGCCGATACCCGGCATCAGCTCGGCTCGTATCGCCGAGATGCTCACGGTCCCTCACAAGTACGTCCCAAGCCGCCACGTTCTGCCGAGAGAAGTCACGCGGATTCTACAACCGGACGATGTGGTCGTCGGCATGGGAGCAGGCACCATCACCGAATTCACGCACCGGTTCGCGGAGTCGTTTGATCGCCCGGGTCCGACGCGGGTGTGGGTCTGCTATGGCGGAGACTCGGCCGAACGGGAAGTGAGCCTCCACTCGGGTGCCAAAGTCGCCGATGCGTTGGAGTCGCGCGGCTACGCGGTGACGCTCTTGGACCTCAGCGAGTGCCTGCTCAATCCAGGATTGAACCTGCCGACGGAGCGACCCGATGTTGCCTTCTTGGCCGTTCACGGCACCCACGCCGAAGACGGCGCGATCCAAGGACTCTTCGAGCTCCTCCACGTCCCGTACACGGGGAGTGGTGTGCAATCGAGTGCACTCGCAATGGACAAGAATCTAGCAAAGCAGATCCTCTCACAGGCCGGAATTCGGGTGCCGCAGGGGTACAAGGTCGATCGCGTTGAGGACACGGTTGAACTCCCTGGGGTTACCCGCTACGTTGTCAAGCCCAATACCCAAGGTTCGACCGTCGGACTGAGCTTCGTGGAGTCGCCGGCAGACTTGAAGTCAGCGGTCCAAAAGGCTTTGTCCTACTCTGCGGAAGCCCTGGTGGAGGAGTGGATCACTGGAGTCGAGATTTCCGTGCCTGTGCTGATTGACACGGTCCTACCTGCTGTAGAAATCCGTCCGCGATCAGGGCAGTACGACTTTGCGAACAAGTACATCCCCGGCGCGACCGAGGAGATCTGTCCCGCTCGGCTCTCGCCCGAGATGACAGCTCGTGCTGCGGACTATGCGCTGCGGGCTCACGCGGCGCTGGGGTGTGCGGGCGCGACTCGCACCGATATGTTTGTGACCGAGGACGATCTGGTAGTCCTAGAGGTGAACACGCTGCCAGGCATGACCCCGACTTCGCTGCTTCCGCTGAGCGCATCCGTGGCGGGTATCAACTTTGAGTCCCTGTGCGAGCGGATTGTGCGGGACGCCATGGAGCGGGATGGCTCGTAAGCGAGCTCGACTGAATATCGTCCCCTGGCTTTGGACGGCCCTGTTTTTGAATTTAGGCCTGGGAATCGTCCTCTCACCGGTCACCGAAATCCGCAGAGTGCGCGTGATCGGGGCACATGAAGCGCAGCAACCGCTGATCCGAAAGCGGCTCCAGGCGCTAGCGAATGTTCCGAGTGCACGTGCAAGTTTGGACCGAATCGTATCCTTTATCCAGCGTGATACCTCGATCGAACGTGCAACTTTACGCCGAAATCTTTTCGGGTCCGGAGTCGTAACGATCTTGAACAAACGCAGCGTCGCGGTCGTTGACGGCGACCGTAATGTTGTACTTTGCTCCGACGGTTCGCTCGTGGTACGTGCAGATTCCGATCCGGAAGCTATCCAGTTTTCCGCGACGTCGCTGGCGTTTCGCCCAAGTTTTACTGCGATGGGGACGTGGCCAGGCAAGGCGGCGGCCGACCTGAGTGCAGAGATTTGCGATAACGCTGCATTCGGCGTGACGGGTCTTGTGCAGGATGAGGGCGGTAAAGTATCCTTGACCACGGAAGGCAAGGCCACGATTATTCTGGGCACGCTCGATAACTTCCGCGACAAAGTTTCAGCGCTGAAACGTGCGGTAGAGGTCGAACCCGAGATCCTCAGTCGAGTCAAAGTGCTCAACGTCTCGGCGCCCAGCAATCCAGTCTTCGTTCCCAAGTAACTTCAATGAACCCCTTCGTGAGCCGTATCAACAACAGCTCGCCGGTGGTGCCTTTGAGCATCATGGCGTTGATACTCGGCGCGATGATGTCCACCGCCTACGTTAGCAAGACCCACCGGACGGGATTTGATGCGCGAGATATCAGTCAGCGACAGAGCGTCCTCAGCGGATCGGCGGACGAGCAGCTCACCATCCGCAAGCAGCAAGACGAGATCACAAAGCTCCGCGAGGACAAGACTCGACTTGAGAACGCCCTCGCCGACGGAACCAAGCAGGCACGGGTCATTAACGATTCGCTCCAGGAACTGAAAAACTTCGCGGGGCTTACCGAAGTTACTGGACCTGGCGTGCTGGTGCGGCTCAACGACGCCTCGAGCAATGTGCAGAACCAGTACGAGGATGCCGAAGCCGCGATCATCCACGACCGCGACGTGCTCAAGGTGGTGAACGAACTCTGGAACGCGGGCGCCGAGGCGATCTCCGTCAACGGCTTGCGCGTGAGCGTTGGCACGAGTTTCAGGTGTGTTGGCACCACCATCCTTGTGGACACCACGAAGATCGCATCCCCGGTGATGATCCAAGCGATTGGCGATTCGGCCACGCTTGACGGTGCGCTGAAGATGCCGGGGGGCATCGTCTCGGAACTCACCAGCGTGAGTCCGACGATGATCAGCATCGAACAGGTTCAGAAGATGATGTTGCCCGCGTTCAGCGGTGCGACGAATCGCAAGTTTGCCCGGCCCGTCGAGGCTAAACCCAAGCGCGATCCAGGAGATCGACGGTGATCCTCATTCCGTTTGCGTGCCTCATCGTGGGAGTGCTCCTCGGAATAGTCCTGGGTGCACCCATCGACCGCGTGACAGGCCTTTACCTAGGTGTGGCGAGCCTGGCCGGATTGGACAGTCTCTGTGGTGGAATTCGCGCCAGCCTCGAGAAGAAGTTCCACACCGATGTCTTCGTTTCGGGATTCGTTTTCAACTGCTTGATCGCCTTCGGACTTGCCTGGATTGGCGATCGCATCGACGTGGACATTTTCCTCGTCTGTTCCTTCATTTTTGGTGTCCGTATATTCAATAATCTCAGTCTTATCCGCCGGTTTTGGCTGACCCAACTGCAGGACTCTCGCGAGCTTAGGCGCAAGAACGAAGCGCAATCGAGTGGTTCTTCGGCTATGGCCAACCAGGCGGATGCTAACTGACAATCAGACTGTTTCATGACTTACTTACTTGATCTTGGGACCAATAAAGTCGCGTGCCTGGCTGCAGAGCTGAGCGAGCGTGGCGATGTCATCGCGAAGGCTGCGGCGCATGCGCCGTGCCGGGGTTTGCACCGCTCGGTCGTCAGCGACCTAGAGCAGACTGCAGAGGCGATCGAGGATGTCATTCGCCGCGTGCGGACTTCGACGGGCGAACACCCCTCGACCATCGTGGTCACGGTGGGCGGAGCGCACCTTGAGAGCATGAACAGCCAGGGCTTCGTACCGATCTACCCTCGGTCTCGCATGATCACCCGCGAGGACGTCCTGCACGTCATCAACCACTCCCGCCAGATTCTGCCAGCCCCGGATCGCGAACAGATTCACGCCTTGCCTCGAGAGTTTCGCGTCGACGGCGAGAAGGGAATCCAGAAGCCGATCGGCCTCTCGGGCGGCAGGCTGGAGGTCGTGACTCACATCATCACCGGGGCAATCACCCATCTTCAGAACATCGAAAAGGCGGTCCAGATGGCGGGCTTCAAAGTCGACCAGATCGTCGCGCAGCCTTTGGCGAGCGGACTAGGGGTCGTCACTGAAGAGGATCGCGAACTCGGAACGGTGTCGGTTGACATCGGTGGTGGATCGACTAGCATCTCGGTATTCCAGGGTGGATCGCTGGCTTACTCTGCGGTCGTGCCCGTGGGCGGCAATTTGGTCACAAGTGACCTCTCCAAGCTCCTGAAATGCTCGCCCGAGGAGTCGGAACGGCTCAAGATCGCGTACGGCTGCGCGCTGAGCTCGATGGCCGATGGCAAGGGAAGCGTCGAAGTACTGCAGATCGGACAGTCTCAGCCGCGCCACCTGGACCGGCGGGTCCTCGCCGAGATCATCGAAAGTCGCATGCGCGAGATCGCAACGCTCGTACGCCAGCAGATCGAGCGAAGCGGCTTAAACGGCGTGCTCCCCGGTGGAGTCATCCTGACGGGCGGTGGGAGCCTACTTCCGGGCGCACAAGAGCTGTTCGAGTCCACGCTGCAACACATGCAGGTGCGCCTCGGTCGGCCAAAGATTTCCGGCCCGTATGCGGGGCATGTGAACAAGCCCGAGTGGGCAGGAGCGGTTGGAACCGCGAAGTACGTCCTCCAACACGAGGAGGACGAGATCTCGCCCGCGAGCGGCATCGAGAATTGGAAGCTGAAGATTCGCACTCTCAAGGCGATCTTCTCAACCAAAGCTTAATTCAGTCATCAGAGCCCCCATCGCAAAGACTTTGGGGGGTACAACCAAAGACTCGCACCTGTTCCCACAGAGTGCAACTTTTATTTGAGGGTAACGGACTAGTGAACACGACAACGGCAGTCATCAAAGTCATTGGCGTCGGCGGCGGAGGATCGAATGCGGTCAACCGCATGATCGCCGCGGACATCCAAGGCGTGGAGTTCATCGCCATGAACACGGACGTGCAAGTGCTCGATAGCAGCGCGGCACCGAAGAAGGTTCAACTGGGCGAGAATCTCACGCGTGGCTTGGGTGCAGGAGGAAATCCTGAGGTTGGCAAGAGTGCCGCCGAAGAGTCCAAAGCCGAGATCCGCAAGGTGCTCGAAGGTGCCGACATGGTCTTTATTACCGCCGGCATGGGCGGTGGTACCGGAACTGGTGCGGCCCCCGTCGTCGCAGACCTCGCCCGCGAAGTGGGTGCGCTTGCCGTCGCCGTCGTGACCCGTCCTTTCGCCTTCGAAGGTCCCCGCCGCAGCCGGTTGGCTGAGCAAGGGATTTCGTCGCTTGTGGGTCGCGTCGACACCATGATCACCATCCCGAACGACAAGTTGATGAGCGTGGTGGAAAAGCGCACGACGCTCACGGACGCTTTCCGGGTCGCGGATGACATTCTGCGTCAAGGCGTGCAAGGGATCAGCGATATCATTACGATTCCCGGACAAATAAACGTCGACTTTGCGGACGTCAAGGCCGTCATGAGCAGCGCCGGACCAGCACTGATGGGTATCGGCTATGGGGTGGGAGAGTACCGCGCCATCCAGGCCGCCCAGTCCGCGGTCAGCAGCCCGCTGCTGGAACAGACCATTCATGGTGCGAAGGGGCTCCTGGTCAATATTACATCGGGAAGCGACCTCACCCTCACCGAGGCGACCGAGGCAATGGAGTACATCCAGCAGCTCACCGACGAGAGTGACGCCAACATCTACTTCGGCGTAGTGGTGGACGAAGCGATGCGCGACGAGGTCCGCATCACCGTTTTGGCCACGGGCTTCAGCCCGTTCACTTCCGAGGGGCGAAAGGTCGCTCAGGCGACGATGATGCACGCCGCTCCCGTGATGCCCGCGCCAGTGCCCGCTCCGACCTCGCATGCGGTTGTTGAACCGGCCATCGACGCCTCCGTGCTCTCTGCGCCCAGCAACCACGGAGCGACCGTCAATCCTCAGGCGATCTTCCAGAAGTCGCCCGCCGCGGAGCGACCGAAGCAGTCTGACCCGGCTGACATCATCGACGAGTCTGACTTGGACATCCCGGCGTTCCTCCGCGAGCACCGACAGAAAAACTGAGAGCGCTTCGTGCTAGGATTGAATAGCGGGCTCGGCCAGGTCGGTCGAGCCCGCTATTGTTATGAGCGGACGAGCTCGTCGTGGCCCAGGTAGAAATGCTGGGAACGTTGCCCTGGCTTGAACCAGATCAACGCGGTAGAGACCTCGGGCATCAGCATCCCGCACACTGCTTGGCCCTCTTCGGGAGTGAGCGGAGCAAAGTCGAGCCTCGTCACGATGAGGTGGAGCAGATCTTCCTCTCCCTCGAACTGATAGCGGTATGCCCCCAGCGTTCCTCCAAAAGGGTTTGGCTCGATCCCGATCGTTTGCCCGGCAAAGTCACCGGGGACGCTCCTGTCCGGATCGTAGGGTGGGAGCTTGATGGTCGCGCCATCGAGAGTGGCCGTGCGGACGTTGTCCATCACGGACTGAATGCGCTGCGACTCGTCGGGGGTGAGTTCAAACATGGATCGCCAAAACTCTGGCGGAGCGGGTGGGATTCGAACCCACGATACGTTTCCGTATACGCGATTTCCAATCGCGCTCCTTCGGCCACTCGGACACCGCTCCTGACAACCGTTATTATGGCTGAACTCTTAGCCGACCGCGCGAATGGCGGCATCGACCCGCTCAACCGCGGAGGTGAGTTCGGCTTCGGTGATGACGATCGGTGGCGAGAATCGGAACGTGTGCTGCCGGGTCTCCTTGGTGAGCACACCGAGCTCGATGAACTTCTTGGCGAGCGCCTTGGTATTGAATCCCTCAGCAAACTCGAGTCCGATGAGGAGACCCCGTCCGCGGACTTCCACGATGCAATCGTGCCCCATCGACTCGAACTGGCTCTTCAACCATGCGCCCTTCTTCGCACTCATGCCCGCGTAATCTTCGTTCACGAACTCCGCCAGCGCCGCGACTCCGACGACCGCGGCGAGGGAGTTACCACCGAAGGTGCTGCCGTGGTCGCCCGGCTTGAAGACCTCCATGACGTGTCGCTGGCCCACCGCGGCTGCGACGGGGAGTAGGCCACCGCCGAGCGGCTTGCCCACCGTCATGATGTCGGGCCGAGCGGCTTCGGCCATCCAGCCAAACTTGTGCCCGGTGCGGGCAAAACCGGTCTGGACTTCATCCCAGATAAGCAGGATGTTGTGCGCGTCGCACAACTCGCGCAGGCCAGACATCCACCCCGTGGGCGGAATGATGACTCCACCCTCGGCCTGGATGGGCTCGGCGAAAATGGCACAGGTGTTCGGTGTGATTGCGGCCTCCATCGCGTCGAGATCGCCGAACGGGACGATTTTGAATCCGGGGCCGAACGGACCGAAATGCTCGTGGTACTGCTCCTCGCTGCTGAATCCGACGATTGTCGTCGTTCGGCCATGGAAGTTGCCTTCGCAGACCAGAATTTCGGCTTGGTTCGCAGGAACGTCCTTCACAGTGTAAGCCCACTTACGCGCAAGCTTGATCGCGGTCTCGTTGGCTTCTGCGCCGGTATTCATCGGGCAGACCATGTCTTGCTCGCAGAATTCAGCGAGCGCCTGGAGGAAGAGGGCCAGCTCCGTGTTGTACATCGCGCGGCTGGTGAGCGTAATGCGGTCCAACTGGCGCTTGGCGACCTCGATGAGGTGAGGATTCAGGTGACCATGAGCGACTGCCGAGTACGCGCCGATGCAATCGATGTACTCCTTGCCGTTACCGTCGTGGACCCGGGCGCCCTCGCCACCCGTGATGTTGACCGGCAGTGGGTGGTAATTGTGGGTTCCGAACTGTTCGGTGATGGCGATCGCTTCTGCGTCGGTCAGCGACTGCAAAACGGTTTCGATCCCCTCGGAAAGAATACGATCCATCATGGATTTGAGCATAGTGGTGCCGGTCATGCTTAAGATTGTGGGGTGCGTATCCAGGCGTAAACAACCCCAACAGGTATAAATACTGGGTGAATCTAGTGCGTCCAGGTGAACGGCGAGGTCGTGAGCACCGCCAGCACGACGCCGAAAACGATGAGCAATCGCTGCAATCGCATGCTCTTATGATCGGCAGGATCCGGGGGAACCGTGAGAGCGAAAGTTACCGGTTGCGACTGATCCAGAGTCCGGCCACGAAACACCACGCGAGAGTCGTCACGACCGCGATGGTGCGACCGAAGACGAGCAGCATCTTGTCGCGCAAGGGGACCGAGCCACGCTTCATCGCGTTTAACTCCACATCCGCGAGCCACCAAGCGGGGATCCCTGCGAGCGGTCCAACGATGGCGCTACCGACCGCGAGCATCAGCACCCAACCCGCCCTCGAAGACCGCATTGGCTGAGAGTACCGCGAGTACAATGACCGAATGGCTTGGGACTCACCGCTTTTGGACCGGCTCGCGCGCGGCGTCATGATCTTTGACGGCGCGATGGGGACGCAGATCCATGCGGCGAACTTCGACCAAGCTGCGTACACGCTCACACCGGAGAGCCGATACGCCGCCAAGGTGAATGCCGCTGCCGAGCGTCTCCAGGGTGCCTACCTGGAGGGCTGTACCGAAGTCTTGAACCTCACTCGCCCAGACGCGATCCAAGCGATCCATGAGCGGTACTTTGCAGCAGGCAGCGACATGGTCGAGACGAACACCTTCGGGGCGACCAGCGTCGTCCTGGGCGAGTACGACATTGCTGAGCTGGTTCATGAGGTGTCGATCGAGGCTGCCCAGATCGCGCGTCGAGCGGCCGATAAGTTTTCCACGTCCGACAGGCCGAGGTTTGTCATTGGAGCTTTGGGACCCGGCACGAAGCTGGTCACCCTCGGCCAGGTCAGCTTCGACGAACTGCAGAAGACGTACACCGAGGGGTTCATCGGGCTGATTGAAGGCGGCGCTGATGGGTTGCTCTTGGAGACCTTGCAGGATCTGCTGATGGTCAAAGCGGGCATCGTCGCTGCAAAGACTGCCATGGCCGGGACCGGCAAGCGCCTCCCGCTGTTCGTGCAGGTCACGATGGAGCAGACCGGAACCATGCTGCTTGGTTCGGAACTGGGCGCAGCACTCAACTTCTGTGAATCGCACCCGGAGGTCGTGGCCGTCGGTATGAACTGCGCCACCGGCCCGACCGAGATGATGCCGCACATCCGCATGCTTGGTGCCAACTCCACGCGACCGATTTCGGTCCAGCCCAACGCGGGATTGCCCGTGATGGAAGGGGGGCGTGCCGTCTACAAGTTGACTCCCGACGAGCTTGCTGGGAGTCATGAGCGGTTCGTTTCGGAGCACGGCGTCGCAATGTGTGGCGGTTGCTGCGGAACGAGCCCGGATCACATTCGAGCCGTTGCGGAGCGCGTGGGCGGGCGCCCGCATACCGGCGGAGCACACTGGCTCAAGGTGCGCGAACTGTTCCCAGGCTTTGACTTCGCGGTACAAACGGACGCGCAGATGGGCGCATTCAAGCTCGTCGGCTGCAGCAGTTTGTACCAGTTTCAGCCTTACGTCCAGGATTCCAGCTTCCTCATCATCGGCGAGAAGACTAACGCAAACGGCTCGAAGGCTTTTCGGGAAATGCTCGCAGCGGAGAACTGGGACGGTCTCACCGAGCTAGCGCGCGAACTCGAAGGCGAGGGCTCACACCTCTTGGATGTTTGTACGGCGTACGTCGGCCGCGACGAGCAACGTGACATGCGCGAGCTGCTTTCCCGCTACAACCAGCACATCACGGTGCCGATCATGATCGACTCGACCGAAGTGCCGGTCATCGAGACTGCGCTCAAATCGATCGCAGGCAAGCCGATCATCAACTCCGTCAATTTCGAAGATGGCAACGCTCGCACGGACAAAGTGCTTGAGCTCTGCCAGCGCTACGGTGCCGCCGTCGTTGGTTTGACGATTGACGAGGACGGCATGGCCAAGACTGCCGCGAAGAAGGTCGCGATCGCCGAGCGAATCCTTGAGGCGACGCGCCGCTACGGACTCCCCGACCACGACGTTTTCATCGACGCACTCACCTTCACGCTCGGATCAGGCGATGAGGAGTTCCGGCAGGCAGGAATCGAGACGCTCGAAGCGATCCGAGTCTTGCACGAGCGATACCCGCGCCTCAATACGACGCTTGGCGTTTCGAACATCTCATTTGGTCTGCGGCCCGCAGCGCGTCAGATTCTGAACTCGGCATTTCTCCATTACGCATGCGAGGCGGGTTTGACGAGTGCGATTGTCCACTTCAGCAAGATCCTTCCGGATAACCGGATTGATCCTGAGATATGGAAGATTGCCAGCGACCTCGTCTACGATCGCCGCGATTACGCCGAGACCATTGCCGTTTAGATACTCGGCCGGGCGTTCGGTCCAAAGTTCGCGTTGTAGTAGTCGGTGATGAACTCGCCGGGCCGTAGGACGCGGTCGATCTGTTCCTCGGCTTTTGGACTCAGCTTCGTGAGGCAACCCTTGACCGCTTGCTCAAGCTGTTGCTCGCTACGCGCACCGATGATGGGCGACGTGACGCCCGGGCGCGATGCGACCCACCCCAACGCAAGCTCGGTCATTGTGATTTCATACCGATCGGCGATCTTCTTGTAGCGGGCGATGGCCTCGCGGCTTGCGCCGGACAGCCGCTTCATCGGATCGGACTTGCTGTAGCGTGCCCCCTTCGCACCGTCCAAGTATTTGCCGCTGAGTT
Organism: Chthonomonas sp.; assembly: GCA_016788115.1. Taxonomy (NCBI): domain Bacteria; kingdom Bacillati; phylum Armatimonadota; class Chthonomonadia; order Chthonomonadales; family Chthonomonadaceae; genus Chthonomonas; species Chthonomonas sp. The sequence continues at coordinate 138,115 of JAEURR010000006.1, read as the reverse complement.
GTCCGCCCGCGAGCGGCGACCACGGAATGACCGCGTACTCGTAAGTCCGGCAGAAGGGAAGCAGTTCGCGTTCGGCGCGGCGGTCCAGCAGGTTCAGCGGTGGCTGCTCGGACACGAAGCCTGACAGACCCAGGTGACGCGCAACGTAGTGCGCCTCGGTGACTTGCCACGCGGCAAATGTGGAGCAACCCGCGTACCGGATCTTGCCTGCGCGGACGAGGTCCTCCAGACCACGCAATGTCTCGTCGATGGGGATGCTCGGTTGCGGTCGGTGAATCTGATAGAGGTCGATCCAGTCGGTCTTCAGCCGCTTTAAGGAGTCTTCGCACGCCTGGATGACGTGGCGGCGCGAGTTGCCCCACATGTTGGGATCCGTGTCGCTCATTTTGCCATGACACTTCGTTGCGATGATTAGGTCGTCTCGCTTGCCCTTGATCGCTTTGCCGAGGATCTTCTCGCTGGTGCCGCGCGCGTAGACATCGGCAGTATCGAAGAAATTGATCCCGAGCGAGATCGCCTTATCGACGATCTTGTAGCAGTCGTCCTCGTGCGAACCCCAGTCATCGGGCTCCCAACCGAATGTCATCGTGCCCATGCAGGCGACCGATACCTGAACCCCTGTCCGACCGAGCGAGCGAAACTCCATGGAACGTGTTTACCTGACCTGACTAGCGCGGCTGCGAATCGTTCCGCGCAAAGAAAAACGCACCGTATCCAAGCAGCGAGCACACGATATTCGTCCAGCCAAAGCCTGCTACGGCGATCGTGAACCCCGGCGCGACGCTTTCTGAGGCGGAGACGATCCCCATGACGACCGGGATCGCCCCGCTCAGGGTGATGAGAAGAAGAATTTGGTGGACTCGCGGACGGACTTGGCCCCGATCCCGCAGCCAGGAACTGTAGACCCAGCCCGCGTAAAACACGCCGCAGGCGTACACAAGCGCCATGACTCCTAGCATCGCAACCGCGAGCGCGACGATCAGGGCCTGACCGATTTCGCTCGTGCCACGTAGGGCGGGCTCGGCGAGGGCTGCGATGACGGCACCGCAGGCGAGCACAAGCAGGGCAACGCGACGCCTGCCCCCAGCCGTCTGTCGCTCGCGGGCATAACTTTCTAGAAGGTCACGCGGTTCGGCCGAATGTGCCATCGCCTCTCACCTAGTTTAATGCAAGATTCGCCGAATTAGAGCCCGATTCGGGTACATTGAGGATCGCGTTCGGGGCATAGCGTAGCTTGGTAGCGCGTCTGGTTTGGGACCAGAAGGTCGCAGGTTCAAATCCTGCTGCCCCGACCATTCTTTTCATGACGGTTCCGGCGACATTGGTGACACTTCGCCTATTGCGCACGCATCTGGTCTACAGGGCACTGCGCGCCCTCACTCGTCGTCATTAGCGTGCGACCGTCCAGACTGTAACCGATCGCCTCGACCTGCTCGCGGGTGGCAATCGGAATCCGTGTCGCCGCCTGCCGGAACCAGTCCGTGAACTTACCCTTCACTTCGAACTCGTACGCGGCGGTGTAGGTGACGAGCGCGACCCTACGTCCGTCCGGCGAGATGTCGCCGCCCGTAACCATCTGTGAGCCGGGGATGATCGATCCGACCTCCACGTCACCCACCTTGCGCAACGTGTAGTCGCCGCTCTTCCTCGGCGCGACGAGCGCATACACGCCGGACTTGCCTCGGTTGACCTTCGTCACGAGCCAGAGATCGCCGGTCGAAGGGTGGACCATCAGGGTTTCGCAGTTGTGCGCGCCGTCCGGATAAGTGAGTGTGTAGGTGTCGTAACTGGTCAGGATTTCCGAGCCCCCGGTGGGTTCCTTGACGCGGTAAACGGTGATGGTCTTGCGCTTCGATGGGTTGTCGCCGATGTCCCCCAAGTAGATGCTGCTCTGGCCGCCCAGTCGCGCGGCCGCCATGTCCTCCCAGTCGAGTGCGGCTGCTCCCTTCAGGTTGTATTCGCCGGTAATTTCCCCCTTTGTGTTGAACCGGAAGAACCGGGCGACGTCGCCGCTGTCGTTATGGGTGAAGTACTCGCCGCGCCGTGCGAAGCTGCGGGCCATGCCCGAGCTTTCGGTGATTGCCGGGGCTTTGAGACGGCAGACTTCGGTCGGCTTCGAGTACTTTCGCGGGGCGAGAGCGAGCGGAGGCAGACTTAGCAGTCCGAGTGTGGCGACGAGTCCTCTCATGCGTCCCATTCTACCGATGGCATAACGTTTCGATTGTTCGAGAGAGTCTCCTTGACGCTCTTTCGAAATCTCGGTCCTGTGGGTGGCAAGTAAGTCCAACCGCGAGCAAGACCAAGAACTGGCCTGACACCGAACACCCCGGCTCGGTGCCGAACCGATCGGACGGATTCGCCATGGCCTTCAGTTTGACGATTCCGCGGCGAGCATGGAAATCCATGTACGTTCAAGACAAGTGGGAGTCTGGATTTGAGTCTCGAGTGATCAAAGGCTAAACCGATGACTCGGAGACGAGCTTTAAACCACTGATTCCCGCGGTTTCGAGAGCTGCTCGTAAAACAAGATGTGGTGCACCCAGCCTGCGTCGGTCCCGAACCTGTCACGCAACTCCCGGCCCATATGGGTTGCGCGACTCACAGTGAACGGTTGCCCCTCCAACTCAGGGTGGTACCGCGCCACGAGCGCTCGCCACATGTGGACATCGACGGGTACCGCCTCGCCAAAGCCCAGGCCAAACAGCAGCACACAATCGGCAACTTTGGGCCCAACCCCAGGAAGCTGCATCAGTTCGGTGCGTGCGCTCTCGTACGTCGCCGAACGGAGCGATTCGAGCCAAGCCTCGCCGCGCGCTTGCAGCTCGCCAACCGTTCGAACAATCGACTTCGCTCGGTAGCCAAATCCCCGTTCACGCAACTCCGATTCCGAGATCGAGCGCAACTGATCCAGCCGAGGAAAGCGGTGCAAGCCTCCGGGTAGATCTGACCCCCATTGCTCAAGCGCGCGGACCATCTGCGATATGCGTTTGATGTGGTTGTTCGCCGTGCAGATGAAGCTCAGTAGGGTCTCCAGCGAGTCGCGTGGCTGCATCAGCCGAAGGCCACCGCACAGGGAAGCGACGTCGCGCAGGCCAGGATCCACCCGAAGACACTGGTCGAGCCGTCCCTGGGCGTGCTCGGTGAGGCCGAAGAGTGCATCGAAGTCGAGGGGCGTCCCGTTGGTGCGTGCCGTGATCCCCGTTTTATCTTGCCGAAGAATCCAGGCGAGGTCGCCATCGGATCCCCGCCAATGATCGCCGTCCTGAACCCACCGAAAGACCTGGCCCGCCGTCAAACACCGCGCCAAATCGAGCTCGCGAGCCGTGAGTTCGACGCGAAACTCGTTCAACTGTCGATCAACCCCGGCGGCAGCATCGCGATGAAGTCGGCCTCTGAGATGACTTTGACGCCGAGCTGCTCTGCCTTGGCCAGCTTGCTCCCTGCGCCGGGGCCGGCCACGACCAACGAGGTCTTGCTGCTGACGGAACCGCCCGCATTCCCGCCGAGCCGCACCACCAGCGTCTCTGCGTCCGTTCGGTCCAGCGTCTCGAGCTTGCCGGTGAAGACTAGGGTTTGGCCCGCGAACAGGTCGCCGGTCGGACCGGTCTCCTCTTCCGGCTGAACCCCGAGCGCGAGCAGCTCATCGAGCATCGACTGATTGGAGTCGTCCTGAAGCCACGAGGCAATTTCTTCGGCGGTGCGCGGGCCGATGTCGGCGATGCCGATCAGATCTTCGTAGCTCGCCCCGCGGAATGCGGCGAGGGTGCCGAATCGTCGGGCAAGATCGCGCGCAGTGCGGTCTCCGACAAATCGGATCCCCAGCCCGAAGAGTAGCCGATCCAGCGGTCGCGTCTTGCTCGCTAGGATCGCATCGATCAGCCGCTGCGTGCTCGACTCGCCCATTCGGTCGAGCTCGACCAAGGCAGCGCGATGTTGGGGCAAGCGGTAGATGGAAGGTAGGTCGCTGAGGTAGCCGAGTTCTACAAAACGATCGACCTGCTTTTCACCCAGACTCTCGATATCGAGGGCGAGACGGCTCGCGAAATGGACAAGTTTGGCGCTGATCTGTGCAGGGCAATGACGGTTCGGACATCGAAGCACGACCATGCCCTCGTCCTGGATCAGCTCGGTGTCGCATTCTGGACAGCGGGCGGGGGTTGGGACTGGAACGGCGTGGGTTGGGCGGCGAGAAAGGTCGGGTCCGACCACCTCCGGAATGACGTCGCCTGCGCGGCGGATGATGACGGTGTCGCCGACCCGCACGTCTTTGCGCGTTAGCTCGCTCATGTTATGGAGCGTGGCTCGCCGTACGGTCACCCCGCCGACCTGAACGGGTTGCAGCTCGGCCACCGGCGTGACCGCTCCGGTGCGTCCCACTTGAAAGGTCACAGCTTCGACGATAGAGAATGCTTCCTCCGCCGCGAATTTGTAGGCGATCGCCCACCGTGGAAATCGGCTCGTGAAGTCCATCTCGGCTTGTTCGGCGAACGAGTTCACCTTGATCACTACGCCGTCGATGCCGAAGGGGAGGGAAGCGCGGAGCTCTTGGAGGGCGGCCACGCGCGCAACCACCGCTTCAATCCCCATACACAGTTGGGCTTCCGATCGCGTCCCAAACCCGAGCGAAGCCAAATTGGCCATCGCCTCGGACTGCGAGGTCACGGTCTCTGCCCCTTCGGCAATGCTGTAAGCGAAAAAGCTGAGCCTGCGCTGGGCAGTGAGCCGACTGTCGAGCTGGCGCATGCCGCCGCTCGCTGCATTGCGCGGGTTCGCGAAGACTTGCTCTCCGCGTTCGGCGCGCGCCCGGTTCAGCCGCTCGAAAACGGACTTGAGCATGAGCACCTCGCCGCGGACTTCGAGCCGCCCTTGGACCTTCAGTGGCAACTGCAAGGGGATTCCGTGGACGGTGCGGGCGTTGTGAGTGACGGTCTCCCCGGTCGTGCCGTCGCCCCTGGTGGCCGCCAAGATCAGCCGACCGTCCTCGTATTGCAGTGCCATGCTCAGTCCATCGAACTTGAGCTCGACGAAGTACTCGATCTCTTCGCGCCCAAGAACCTTGCGGATCCGCTCGTCGAACGCGCGGAGCTCTTCCTCGGTGAACGCATTATCGAGCGAGAGCATGGGGCGCGAGTGCGTGTGGGGCGCAAATCCCTTTTGGGGAGGCGCACCGATACGTTGAGTCGGGCTGTCCGGTGTCACCAGCTCGGGGTGGGCGGCCTCGAGGTCGGTGAGCTCTCGGAGGAGCATGTCGTACTCCGTGTCACTGATCTCGGGAGCATCGTCCACGTAGTACCGCTCGATGGCTCGTTCCAGAGTCCTGCGCAGGTCCAAAACACGCTCCGATGGGCTCATGGTTCGTAGGGTACCGCCCCGTATCCTTGCGGGATACATCGGCAGGTTCGCGCATTCTTGGGTCTACATGTCACATCTGAACGCTTTCTTAACGATAGACCTGTGAAGACCGCCAATCGATGAGTGTGGATGCGTTGACGTGGGGCGGCGTGATCGGACGGGGAGTTCGATCCATCAATGAAGCTTAATGACCCACACTCCCCAAAATGCTCTATTAGTGCTATAAGCCCCAGACCACCGACGGGTGGACTGGGGCTCTTTTTTTGTGCCTGACACGACGAAGCCCCGCGTCTAGCACAACGCGGGGCTTCAGTGGAGGAGGTGGGACAGGATTTACTTCTTGGCGCGGCGCTTGCGGAAGATCATCGCGGCGGCACCCAGTCCGAGTGCGGCGACCGAGCCCGGCTCGGGGACTGCAGCGATGTAGTCCTGGTTGCATGCGTTCTTCAGTGCGTAGACCCCGGCGACCGCTGAACCGTTGGTTTGGGCGAGCATTGCCGAGCGCAGTTCGTTGTACTTGTTGGCGACGCCCGAGCTGATGGTCGCCTTCTGGAATCGACCCGCGTTCAGGTCAAGCGACTTGGACGTTCCGTCGAAATCGTACAGGATGTCCCAGGTCAGCATCTGGTACGCAGCGGCGTAGTCATTGTCGGCGGTCTTGAAGGCGCTGCCGCCGGTCGAGCGGATCAGTCGGTACATGCCCGCAACCTTCTCAGTCTTGTTGGATGCGCCCTTCAGAGCGTCTAGGCCATCGATCGAGATGATCGTGTACTGCTGAGTGTTCTTGGTGTCGGTCCACTGGCTCAGGTCCACGCAGTAGACGTTCTGGACCGTCTTGTCCCAGATCTTGATGGCCGAGCCGGGAGTCGCGTTGCTGAAGCTGAATCGCTGCTGGCTCAGGGCCAGGTTCTTGACGGCGCTGTCGAACTTGATCGAGCCGTTGCGGCCCGCGCCAAGTCCCTGGAATTTAAGGTCAACGGTCTGCTCCAACGCGAACGCCGGAGTGACTGCAAGAGTGGCGAGTCCGATAAGGATTAGTGATTTCTTCATTGGTTGCTCCGAGTCCCGTTCGGAAACCGTCCGCTCGGGGTGTTGGTTCGCAGAGGAGCAAAACGCCTGCCAAACTGGAGCCGCGAAGCCAAAACCGGGATCAATACCAGGACTAGGACTCGTCGGCGAGTCCGTGCCGAAAGGTCGCGGGCATGTACTTTGCTCGGAACTCCGCCATTGCGAACCGGTCGGTCATGCCTGCGACATAGTCCAGCGCCCCCTGGGTTCCTTCAAATCCCGTGGGAAGCGGGTTGTGGCGATAGTAGCTGAAGAGCGCCTTGACGATCCCCTTGGCTTTAGGGATGTCTTTGAAAACGATCGGGTACTGCGTGTACACCTCGGTGAACAGCCACTCCTTCATCCAGTTCATCGTCTCCAGCATCTGGTCCGAGAGTCGAATCGCGGGTACTCCCATGCTGTGGGAAATGACGTTCTCGACCATCGCGCCGATCCGTGCGCCGTGGTTCGGCCCCAGCATTGCGAGTTCGGCGGGAACCTCAGCGATCATCTTGCTCCGCAGCGCGTCGTCCAGATCGTGATTCAGGTAAGCGATCCGGTCGCTGATCCGCACCACCGCCGCTTCGAGCGTGCTCGTGGGCTCCCCGTCGGCGGCGCACAGGTCTTTGCGCCCCTTGCTGTGCCCGCTGATCCCCGCGCGCACCTCTTGGGTGAGATTGAGAGGCTCAAGCACATCCAGGACGCGCAGGCTCTGGTCGTAGTGTCGGAACTCGGTCGGCCCGTCGGGGGACGGGTGTTCCTGCAGCGCCTCATCGAGCGCGGACTCTCCGGCATGGCCGAACGGAGTGTGGCCCACATCATGCCCTAGCGCGATCGCCTCGATCAGGTCCTCGTTGAGCTGAAGCGCCCGACCAATCGTCCGGGCGATCTGCGAGACCTCAAGCGTATGGGTCATGCGGGTACGGAAGTGGTCGCCCTCCGGGTCGATGAATACCTGCGTCTTGTGCTTCAGCCGACGGAACGCCTTGCTGTGGAGGATGCGATCTCGGTCACGCTGAAAGCACGTCCGCACCGGGTCTTCGTCGACGGCGTTTACGCGCCCCGAACTCTCGCTGGCCCTCATCGCAAACTCGGAGAGCGCAGAGTGCTCTCGGGCTTCGATGGACAAACGGACAGAGTGGGACATACCAACAGATACAGACGGATGAAGTGCCCTCGATGCCGCGAGGCCCGTTGCATCTGTCGCCGGGTTGTGCCATACTTTCCTTCGCACCCAGCGGGGGTGTAGCTCAGTGGTTAGAGCGCCGGCCTGTCACGCCGGAGGTCGCGGGTTCAAGTCCCGTCATCCTCGCCAATTCTGCGCCGCGGTAGCTCAGTTGGTAGAGCAAAGCACTGAAAATGCTTGGGTCGCCGGTTCGAGTCCGGCCTGCGGCACCACCCCTCCCTTTCTGTCCCGATTTGGGATACAACGGCAACCTTTCTCGCTCCTTCCAAGCAGCCTGGCCCGTCTCTTCGTGTGAGATGAAGTGGGTCACCTTTGCCGCCCTGTTATTGATGCTTCTTGCTGCTGTGAGCGGCTGGGCGGAAACCACTGCCGTGGATAAGATCAAGCCCGGCGAGCGGCTGACCGTCAAGTGTATGGAAGAGCCTGCGCTGGACAAGACCTATGAAGTCACTGCCGACGGGCTCATTGTCTTGCCGTTCGTAGGAGCCGTCGAGGTGGCAGGGAAGACCGAGATCGAGGCGGCTGCCGAGATCTCCGGAGTGCTCATCGACCAGCGCATCCTTCGCCGAGCGACGATTTCCGTTGTGCGCGAAAAGCCAGCTCCACCCAAGGACTCGCCGGTGCGCATCTCCGGAGCCGTGTCGAAGGTCGTTGAGCTCCCATTCGCGGACGGATTGCGATTGAGCGATCTGGTACGTCTGGCTCAGCCCACCATGATGGCGGACCTGAACAAGATCGAGGTGACCTCGTCGGGCGGACAGGTCACCCGTGTTGCGTTCGAGGATTCTGCGGTCGCTTCGCTCGAGACAAATCCGTACCTGAAGCCTGGCGACCAGGTTTACGTCCCGATCATCGTTCGCGCCATGGAGTACTACGTGCTCGGCGGAGTGAAGCGTCCGGGAGTCTTCAAGCTCGGCGAGCCAATCACGCTCGCTGAAGCGGTACAGCTGGCCGGTGGCATCGACGACCTTGGCGACTCCGCGCGCGTTCGACTTGAGCGCACCCGCCAGAGCGCCGTGGTCTACGACCTCTCCGCAGTGACCCGTCCCGTGGTGATCGAGCCGGGAGATCGCATCATTGTGGAGCTGAGTGCTTCGAAGCGGTACTTGCTCGTGGTAGGGAACGTAGCGCGACCTGGGCAGGTGGAGTTCCGAGAGGGCATGACCCTGACCCAAGCGATTGCTGATGCGGGCGGGCTCAACGAGCGCAAACCCACGGAGCGCGTGGCCGTGTACTCACGAGACGAAGTGCCCGCCGCGAAGCCCGTAATCTACGACATCCAGAAGATCATGCAAGGGTTCGTGGGCGACATCGCGCTCAAGCCAGGTGACCGGATCGAAGCCATGGCTCCGGGCCAGCGAAATCCCAAAGGACTTGCTGTTTTCACTGCCGCCGCCTTGATCATGATTCTCGCAGGCAGGTGATCAAGTGGGATCGAACCCGCGGACGGCCTGAGCCGATCCGACTGTTGAACAAGATCCGTGAGGAGGAGTGCGGCGAGCCGCTCGTCTCCCTGGCCGAGGTCTCTCCCACCGTGCGCATTATCCGCGAGACCACGATCCCGTACGTCCGCCAGACCGTCGCGGAGATGGCCGAAAAGGCGGCGCGCTCACTGCCCGACGGCATCTTGCTCGCCGTTACGGATGCATGGCGGCCTTTCAAGCGGCAGCAGATGATCTGGGATATGATGTGGCGCTTTGGCCACGAAGCGTTTCCGCACCTGGATTACAAACAAATGCGTCGGCGGATCTGTCGCTGGGTTGCTCCAGTCGATCAGAAGGCCCCGCCGGGCCACTGCACCGGCGCGGCCATTGACGTGGTGCTCGTGGACGGTGCCGGAGAACTCATCGACGTGGCGACTCCGTACTCTCGCTTCACGGCCGCTCCGACCTTCACGCTCGGGTTATCGCCGGAGGCGCACCGAAATCGCATGTTGCTGCATGACTCCCTCGTGGACGCGGGCTTCTCGAATTGCCGAGACGAATGGTGGCACTATAGTTACGGGGATGCGGGTTGGGCCGTTCGAACCGGCGAGACAAGCTGCCGCTACGGACTCATCGAACTCGACCCAAGCCTCTATGCTGCGGCACAAATCGAGTGGGAGGCGGCAATCGCGACGCGCGAAAATCCGTTCCTAACAAGCAAGGACTAGCGGTCTGCGACGCTAGAAGCGCGTAGCGCGGCCAAAACCTCACGGACGTTCCAGTGGTGCTGTTCGAGCGCATCGCGTGCTTCGTCCTCCGTCGCCGTGCTTAGTTCACGGACAATTCGCACGCACCGCTCCTTGAGCTTGTGATTTTTCGCTTTGACATCGACCATCAGGTTCTCAATAACCTTGCCTGCAAGGACCATCGCGGTGGTCGAAATGCGGTTAAGGGCGAGCTTCTGCGCGGTACCGGCCTTGAGACGGGTACTACCCGTGAGGACCTCGGGTCCAGTTTCGAGCAAGATCCCAAGGTCGGCCTCATGGAGGAGGGCCGAGTTCTTGTTGTTGGCGATCCCAACCGTAAAGATCCCCTTTTGATTGGCGTGACGAATCGCGCTCAATACATACGGCGTTCGACCTGAGGCTGCGAGGCCGATCAAGACATCGCCGCGCTGCGGATCGAGGGAGTTTAAATCGTGGATGGCCTGGGTGTCGCTGTCCTCGGCGTCTTCGATGGCTTTGGTGTTCGCCGTCGCCCCGCCTGCGTGGAGTGCGACAAAGCGGTCCGCTTCGATCCCAAAGGTCGGCGGCATCTCGGCGGCGTCCATGGTGGCAATGCGACCGCTTGTGCCCGCCCCGACATAGATCGTGCGGTGGCCTGAGCGGAATGCCTCAGCGACCTTTTCTGCGGCTTGGGCAAGACCGCTCTCGGCGTGCTGCATGGCGCGGTGTACGGCTTGCTCTTCCTCGTTCATCAACCGAACGATCTCTTGGGCCGACATGCGATCTAGGCCGAACGAGCGAGGGTTTCTTCCTTCTGTGCTCATGATGCTAATTCGCGCGCCAACATTGCCGCGCCAATAACGGGAGGGGTCTCAAGGGGATAGAGCTCCGCGTCTCGTGCGCCAGCCATGACCCTGAGATAAGTCTCGAACTGCCGCTGGAAAACCGGCGAGATTCGCCAAAGCCCACCCGTTAAATAGATTCGCCAAGGCCGCTTGCCCTCGTGGTACGTCCAGAGATGGCCATGGACGATGTAGGCGAGCTGTCGCATCTGCTCCTCAATTGCGATGCGGGCGTAGTGCGCGCCGTGCTCGTAATCGTCGGCGATCACGGGGGCTAGCTTGCCGACCAGCGATGCCGGTGACGATTCTCGGTAGATGCGAGCCGGGACGCGGCTCGGGTCGCGCGTTCCAAAGAGGGCTTCCACCGCTCCGAGGAAGTTCTCCGTCACGCCTGGCACCACCGGGCTGCCGAAGAGGGCAACCGAGAGCGACTGTCGGGCTATGGCAAAGGCGGAGCCATGGTCTCCCAGCAGCGGGCCACCACCGCCGGACTTAAGAATCGCGTCGCCAACGCGCGAAAAAACGATCGATCCGGTGCCAGCGATGACGCAGCAAGTGGCTCGGGGTCCGCATGCGGTCAGAGCAGCGACGTAGTCCGGCCGTGCATAGCAGTGACTGACTCCCGTAATCTCGCGCAGCATCGACTCGGCCTCCGCCTCATCTTGCTCAGTGAGCAGACCGGCGAAGCAGCCACATACGGCAGCGGGGGGAGGAACGTTTTTCAGCGCTTCGGTGAGGTGAGCGCGCAATGTGTCGCGGTCTGTGCTCGCCCAGTTGGCCGCGCCCGATTTCCCTTCGAACACAGTTTTGCCATCTATGTCCAGTGCGAGCGCGCGGGTGGAAGTCCCGCCGCAGTCCAACCCCAAGTAGATCGCCATAAATGTGTGAGGGCACCCCCGGCAGCCCAAGAGACTTTACCCGCTTGGCCGCCGCCAACGGTTCCCAGGTTCGGGTCATACTCTCGAAACGATGCGACAACTGCTCCGGCACCTACTCCTGCCCGCGATCGGAGCATTCAAGGCGTGTCTGATCCCGTTCTTGACGATCCAAATCTCTGCGGTCATACTGGTGGTCGCTTACTTCCAGTTTCCGGCGGTGCAGCGGGCGGCCGATCACATCGGGAGCCTAAAAGCCCAAACGGGGCTTTGGTTCAGTTTTGTGGGTTACGCGGTGCTTTGCGCGCTCCTGCCGGAATTCGTACGGCTGATCCTGGGCCAGCTCAAGCGTGTGGACCTGGAATGGCTGGGGGCGCGCGCATACGTTGGATTTGTGTACGGCCTGCTCGGGGTGTTCACCGACGTCTTCTACGGTTTTCTGGCTCGGACGGTGGGCACGGACAATGCGATCGGCACCATGCTCCAAAAATCCGCGATCGACATGCTGGGGGCGACGCCTCTGGTATTTGTGCCGGCATCAATGTGGCTTCTCGGCTGGCGAGCAGCGAGTTGGGACTTTCGCGCGCTGCTCAAGCCAGCGACGGGCAAGTTCTGGCTGGACGAGGTGGTGCCCGGTGTCGGCGTTGCTTGGAGCTACTGGTTCCCGCTCACATTCTGCATTTACGCTCTACCCTCGGCCCTGCAATTGCCTTTCGCGATGCTTTGCGCTGCCGCTTACAGTCTCCTGTTTGTAACCCTCGCGGGCCGGATCCATTCGGCGACCGAGGTCGACTAGGGGACGTATGAGAATTGGGGTACCTTCCCCCACACGGTCTGGGACCGAGACGCCTTATGAAGTTTGCGTTTGTCATCCACCCGATCACCCCGCGTGACGCGGCGCGCAAGTACCCCATCGCGAAGTTCTTTCCTGACGCAGTTATCGAGAGCTTCCTGAAGGTCAAGCGACCGATGGTCGTCAGCGAGATCAGCGGCATCCGTTCCAAGACGGGGGCGACGGCCGAAGGGATCTTTATCGGCTGCCCGCTGACCCCCGCGATGATGATGTCGATGGATCTCGACAGGGTCTACGAGCGGATCATCCAATGCACCGAACTCGCGAAACGTGAAGGGGCGGAGATCATTGGACTCGGAGCATTCACGAGCGTGGTCGGAGACGGCGGCATCACGGTGGAGAAGGCGTCCCCCATCGCCGTCACGACCGGGAACAGCTACACGGTCGCCACGAGCATCGAGGGAGCACTAAAAGCTTGCGAACTCGTTGGAGTCGAGCCGAGTTCCTCGCGGCTGGCGGTTGTGGGGGCTACCGGATCGATTGGCAAGACGTGTGCCCGCGCACTTTCGCCGCTCTTTGCGTCGACGATCGTCATCGGACGCGATCCGGAAAGGACCCAGGCATTGGTGAGTGAACTGACTCGGGCAGAAGCGACCACTGAGGTGAGCGCGCTGCGGAACGCAGACGTGGTCATCACCGTCACCAGCAGCGAGACCGCAGTCATTCTGCCCGAGCACCTGCGCCGCGGCGCGATTGTCTGCGACGTGGCTCGCCCCCGCGACGTGAGTGTGCGGGTGGCGAAGGAGCGTCCGGACGTGCTCGTGATTGAAGGTGGCGTCGTGTCCGTCCCCGGCGATGTGTCCTTTGGAATTGACTTCGGTTTCCCGCCCAAGACCGCCTATGCGTGCATGAGCGAGACCATGCTCTTGGCGCTCGAAGGTCGGGCAGAGAGTTTCACGCTTGGCAAGGACGTGAGCCTGGAACAAGTGAAGGAGACTCAGGGGTGGGCTGAGAAGCACGGCTTCAGCCTCGCCGGGTTCCGCAGCTTCGAGCGCGCCGTCGAAGAGCCTGCCATTGAGCGAGCCAGAGAGGCTCGCCGTGACCACACTCCGCCGGTCCTCTCGCATGCTCAGCGTTGAGAAGCTGTCGCACTGGTTCGGGCCGAAGCGAGTCCTGACCGACATCTCGCTACAGGTCCAAGAGGGCGAAATCCTCGCGATCATGGGCAGCTCGGGCGGGGGCAAGACAACGCTCTTGCGCTGCATTTCCGGCTTAATCACGGCGACGGAAGGGAGTATCCACGTCTCCGGGATCGACGTCCGAAAGGATCCCGATGCCGCGCGCCAAAAGCTTGGGCTTGTCTTCCAGTCTGCCGCGCTGTTCGACTATCTGAACGTGCGCGACAACATCGCTTTCGGCTCGCGCCGCCAACTGAGGGCCAAATCGAGCGAGATCGACCGCATGGTCGCGGCAATGCTAGAGCTTGTGCATCTTGAGGGCTCCGAGACCCTGATGCCGAGCGAACTCAGTGGTGGCATGCGCAAACGCGTGGGACTCGCCCGGGCCCTCGCGATGAATCCAGAAGTCGTCTTGTACGACGAGCCCACGAGCGGCCTCGACCCCATTACTGCCTACGCCATCGACCAGTTGATCGTGGAGACGCGCGATGCCCTCGGAGTGACGAGTGTGGTGGTGTCGCACGACCTATCGAGCGTGTTCCGCGTCGCGGACCGCATCGCGTTCCTGGAGTCCGGCGAGCTGGCCTTCTTGGGCACACCCGAGGATTTCCGGGTCTCCCAAACCGGGAGCATTCGAGAACTGGTCGAGAAGGCCCGATCTGAGAAATTCTTGGAAGTCGCCGGCAATCAGTGAACATTCGGGATACAAAGCGTCTTCATCTTTGTATCACCTAGTGGAGATCGTTTTAACCAATGAAGAATTTTGTCAAAACATTCGCAGCATTCGTCGCCATTTTGGGTGTCGTCGCCGGTGCCTTTGCGCAAAACAGCGGACCCCGCGGCGGTCCTGGAGGTCCCGGGAAGAAGGGCGATGGCCAGCATCGAATGATGCTTGGTAAGAAAGAGAACGAAATGCTCGCCAAGCTAAATCTCACCGCGGAGCAGAAGTCAAAGGTCAAGGCTTTGCAGGATGTTCGGGATCGAACGTTTAAGAAGCTCATGAGCGATCGCGATCCAAGTAAGCGCGAGGAAACCGGAAACAAGATGCGAGAAGCCATGAAGAGGTACGAAACCGCGCTTGACAAGATCCTCACCCCCGCTCAGCGCACAAAGCTCACTCAACTGCGCGAAGCCGCCAAGAAGGAGATGGAGAAGCGGCGCGGCGAGAAGGGTAGCAAGCCCACTCCCAAACCCTGACAACCAGTTTCCAACTCACCTCTGACTGCCCGATCTGGAACCCAGGTCGGGCTTTCTTTTGCGTTTCACTTGAGCTTTGAGCGACATCGATTGACAATCCACTTTAGGTTTCGAAAAACCTGCTAATTGTGCGTGTGGCAGATGCCGACGATCCTAATGGCGAAAGCGCCAATGGAAAAAGTCATGCTAATCGACGCCTTAAGCGGGCTCGGGTTGGCACCTCAGACGGCGGCTGCGACGACGACGCGACCAGACACGGACCCGAAACCGGGCGAGTTCGAGGGCGCGCTGGATGAGCAGATCGGCGGGACGGGTGCACCACCGGACCCCAACACAAATACAGAGGCCCCTGACCGAGTCAAGGAAGCAAGTGGAGAACCCTCGAAGACGGAACCCACGCACAAGCTGGACCAAGACTCCAACCAGGACAGCCTCACCGATGAGTCACCGACGAACCCAATATTCTTGCCGGTGTTCGTCCCGATCTTTGCGCTCAATGTCGCTCCAGTGGCCAGCGCGGACGTACTCAACAACCTTGAGCCCGTTCAAGCTATTGCGAACACGGCACCGGCGGGCACAACGGGCGACAATTCGATTGATTCAACAGCCCTTCTGACGGTCCTTACCGAGACCGACGCTGCATTCCAGAATGTAGCATTCGAGTCAACGGACGTCATGAACGGGCTGGTCGAGGAATCCGCTCCGATCACGATCGACCCCGCGGCCAAAAGCCTTGGTGAATCGAAGACGCTCGAAGTTGCGGGCGGAACTGTGAAGCAGGCCGAAGGTACAAAAATCGCCGAGGCAACGGTCATTGACGCTCTGAATCCGACGGCAATCGCCGCTGTGGTTGAGCCTGCGAAGAACACCGATGCCGACGGAGCCACGGACACGGATCAGCCCGCGACCACGGCCGAAGGGGTCGCTCAGCAAGTGACCGTGACACGGGGAAATGCCCACGCCCATGCAAGCACCGGCCAGGGCCAGAACCAGACCGGCGCGAAGACAACCAAGGCGACCAAGGGCGGCGAGGCGACCGAGAAAGGCAAGGGTGAAGACGCCGTCAAGGGCGTGCCGACCGACACCAAGGCAGGCGCAGGAGACACGACACGGGTCCGCAAACCTGGTCAATCTGGCATCGAAGAGACGGTCATCAAGGCCCGCCCAATCGAGGTCAATCACAAGCCCAATGAAACCCTGGAGGCCGACACAACCGAGCTTCAGAACGTCCAATCGGGCGACGAGGCGAACGCCCAGACCGTGCTACAGTCCGTGCCGAACTCCAATCGGAACGACAAGGACCATGGGGTCATCGTGGACAATCGGATCGACCGAGCGTACGCCAAGGCCGTCCAGCAAGCGGAGTACTTCCTCGCGACTCGACGATCGGGCAGCGTCGTTGTCCACCTTGAGCCGCGAGACCTGGGTTCGTTAACCCTCAACATCAAGTTCTCGGGCAACACCGTCAGCGCCGACATCAGTTCGGACAATGCGGCCGTTCGCGAGAACTTGGAAGCGGGTCGAACCCACCTGGTGCAGCAAGTCGAATCCAAGGGGCTCACGCTCGGATCGCTAAACGTGAACAGCCAGGATGCGGGAAGTCGAGGTGGGCAGAATCCTGCCGACCAGACCTTCACGCGCCAGGACTTCGAGCAGATCGCCCAGCGCGAGACGAATGTGCCCAACCCAGCTTCCAGCCAGGCGGCAGTGCTCTTGATGTCGAGCAAAGTCGGCATGGATTTGGTGATCTAGGAGGAACTTATGGATACCGCAATTTCACCTGTAAATGGCAATGATTTCTTCGGTACCGGCGCACCCAAGAAGGCGAAGAGCGACCTGGATATGGCGGCGTTCCTGCGGCTGCTTACGACTCAGCTTTCGAACCAGAACCCGCTAGAACCGATGAACGATCGGGACTTCTTCGCCCAGATGGCTCAGTTGGGCACCGTGCAGGGTATCGATCAGCTCAAGGCTTCAGCAGAGGTCGAACAGGCCAACGCGATGATCGGCAAAGAGGTCGTCGCCGTCCGGACTGGACAAGAACTGCAGGGGCAGGAAGCGTTCGTCAAAGGCATCGTCAAAGGCGTGACGATGGTGAACGGCGAGCGCATGATCCAGGTTCAAGAGGCTAACGGAGGCATCGCCGAGGTCAAGATCGGCAACATCAAGAGCATCGGGGAACCGGCCGTGAATTCGCGAGTGGATACCGCCGTCGCACTGGCAAACTCCGCCCAGTTCATCGGAAAAACGGTCACCGCGAACCACCCAACCCTAAGAGATAGCTCTAACAATCCCGAAAAGATAACGGGTGCAGTGAAGAAGGTGAGCTTTGAGAAAGGCTCGGTCTACTTCACCATCCAAGATCGGCTCGGAAAAGATGTCCAAGTGAGCCTTCTTGATGTGCAGAGCTTCAGTGATTAAGCCATGAGCGGACCGATTCAGAACTCGAAAATCCAGGATCTCTTGACCACAAGGGTAGACCCTCGCGGTACCGCGCAGACGACTGCCCCCAAGCCGTCCGATGCCCCTGAGTTCGCTGCGATTCTCGATAACCGGCTCAAGCTGAGCGGACACGCTCAAACACGACTCAAGAGTCGTGACATTGAGTTCGGTCCTGCGGAGATGGAGCGGGTGATCGGAGGAGTGGATCGCGCCGCAGCAAAGGGTTCGAAAGAGAGCCTGGTGCTGATGGACGATGTCGCGCTCGTGGTGAGCGTGAAGAACCGCACCGTGATCACCGCCGTGGATCGACAGGCACTCAAGGAGAATGTATTCACAAATATTGACAGCGCAGTGATCGTGTAGTCACTGCCCTAATTTGGACCTGGACGCGACGCGTTTACCGAGAACGATTGGCTGGATCGTAGCGATGAGCTGCGAAGGCTTTGACGAGCCGCCCAAATGGCGGCCGTTCCTCGGCGACGTGCGCTTCCCCTGACCGCAACCAACAAGGGAACAACCACAATGCTACAAGCTATGCTCGCTGGCGTCGCCAGCATCAAAGCGCAACAGACGCGCATGAACGTTATCGGCAACAACCTTGCCAACGTTAACACGACCGCCTACAAGGGCAGCCGGGTGACGTTCCAGGACATGTTGGCGCAAACGATCCGCGGTGCGGGCCGACCTTCTGGAGAAGTTGGCGGTACGAACCCGATCCAGTTCGGTCTCGGCGTTCTCGTCGCCGGAACCGACGTTTTCAATGAGCAGGGCTCGTTGAATGCGACGAACCGACCCACGGACATGGCGATCCAGGGCAACGGCTTCTTCATGACCTCCAACGGTATGCGTGCGGCCTACACTCGTGACGGCTCGTTCGACCTTGATGCGGCAGGAGACCTGGTCCACCGGGCAACCGGTGAGCGCGTCCTGGGTTGGGACTTCGTCCGTAGCGGTGCCTCGACGACGACGAGCCCCATCACCCCTGCAAGCTCGCTGAACATCCCTCTGGGCCGACTGAATGCGGTCCAGGTTACGGATCAGGCCTCGATGGTCGGTAACCTCTCCGGTGCTACACCCAATGGCTCGACGATCGCGAACCCGGACTGGACCACCACCGCTCGCTTCTACGATGCCCAGGGTGGCGGACACGACGTGACCTTCCAGTTCTACAACAAGGAGACGGGCGCACTCGCCGGTGCACCCCCGAGCACGGCCTCGGCGGTTTCACGATGGACCTGGCGGGCACTGGACAGCACCGGTGCGGTGCTTACCACCAGCTCACCGACCACGGCGTTGTATTTCGACGCGGGCGGGCAGCCCATCGATCCGGGCGGAGCACGACAGGTGACAGTAGGTGTCACCCCGGCCGCGCTGAACTTCACCGTGAACCTCGATTTCACGGGGATCACTCAGTTGCAGACTGTGCAGAACAATACGCCGACCTCGCAGGTGACGGTGGACTACCAGAACGGTTTCCCTCCGGGATCGCTGCAGAGCTTCAGCGTCACCCAGGATGGCGTCGTCACCGGTCTGTTTACCAACGGTTTGACCCGCGAACTCGGGCAGATTGCGACCGCGATCTTCCCGAACCCCGGCGGTCTGGAGCGAACGGGTAACAACCTCTGGCGAAACTCGGACAACTCGGGCGTCCCCGTCATCGGTCAGCCACGATCGGGTGGCCGTGGCGGGATCAACTCGGGCTTTCTGGAGCAGTCGAACGTGGACATCGGTTCGGAATTCACCGATCTGATCATCACCCAACGCGGATTCCAGGCGAACACCAAGGTCGTCACGACGGTTGACGAGATGCTTCAAGATCTGATCAACATGAAGCGTTAAGCGCTGATCGTTCTTAGGGTTGCGGTGGCTCGGCTGTTCGGCTGGGCCACCGCGCTTTTGTGGGACAGGTAACCTTCGGTCATGATGCGCGAGATCGTTTCAACGGACCAAGCCCCCGCCGCCATCGGCCCCTATTCGCAGGCGATCAAGGCTTCGGGAAACATCCTCTTCATGAGTGGCCAGATCCCCTTGCGGCCCGATGGAACGCTGGTCGACGGAGATGTGCGGGCTCAAAGCGAGCAGGTCGTCGCGAACATGCGCGCCGTGCTCACCGCCGCGGGCCTGACCCCTGACCACCTCGTCAAGACCACAATCTTTCTCAGCAGCATGGATCACTTCGGGGCGGTGAACGAGGTTTATGCGACCCTCTTCTCGGGCGCACCTCCAGCAAGGTCGACAGTCGCGGCCGCGGGCCTCCCGCGCGGAGTGGACGTTGAGATCGAAGGGATCGCCGTCTATTGAAGCGCGTCGTCAGTATCAGCTTGGGGACAAGCGAGCGGGATAAGTCCACCCAGGTCGAAATCCTCGGCGAGCAGTTCTCGATTGAGCGGATCGGAACCGACGGCGACATGAAGCGGTTCGCCGCGATGTTCACCGAGCTTGATGGCCAGGTCGCTGCGCTTGGGGTAGGTGGTTGCGATATCTACGTGGTCGTTGGCGACCGGAAGTACGCCTTCCGAGAGATTGTCGGAGCAGTACGCGGAGCCAAAACAACCCCGGTGGTGGATGGTAGCGGCCTTAAACATACGCTGGAACGAGAGACCATTCAGCGGCTCCAGAGGGAAGGAACCGTGAACTTCGCAGAGCAGCGCGTGCTCCTCATGAGCGCGGCGGACCGCTACGGCATGGCACAGTCGCTCAGCGAGCTTTGCCCTGAAGTATTGTACGGGGACCTAATGTTCGGGGTGGGTCTACCACTTCGAGTGCGTAGCTACAAGGGCGTCCAGCGACTCGGTGCGATACTGCTGCCGATCATTACGCAGCTTCCTTTTCAGTGGTTCTATCCGACCGGCGACAAACAAAAGGTTCGGACTCCGAAGTTTCAGGCGGACTTCGGCTGGGCCACCGTAATCGCGGGCGACTCCCTGTTCATCAACCGATACGCACCGGACCGACTCGATGGGAAAACGATCATCACTCAGAGCGTACGCAAGGCAAACGTCGAGTGGATGCGCTCGGCCGGAGTCTCCCAGCTCATCACCACCACCCCGGTTTTTGGCGGTGAGACGTTCGCCACCAATGTGATGGAGGGGGTGCTTGTCAGCCTGATCGGCAAGCCGGTCGGAGAGATCACTCCTGCGGATTACTTGGCCAAGATGGCCGAGTTGGATTGGAAGCCAAACGTCCTCCGATTGCAAGAACCGTAGCACCAGTTGGAGCGGCAAGGTAGATTTCGATTATGAAGCCCAATCGCGTGGGACTCGTCTGCCTTGCCGGCCTCCTTCTGCTCAGCGGCTGCTCGAAACCCGGCGAGCCCGTCGCAGCTGCGCCCAAACCGCCGGTGGTCGTCACGCTCGTCGCCGGGACGCCCGTGAGCGTCGTTCTCCTTGAGGCTCTCGAATCGGGAAAGACAGAGGAGGGGCACCGATTTCCAGTCGCGGTCATCGCCGATGTCAAGGACCGCCAAGGGCACGTACTCATCCCCGCTGGCGCAGTAGGCGAGGGTGAAGTGGTTTGGTCTCGACGCGGCACCACGATGGGGGCGGTCTCCAACGAACCCGCGCGGCTCGCCGTCACTCTTAGCCATGTCTACGCAGCCTCTCTGGAGAGAGTCGATATTCGGCAAGAGGGAGATCGCTACGAGTTTAAACGTGAATCGATGAAGTCTGCGCTCCCCAAGCTTGCCAGTGAAGTCAACATGTCGTCCGAACAGATAGTCGTGTTGCAGCGCTTCGAGGAGCTGGGCCTGCGAGGGATGACCGCCGAGGACTGGCAGAAGCTCCACCAACCGCCAGCCACCGCGCTCGACAAGGTGTTTGACGGCAGCGTCAAGCGCATCGGGCTGCGTGACCTAACCGCGTCGTTGGAAGTCTCGAGCCTTGCGGGCACGCTATTCGACCGGGTCGGGCGCATGCTCAAGGCACGTCAGGTCGTTGCGCCCGTCGGCACAATTGTCGAGGCAAACGTCGTCTCTCAAGTGCAAATCACTCTTCCAGATCGTCCTGAAGAGTAATGAAAGTGTCTCGAGTTTCCGGACGTGGTGTAGGCCTGCTCGCGCTGGCGGCGCTGGTGGCTGTAGGGATGACTGGCGCGGGTTGCGGTGGAGGCAAGAAGTCCTCCACGGCGTCCCTCGCGACGCAGTGGACTCCTACCGCGATCCAAAAGCCGAGCGCAACGAACACCCAGATCGTTCGCATCAGCGCATCCGGACTGGCCGTGGGTACCAGCGACAACCGCATGGTCACCTGGAGTTTGCCCAACGGTTTCACCACGTACGGCACGCTTGGTGGAGCGGCGAGCCGCGGGTTCGACGTCGGTGCGACCGGCATCGCCTACGGAAGTGCGGATAACGGGGCCGACACGCGCGCCATCCAGAGCAACGACTCAGGCATCTTGGAGATCAATCTCGGCCTCGCCGTCGGAACGAACTCGGCCGCGTTGGCCGTGAACGACGCGGGCAACATCGCGGGTGTTACCTGGACCGGCAGCACGTACTCGGTATGGCGATCGGTCGCGGGCACGGTGACGGACATCACCACGCTGGGCGGAACTGGCTCGATCTCCATCCAGGCAATCAACAATGCTGGCGTGATGACCGGGGTTGCTCCTTCGACCGATGGAAAGAACCACGCTTTCCGCAGCGTCGGCAACGCCCTGGTCAGCATCGGTTCTGGACCTGGCAGTTTCGCCCAAGGCTGGGATATCAATACGAAGGGCACGGTGGTGGGTGCTTACGTTTTCAGCGGCGCACAGGTCCCGTTCGTCGCGACTGCCAACTCGATTGTCCCGCTACCGCTGCCAACGGGGGCGACCGAGGGTGTCGCCTTCGCCATCAACGACAACGATGATATCGTGGGTTGCGTCACCATCTCGGGAGTCAATTACGCGTATCTTTGGCGCGGAGGGGAAGGGTTCGATTTGAACACCAAGCTCAGGTCTGCGCTGCCTTCCGGCGCAGTGCTGAGTGTCGCACGCGACATTACCAATGCTGGCACGATCGTTTCGACGATGCGGGTGGGCGGACAAGACCACTCCTGCCTTCTCAGTCCCTAGTCGCTTAGTCATCGTCTCGATGGACCGACCCAGGTGTGAACGCGGGAAAACAAACCGCCACGTACTGGGTCGCTCCGTTTAGGGTGGAGTAACGCACCCACTCGCCGGCAGGGGTGTGGATCGCTTGCCCCGCGCGGACTTCGTGGACGCCGTCCCGCGTTTCGACCGTAAGACACCCTGACAGCACCACCGTGTACTCGTCAAACTCTGGCGTCTGGCCGGGCTCGGTCCAGCCCTGCGGGCTGCTCATTCGAGCGACGCTAACTGCACCGTCGCCTGAGTTTACGGCTCCAAAGAACTCTTCAATGCGCTTGGGTTGGTTGCCGTGTGCGGCGATGACGGTGGGTCCGGTAATCAGTCGAGCCATGTCGATATCGTACTTGGCTGACTTTTTTCTCGCCTGCGGTGAACAATCGTTTTGCGCCTCCGTCGGTCCTTACTGAGCCGCACTCACAGGAGGCAAATCGATGAAGAAACTCACAACGCTTGTATTCACTGCCGTACTCGGCATCGGTCTTTTGACCCCGGTCCTCGCCCAGCCAGGCGGTGGCCCCGGTCCTGGTCCCGGCCAAGGTCAAGGTGGCGGCCGAGAGCGAGGCCCCGGTGGCGGCATGGCCCAGCGCCAGCAGAAGATTGAGGACAAGGTTCTCGCCCAACTGAACCTGAGCGACAAGCAGAAGGCAGAGATCAAGGCCCTGCGCGAGAAGACGAAGAAGGCCATGGACGAACTCCGCGGCAAGGGCGGCGGACAGGGCAATCCGCCTTCGGACGAAGATCGCAAGAAGATGCGCGACGTGATGGAGGGCTATCGCACCGGCCTGGAGAAGATCCTGACTGCCGAGCAGCGCGAAGAGTTCAAGAAGCTCATGAAGGAAGAAATGGAAAAGGCTCGCAAGGAGCGCGGTGAAGGCCGAGGTCCTGGTCGAGGCGGCCCGGGTGGCCCCGGCGGTGGACCGGGTGACGGTCCGGGCGAAGGCCCAGGCGGCCCGCTCTAAGGCTAACCTAGAAAGACCAAGCGAGGTCGGATCGGAAACGATCCGGCCTCGTTTACTTGAGTCTCAGGCGAAAACCGGCCTCGATGCTCTGATCGGGGTCGGTGATGAGCTTGCGCTCGCCAAGGAGTTCCGCTCCTGAAGCGGTGTAGAGACCGTGCGCGGCAGTGAAGCGAAGATCGCTCCAAATCTCCATCCACGTGTGTCCCTGTGCACGTGCCTCGGCGATGACAGTTTCATAGAGCCGACGCCCGAGTCCGTTTCCGCGCCCTTCCTTGCGTACGTAGAGCCGCATCAGCCCACATGTCGTGCCGACCGCTCGCGGTAGTCCGTCGATCCAGGTCAGCCCGCCGGGCTGACCCGTGATCTCATCGAAAACCTCGAGCGCAGTGGTCCCCATCACCAGGCCATCTGACTCGGCGACCCAGAATTTGTCCGGTGCTGCGTAGTGTCGTTCGAGATCGTACAGGTCTGCGTGGTAACCATCGGCTTCCCACGTGAAGCCGTACTCGTCGTAGACAGTACGGATGCACTCCACCACTTGAGGGGAGTCCGCTTGGGTCGCCTGTCGGATCCGGTATTCCTGCGCCATGCTCCGATAGAATACTGGCTAGATGAAGATCGGAATTTTCACCGCGCTATTTGGCGACAAATCGTTTGAGCAGGTGCTGGACACGGTTCAGGCCGAAGGAATCGAAGCCGTTGAGCTTGGTGCGGGTGCGTACCCTGGGTCGCCGCACCTGGAAGTGGACGCTCTGCTGGAGAGCAAGGCTGCCCGCGACCGACTATTGTCCGAACTGGACCGGCGAAAGATCACTCTTTCTGCCATCAGTGTCCACGGAAATCCCCTCCATCCGAACCGCGCGATCGCCGAGGATCATCACAACGCGTTTGTCAAAGCGGTCAAGCTCGCCAACGCCCTCGGGATCGAGCGCGTCAACGGCTTCAGCGGTTGTCCGGGAGACTCGGCGCGTGCCAAGAATCCGAACTGGGTGACTTGTGCATGGCCAGACGAATTTCGCACCATTCTTGATTGGCAGTGGGAGCGGCGAGTGATTCCGTATTGGCGCGCGCAGGCCAAGCAGCTGTCGATTTTCAACGTGAAGTTCTGCATCGAAATGCACCCCGGATTCGTGGTGTACTCGAACGACACGCTTCTGAGATTGCGCCGGGCCATGGGCTCGAAACTCGAGGATCGGATCGGGGCGAACTTTGACCCCTCGCACCTGTGGTGGCAGGGCATCGACCCGATCGCTGCCGCGCGAGAGTTGCTGCGCAAAGGGGCGTTCTACCATTGCCACGCCAAGGACCTGCGCATCGATTCCGCCAACTCAACGCTCAACGGCAACTTGGACACCAAGAGCTACGGTGACATCGCCAACCGCTCGTGGGTATTCCGGAGCGTGGGGTTCGGTCATGGCGTTGAGTGGTGGCGCAGTTTCGTTTCGGTGCTACTCGCGCATGGATACGACGACGTTCTGAGCATCGAGCATGAGGACGGCCTGATGTCCACGATGGAGGGCCTGCGACGGGCAGTTTCGACCTTGCGCGAGGCGGTGGTCGAGGAGAAACCGGGTCCCATGTTCTGGGCGAAAGAGTAAACTCACGACCTTGGGGCGCGCAATTTTTAGGCTAGCGATCGGGTGGGCCGTGGCCGGTGCCGCGAGCCTGGCGTTCGCCGGACCGAGCGCGCAGCCACCCGGAAAGCTCGGCGCCCGATCCCCCGCGCGCGAGTTCGTTCAGGCGGTGCCTGTCACGCCGGGTCGCACTCGTCTGCGCACCGCAGGGTTGTTTGGCCATGGCATGGTGCTGCAGCGCGATCGTCCAGTGCCCGTTTGGGGTTGGGGTACGCCCGGTGTGCGCGTCAGCGTGACGTTCCGCGGTCAAGCAGAATCGACCATCGTCGATGGGAAGGGCAAGTGGATGGTGACCCTCGCGCCGATGACCGCCGGAGGTCCGGGCGAGATGGGGATCTTTGACGATGTCGATGAACTCGTCCTTGCGAATGTTCTCGTTGGTGACGTCTGGCTGTGCAGCGGCCAGTCAAACATGGCGTTCCCGCTCAGCCAAGCCAAGAATTCAAGCTCCGAGATCGACGCCGCGGACCACCCAAACATTCGCTTCTTTAAAGTCGGATTCAACGCGGCTGATGAGCCAGCGATGGATGTCCGCGGAGTTTGGCGGACCTGCACACCCTCGGTCGCGGGCAGCTTCAGCGCAGTTGCCTATGGATTTGCCCGCGAGCTACTCATCGAAGAGAAGGTGCCCATCGGGATCATCGAATCCAGCTGGGGTGGCTCGTCAGGCGAGGCGTGGACGCCGCGACGCGCGCTCTCATTCGATCCCGAGCTGAAGCCGCTGCTTGAGAGCTACGACCGCGCGAAGACGATCAACCGTGAAGAGATCGAACAGTATCGTCAGCGTTCCCGAATCCCGCGTCCGACCGTACAGTCTGATCCAGGGAACCGCGGGTTTGCGCTCGGCTACCATTCGCCTAAGTTCGACGACCGGAACTGGAGCAAGCTGAAGGTCCCTGGCTACTGGGAGGACCTCGACCCCAAAATGCAGATCGATGGAGTGGTCTGGTACCGCCGGGTCATCAATCTTCCGCATGAGTTTGACGACCACGAGCTCACGCTCCATCTGGGGCAGATAGCGGATCTGGACAATGTGTACTGGAACGGGGTGCAGGTCGGGTTTACCGTTGCCGGTGAGATCGATCCGGCGGGTCTGGTGCGTCGGTACGTTGTTCACCCTCGGTTGGTCCGCGCGGGTGCAAATGTGATTGCCATTCGCGTGTTCAATCGGGAAGGGAAGGGCGGATTTGCCAGCGACCCCGGTGACATGAAGATCCGCAGCGTCGCGAGTCTGGTGCCCATGCCGCTGGCGGGAGATTGGAGAGTCAAGGTGGAGACTCCGTTGGATCCCAGCCTGATCAAGCCGCTGGAAATCCCATTCGGCCCCGGGCATCCGCGCGCGCCGAGCAACTTGTTCAACGGCATGATCAAGCCGCTTGCGCCGTTTAGCCTGACCGGAGTGGCGTGGTACCAGGGCGAAACAAACGCCGGACGCGGAAAGCAATACACGGTACTTCTTCCCAAGCTGATCCAATCGTGGCGCAACGAGTTCACTCAGGGTGACCTGCCGTTCTTGATCGTACAGTTGCCCGGTTATCGTGCGCGAACTACTCAGCCAAAAGACTCCGAATGGGCGGAGATCCGGGAGGCACAGCGCTTGGCAACTAAGCTTCCAAGGGTGGGGTTGGCCGTGACCATCGACCTCGGCGATGCGAACGACATCCATCCCCGAAACAAGATCCCCGTGGGCCAGCGGCTCGCCGAAGCAGCTCGCCAACTGGTCTACTACACGACCGTCCGTGGCCTGAGCCCCACGATAGACGGATTCAAAATCGAAGGGAACACGATCCGGCTGTACTTCAAGAACACGGCCGGTGGGCTCATGACCGATAGCAACGCCGCCCTGCGCGGGTTCATCGTAGCGGGGCCGGATCGGCGCTTTGCGCCTGCGCAGGCGATCATCGAGAATGAGTCCGTGCTTGTCTCGTCGCCGCTCGTTCCTGAGCCGGTCGCAGTCCGGTACGGCTGGGCCGACAATCCCGACTGCAACCTCCTCAATCGGGCAGGATTACCGGCTTCTCCCTTTCGTACCGACGAATGGAACGGAATCCAGTGGCATTAACAGGTGAAGCCCCGTTGCGGTCTTGCCAACAATCTTCGAATAGTGCGCTCTGAGTGCGAGTGCGACGAACGGAGGATCCTGAATGAATTTTGTGAATGCAGCAACGCCGTTGTGGCGTAAAGGTCTTGTCGCAGTGATTGCCGCGGTCGTCTTGGCGGGCTGCGGCGGTGGTGGAGGTGCGTCGTCCGGTTCGACGACCGTGCTACCCGCAGCGATCCAGGGAACAGTTTTGATGCCGGCGGTCACGGCTGCCTCGCGGGCTGATGATTACGAGCCAGTGAGCTCGGCGGACGTAAGCCTCATTGACGTTGAAACGGGCGATACGGTTGCTACGACCACCACGGATGCCGATGGCGATTACCAGTTTACGGAGGGCGTCGAGCCCAACACCGACTACAAGGTCGAGGCCCGGGCAGAGCGGGACGGCGAATCGGTGGTTGTGACGACGATCGTCACGACGGACGATCAGGGCAAGTCGGCTGAAGACAACGATTGCGATCCTGTCACCACGGTGGCTAGTGATGCTGCCCTCGATCAGTGGGAAGCAGGTCGACAGGCCGACCCGGACTTCAAGCCCGGCAACCTCGAAGACGTCCGGCGCGAGCTGGAAGAGAAGGCCCGCCCGAACTTCGGTGCGGGAGATCAGCACTCTCCGGAAGAGCGCGAGCGCCGCAAGAATGAACTGCTCCAGCAACTCTCTCCGGACGGAAACTACCTCGGTGGATTCGAGGGCGACAGCCACGGCAAGATCGCCGCAATCATCAAAGACGGCACGTTTGCGATCATCGGCTTGAATGATCGTGAACTTGACAAGGCCCGGGATGTCACGAACTTCCGAGAAGGCGAGGGCGACGGCGGTGGAACGGTTGGCGGCGGTGACGGCGGTGCCGGCGGTGACGGCGCAGGCACTACCGGCGGCGACCTAGGCAATGGTGAGGGCTCGGGCGAAGGCAATGGCGAAGGAAACGGTGGCGGCGGTAGCACGGTCAACCCGAACGAATACGGCACTGAGCTCATCCTCGGCGGCATTGACGGCACTGGAATTGTCCGCGCTGAAAGCGCCGACGGCCACCTGAAGATTCAGGGCTTCGTCCTGGGTGATAAGGGTGTCGGTACGTGGCGCTCGGAGCGGGATGGCGAGATCGAAACGGGCGTCTGGCGCCTTCGCCGCGCGACCAATCCGTTCGCGGGCCTTTACGCAGGGCTGATGTCCAGCAGCGCACACTATGCGGGCATCGCCTATGCAATGATCGGCAACGAGGGGCAGCTGTTCTTCCGAGCAGAATCGTTCGAGCCGACCGAGCAAGTCAAGATCGGCTTTGGCCGCGTCAATCCGGACGGCACGTTCCACTTCAAGTACATCATTCCCGGCACCCAGGGAGTGGGCTCGGGAGCGGGTCAGATTCACGACGGTCGCGTCTCGCTCAACCTCTACAATACGGACTTGGGATCGGTCGGAGAGTTCAACATGTACAACACGTTTGATCCTTCGGCCGCGATCCAAAGCATGTCGAAGTAGGACTCTGCTTCAAGTCATGCACTCACGTGGCGGCGTGGACCTCGGTCCCGCCGCCTCGTTCGTGTGGGGTAGAGGCTGGTATAATTGGGTCTTCCCAACCCAGTTCCTGAGCGGAGGCATACCCTTTGACCCCACTTGATTCTGATCCACTTTCTCCTGACAATCTCGGCGATACGCTGAACGACGACGTGCTCGCCGATGCGGCCTATGATCCCGAGGAGATGGAGGAGTCGGACGCCACAAGCGACATCATCGATACGCTTACCCAGGAGCTCGAAGAGTCCAAGAACCTGGTCATGCGGACGATGGCAGACTTCCAGAACTTCCGCCGCCGGGTTCAGCAGGAGAAGGAAGAATTGCGCCGGTACGCGACCGAAAACCTCGTACGCGAACTCCTGCCCGTGCTCGACAACTTTGAGCGGACCGTAGCAGCATCTGAGTGCGGCGCGTCGATGGAAGCGCTCGTCGAAGGGGTGCGCATGATCGACCGCCAACTTCGAACCGCGCTCAACTCCGTCTCCTTGGTGCGCATCCATGCAACGGGCATGTCGTTCGATCCCGATCGCCACGAAGCGATCGCGACCGACGAAGCGAGCGGCCAACCTGCGGGCACCGTGACCGCTGAGGTTGAGCCAGGTTACATGCTGGGCGAACGAATCATCAGGCCAGCCCGAGTGCGGGTCGCGAAGTGAGCGGCAAGCGGTTTGGAACGGACGGTATCCGTGGGGTCGCCAATCGCGATTTGACTCCGGACTTATGCTTGGGCATCGGGTACGCCGCGGGCAAGGCGATGCTTGAGGACGGCCTCACACCGCGGGCTGTGCTGGGTCGAGACACGCGCCTGAGCGGAACGATGCTTGGCGCGGCCCTCGCGGCAGGATTCTGCTCTGCTGGCGTGGAAGCGGTCTCGTTGGGTGTCGCACCGACCGGTGCGATCAGCCATGCGGCCCGCGTCGGCGATTTTGGGCTCGCGGCGGTCATCTCGGCAAGCCATAACCCCGCTCCAGACAACGGGATCAAGCTCATCGCCCACGATGGGCGCAAGGTCAGCGAAGAATTCGAGGCACGCGTCGAGGCAGTCATGCATTCACTGCCAGAAGCCCGGGTTAGCGGTGGCCAGATCGGTCGTCTAGTCCAAACGCGCGAGCCGCTGGAGCGGTACATGACCGACCTGGAACCGATCGTGCCTGAGGGCCTGAGCGGCCTGCGCATCGCGGTCGATGGCAGCCACGGGGCGGGTCACGAATTGGGGCCAGAGATCTTCCGGCGACTGGGGGCCGAAGTCCATACGATCGGTGTTGAGCCGGATGGCATGAATATCAACGCTGAGGGCGGCGCGACCAAGCCTCACACCATCCAGGAGTTCACCAAGAGCATTGGTGCGCACATCGGCGTGGCGTTCGATGGAGACGCGGACCGAGCGGTTTTCAGCGACGAGCAGGGAAGACTGATCAACGGAGACCGGACGATCGCGCTGTGGTGCGGCCACTGGAAAGCGGACTTGGACCCGCCCGTGGCAGTAGGGACCGTCATGAGCAACACCGGGTTTGAGCGATACCTGGAGTCTCAAGGCATCCGTCTGGAGCGAACCTCGGTTGGCGATAAGTACGTGAGCGCGAAGATGTGCGAACTCGGCGGCCTGGTGGGCGGCGAGCAAAGCGGTCACTTGATCTTCAGCGAGCGTGGGCCCACCGGCGACGGCCTCATCACCGCTCTCGAAGTCCTTCGAGTTTTGAAGCGATCAGGCCGTGCCGCCAGTGAGTTTTACGGCGACTATGTGTATTGGCCCCAGCTACTTGTGAACCTGCGCGTGACGAGCAAGGAGGCGGTTGCCAACTCCGAGCCAATCCAGCAAGCAGTGGTGCACGCGAGCGAGCGACTTGGCACCGCGGGCCGGGTGAATCTCAGACCCAGCGGGACGCAGCCCGTCGTCCGACTCATGGTCGAGGCGGAAACCTACGAACTCCGCGATGCGGTCAGCAGCACTTTGCTCGAAGTCTTGGCTCAGCATGCAGGCGGCGAGATCGAAGGGCAGGTAGATTTGACCCATGCTTTGGGCGATTGACGTCGGGAACACGCACACTGTCTTTGGATTGTGGGGCGGGCAGTCTTGGAAGCAGACGTTTCGGATCGCTACGGACCCGGGTCGCACGACGGAAGACGATCTCGCGGCGAGCCTGAGGTCCCTCTGCAAGCAGACCGGGCTCGACTTCGCCGCCGATCGAGTGGTGGTCGCCTCAGTCGTGCCGGCCATGGATTCGTTGCTTGGACGACTTGGACGCCGCTGGTTGCAGTGCGAGCCGGAGTTCTTGGGTCCTGGCCCTACTGTCGGCGTGAAGGTTCACTACAGTCCGGTAGAGTCGGTTGGCGCAGACCGTATCGCCAATACGCTCTGGGCTCGTGACCAGGGGCCGGGGCCGTACATCTTGGTCGATTTCGGGACCGCCACGACGTTCGACGTTCTCAGTGTCGAAGGCGACTACCTTGGCGGCGCAATCATGACGGGCGTGGAAATCTCGATGGCGGCCCTTTTCGCACGAGCTGCCAAGTTGCCGCAGATTCCGCTGTCGCCTCCCTCGAAGGCCATCGGCACCAATACCGTGAGCGCGCTTCAGAGCGGAATCGTGCTTGGGTATGCAGGCTCGGTCGAAGCGCTCGTGAAGCACCTCTCCCAGGAGCTCCCTTCCAAGCCGCGGGTGATTGCGACCGGGGGGCTCGGCGGAACATTTATGGGTGTTTGCCCGAGTCTTGAGGCGTACGAGCCGATGATGACGTTGGAAGGCCTGCGGCTGTTCGCAGCGCTCTAGTTCGTGATGAGACGCTCAAGGCAGCTGTGGAACCGCTGCGGATCCCGGACCTGTTTCGTCCCGAAGAGTGTCGCTCCCATGTTGAACCGCAAGCCGCTGACATTCGCCCACCGGCAGTACTTCGAAAGCTTTCCTGCAACGACCCAATCCGCGGCCTCGCGGTCCTCAAACTCGTCGATGAGGGCGTAAGCGAACATGCGCGTCCAACGGTCGATGGGCTGGACGTAGAGGCGGTCGACGTTCTCGAGCGAATCCTCGACCTCGAACATCGCGATCAGATCGCGCAGGAAGGTCGCGGTGGTTTTTGGGCCCACGCCTCGGATATCGACGATGCGCATGAATTGCGGCTCGACTCGGCGCGTCTTCTCAATTCCTTTGATCGCCCAGCCCGCGATACTCCCGATCCCATCAAGGCGATAGATCTCTTGAGAGAGCTCCAGCATGCCTGCGATGACACCGCGATTGAGCTGCTCCGAAATCTTGTGGTTTCGCTCGGTGCACACCTGGCAGAACTGGTCCCAGAGCGCATCTCCGTCGGATTGCTCCAGAAACTCCGTGAAGGTGTCCTCCGCCGCAAGACGGCGCAGCGCGAGGCAGGCAAGCTGCGAGAGGTCATCTCGGTCGCGACCTCGGCGGGCAAACGCGTAGTGTCCAAAGAACGCGTGTAAGCACCGAAACGGGCTCTGGAGCGCAACAACGACGTCTTCGAGCTTCGCGCTGGCTGCGCGCCCCTGGGTCTGCAATGAAGGCAGCAGAAATTCGCTGAAGTACTTCTCGCCCCACTCCTCTGCGATGCTCTCAAAGACCGCGAGAACGTCTGGATGCAGGTCGGGTTGGTTGGTCACAGTTCGGTTCATGCATTCGATCGCGGCGCCGGTTCATTCACCCACGCCGCAATGTATTCCAGGCCAAGTTTAGAAACGCGAGTCGGGTGCCAGATTCGTGAGTTGTGGCAGGGTGGGTACCTGAGTCGCGCCACCGGCTCCCTTGCCCCGTTCGCCACCGCGAATCTTGTCAAAGACTTGCCAACCGAACTCTAGGATGGGGATTCGGTTCGATTTGAACTCGTTGAGTACGCGGCCCATCGCACTGGTGAACAAGCCTAGCTGTTCGCCGCCAACCATTCCTCCGGAGACGACTCCGCCCGGGATCGTGGCTTGCATCTGGGAGATCGCTCCAAGCTGAAGGGCCTCTTGGCCGAAGTACCGACCACCCAGCATCGGACGGCTAACCTGGAAGAAGCTGAAGATTCGGGCTCCGCGGTTCATGAACTGCTGGAAGAGATCGGTCTTGGCGACCATCGTCGTCTGATCGGTCGGCATAGCCGTGTCCACTCCACCGAGGTAGTCCTTGCCTTCAAGATTGACGCCGACTCCCGAGAAGTAGAGCATCACAACGCCATTCTCCGGCACCCGCTCAGCGAGCGATGCGGCGCCTTCAAGCATTTCTTGCGCGGTCACGTCGGTCAGGACCAAGATGTTCTCGGCCTTGTACCCACCGAGCTTGACGAGGTTCTGCTCCAGGTACCGAGCGTCGTTTACGGCGAAGCTCAGGCCCCCTCCGACCATAGCCGATTCGGAATTCCCGATGATCAGGGCGTACTTGTTGTCCAGAGCAATGACGTTGCCGTTCGCATCGAGCATGTACTCGTCACGGGAAACGACTGGGTTTGTCGCTGTGCCTGCAGGAGCAGGCTTTGGCTTATTGCTATCGGCGGGTAGGACCGGCGGTCCGTCATCGGTGGTGGGATTCTTGACCGGTTTCTTGGGAGTTTTGGGCTCCTCCTTGGCGGTCTCCTTCTTGGGTTCTTCGGTCTTCTTGGGCTCGTTCGTTGTGACGACTGGCTTTTCGTCCGTCGAAGCAGGTGACTTCACCGGCGCAGGTCCAGGCTTCTCTGGCTCCGGCTTCTTGGGCTCGGGCTTTGCGGCCTCGGTCTTGTTCGCAACCGGTTCCTTGGGTGCGGGCTTTGGATCCGGCTTCGGCTCAACAATCTTGGGTGCCTCTGGCTTTGGCTTGCCCTGAGCGACGACTCCAAAGATTGCGGCGCGCTCTTCGATCGACAATAGTTCGGAGTCGATCTTCCAGTTCATCTTGTCCGCGTTTGCGGCGGCATTAGTCGCCAGCGCAGCGACTTCTGCGTCATCGCGAAGCAAGTTCAGGACCACGTTCTGGAAGTAGTAGACCTCTCGGCTACGCTGGCCCTTGGCCATGAGCGCCTTGAATTCGGCGGTGCAGACCCTCAACAGCGCGTTGCGCTCAGCATCATCGGCCGTCTTCAGCGCGAGTTTGTACGCAGCGTATGCGGCCGCGAAATTCGGCGAGTAGCTTTCGCCATCGCGCCATAGCTTCGGCTCGGTGACCGATCCACCCTTGAGGGAGGTCGGACCGGAGAAGTCATCGGCACGCAGGCTGGCAGCCTGCTTGAACAGCGTTCGAGCTACGGCAAATCGCTCTGCCTTCAGCGCATCCAGCGCCTTAGCATATGAATCACTCCACGCTTGCGCGCTTGCGAGGGCGCAAGCGGCAATGAGAGTCCCGATCGAGATCATCCTTGATGTATTCATACGGTGCTGGGTTCTGTTATTTCAGGCGGTAGTTAAGCTGCAGGGCGGCATCAAATCCGCTTCCGGAAGAGGGAGCCGCAAAGTTCAGGTCGATGGAGTAAGGACGAGTGAAAGGTCGATATCCGACCCCGAAAGTGAGCGCGTTGCGATCGCGGAATCCATTACCCGCTTCAGGAACGGCGGTGAAGCCAAGTCGAATGGGGATGCGCGCTGCGCCGCGAAGCAAGTTGTACTCGGCACCCGCACCCACGTTCACCGCACGCTTCCGTGCGAATGCGGCCCCGCGCTCATTCTTGTAAAACGTGTCGATCTGTGCGCCGAAGACCACGAAGTCGCGGCCACCGCGAAGGCCATCCTTGCGATGGGCGAAGCCCACAGAAATCTTGCCGGGGATCGTGTCGTAGTAGGTTGCGGTGTTCTTGTTGCCCGAGATATTGATCGGGGTTCGAACGGCAAAACCGATGCTGGTGTTGGGGCTGCCCTTTGGAATCAGTTGGACACCGACGACCGCACCAACTCCGTAGCTTTGGTTGCTCAGATCAAGCGGCGGATTGGTGATCGCGGTTCCTCCCGCGGGCACGATGTCGTACGATTGGCGGTTCAGCACGTACTGACCGGCCAGGATGAGGCTCGCTCCCAGTGTGAGCGAGTTGTCCGCGTTCCCCCAGCCATAGCCGATGGTGAAGAACTCAGTCTTGGCCTTCAAAAGTTCGTTATAGTTGTTGACGCTGCTCGAAGCGTCGATGGGAAGCTGGCCATTATTGGTTCGGCTATCGCGAATGAACCCACCGATGGTGTAGCTGATGCCGACCGTGCCGCGCGGGTTGTCGTCCGTTCCCAGGGGCAGAGTCAAACCGGCATGGCTCAGTCCGTTTGCGCCTACTTCCGATCTGGTCGTCAAGACGGGGTTATTGAAGCTGCTCGACAGCGAAGTCTTGGATTGAGGCATGTTGCGGATGACGACTGAGAGCGTCTTCTTTCGCGCGTGGGCCAGGCCCGCTGGGTTGCTGAGCGTGGAGTTCGTATCCGAGCCTGAGACTCCAATGCCGCCACCCATGCCCATGGCGCGACCGCCTGCATCGAACGAAGTGAGCAGATCGGGAATTTGTGCAAACGCTGCTGGCATGGCCAAAGCGGTGATAAACGTTACGTTGATGAGCTTCCTTGCAATTGTCACGATGGTGCTTTTCCTCGCTTGCGGATACTTTACCTTCCGGAGATGTTGACGGTTACGGTCTGGTCCACCGCGCGATTCCCAGCTCGGTCAATCGCGGTAACGACCATCTTAAACTGTTTCGGGAGGCGGCTGGTTCCTTTGATCCGGCCAACCCACCGCAAAGTTGCGCCTGAGTTCGTCGCGGAACGACGTGCGACTCGGCCGATGTACTGACCATCCATGGTGTACAGGCTTGCGTTGACTCCACCTGCGATCACCGAACCTTCGTATTGGTCGGCAATCTCGATCACCACAGGGATGATCGACGTGGGACGGTAGCTCACGCCTGCGGGGCTCTTCACCTGGCTCGAAGGCGAAACCCGGTCCAGGGTCACGTTGATCGTCTTCGTCGCGCTGTTTCGGGCCTTGTCATCGACCTTAATGGTGATCGAGGCGGGACCATCGTTCTCG
Source organism: Chthonomonas sp. (assembly GCA_016788115.1). Lineage (NCBI taxonomy): Bacteria > Bacillati > Armatimonadota > Chthonomonadia > Chthonomonadales > Chthonomonadaceae > Chthonomonas > Chthonomonas sp. The sequence continues at coordinate 102,794 of JAEURR010000006.1, read as the reverse complement.
ATGTTGCTCGTAGTCCAATCCACAGCGATATCGGTCGTCGAGCCAGAATTGTTCGGGATGTCGCGATCGTTCACGCGCACTCTCCAGCGATCAAGCCCCGGCTCTTCGACTTCGGCGCGGACAGGGACGAGAACCGAGACGAACGAGCCGCTGCGCGGAGTTACGTTACGGAACTTCGGATTCTTAGTATCAATGGTCAGGTTCGTGATGGTGCGCGTGTCGCGGACCACGCCCTGAGTCAGATACTGCACCTGCAGGGTGTACGTTCCGGATTCAGTGGTTTCATCAAAATTGAGGTCGAGCGTGCCGAGGATGCGCTTGTCGGCGTCTGGATCCAAAAGCGCTTCGGTCGAGATGCGGATGTTCGGCTTGGCGTTGTTGGTCGCCGTCGCCACCACGCGCGCTTGGCTCGTAATGTTCTCGATCAGAAATCGGATGGTGTTGGTCTTGCCGAGAGTGTCACCACTGTTGGGGCTTGTCACCGAGAACTGGGCAAAGGCTTGTGTCCCAATCAGTACGGCACACATCAACGCAATTCGAATTCCTTTCATAAGTGTCAGTAGTCTCGTCGGAATGCTCTATTTTCGCAGGTTTTAACCTAGCGCGTCAAGGAAGGCCGCTACCCCCGCCTCTTCATTGGACGGATAAACCACCCCCGCAGTCTCAAGAATCTTTGGGTGGGCATTGGCTACGGCCGCTGCCGTCCCCGCCCACTCCAACATCTCCAGGTCGTTGAGGTAGTCGCCGATCGCCGCGACCTCGACCGGTGGGACGTCCATATGCGCGGCGAGCCGGCTCAGGCCGTAGCCTTTGGTGACATCCGGTGGGAGCAGTTCCAAAAAGTCGGGCTCGGATCGCACCCAGGTTCCAAGCCCGGGTGGAACCATGTCGCGCAGGGTTCGGCCGTGGGTATCGAGGTCCTCCGGCTCAGCGAAGATGAGCATCTTGTTCGGCGAGATCTCTCGGCACGCATCCAGACCCAGCGGCTCAGGAGAGAAGTTCTGCACTCGCTCGGCGTAGGTGACCAGCCAACTCGTCTCGCGAACACAGGCGATCCCCGAGCCAGTATAGAGGTTCACATGCAGTTGGTGGGACTCGCAATAGTCGAGGATTGCCAGTGCGATGGAATCGGACACGGTCGCGTTCAGGACAATCTGCGCGCTGTCGTCCACTACGTAGGCACCGTTGCTGCTGACGATGGGCATCTCAAGCCCAATGTCGTCGGCGAACCTGCGCAAGCTGAGAAACATCCGCCCGCTTGCGAGTGCGACTTGGATCCCGCGTTCCGTTGCCCGGTGGATCGCCGCGATGTTCTCGGGGTGCAATGACCGGTCACCGCGGAGCGCAGTGCCATCCATATCGATCGCGGCGAGTCGAATGTTTGCCATGTGGGAAGTGCGGTCCGTTCCATAAAGTTACTGGACCCAGCCGCCAATAAGGAAGGTAGCAGATTCTGTGAGTGAACATCATGTCTACCGAAGCGACGAAAACGACTGAACCCATTGATTTGAATTCGACGACCGACGCCGACGCGTCCCAGTCCCCCAACCAATCCGTCATTTTCTTGCTCGGAGCGGAGAGCTACGGTATCGATATCTTCCGCGTGAATGAGATCATCCGTATGCGCGAAATCACCTCCTTACCCCGTGTGGAGAACCACATTCGTGGGCTGGTGAACCTCCGTGGCAAGACGATCCCGGTCATCGCGCTGGGGACCCGCCTTGGACTCAGCGAAGTGCCCGACACCGAGAGTACGCGGATCATCGTCGTGGACTCGGAACACGGCAACGTCGGCATTGTCGTCGACGCGGTCCGTGAGGTGGTCACTTTGGACCCAGCGTGCATCGACGCCACCCCTTCGATCGTGCAGGAACTAAGCGCTGAGTTCGTTCGAGGCGTCGCCAAGCACGAAACCGGTTTGATCACTTTGCTTGAGCTCGACAAGGCGATTGCGGCCTAACCTTCGGAACCCAAAGAATGAGTAACGACCTAGATATGGGGCAATACCTCGACCTCTTCGTGCAAGAGGCCGATGAGCAACTCGAAATTCTCGAGCAAGAGACCTTGAAACTGGAGCAAGATCCCTCGCAGGATCGGCTTCAGATCATCTTCCGCGCTGCGCACACCTTGAAAGGGAGTAGCCGCGCGATGGGCTTCCAGAAAATGGCCGAGCTGACGCACGAGATGGAGAACGTCCTCGATAACCTGCGTCAGGGCAATCTATCGGTGACGACACCGATCGCAAATGCGTTGCTGAACTGTCTGGACACGCTGTGTGACATGACGACCTCGATTCGCAATGGAAACGGGGACGCGGTCGAGAATCCGAGCCTCGTGCAAGAGTTGCAGAGCTTCGTGGGCGTCGCGCCCGCAGAGGATGAGGCTGGCGCACCGCTCGACGTCTCGTCCAGCGGATTTGCTTCGGGATTGCCAGCCGACATGGCGGACGCTCTGCGAGAGGCCGCCGTTCAGGGAACGATTTATCGGGGCCAGTTCACTTTATCTGCCGACTGCGTACTCAAGTATGTTCGCGCGTTCATGGTGACTTCGCTCATCGAAAATGTGGGCGAACTGCTGGTTTGCGTTCCGGACCGAGAAGCGCTCGAGGAAGAGAAGTTCGACCGAAACTTCGAAGTGTTCTTCCAAGTCAGCAGCGATTTTGAGGATCTGAAGACGCAGTTGGAAGGCGTCAGCGAAGTCGACTGGCAGTCCGTCGCACCATGGGACGGGGAAGTCGGAACCTCGGAAGAGGACGAGTCACCATCGGAGAAGGCGGCAGAGGCAGTCGTCGAGGCCACTCCATCCGCGGTAGCATCGACTCCCGCTGCGCCAGCGGCGGCCGCGACCACCCGCGCAGCGACGAATGAAGTGCGCAAGACGGAGTCAGGCCAGACGGTTCGCGTCGATGTGAGCCGACTCGATACGCTGATGAATTTGGTCGGCGAACTTGTCATCGACCGCACCCGCATGGCCCAGCTCGGTGCTGAACTGAGCGCAACCTACGATCACCCGTGCATCGAAGCGCTTGCCGAAACGGTTGGGCACATTGCCCGAACGACGAGCGACCTGCAAGACCAAATCATGAAGGCACGCATGATGCCGATTGAAACGGTCATGAACCGGTTCCCACGAGTCGTGCGGGATCTGGCGCAGAAGCTTGGCAAGGACGTGAAGTTGGAGTTGGTCGGCGGAGACACCGAACTCGACCGAAGCGTGATTGAGGTCATCGGCGACCCACTGCTGCACATCCTCCGGAACTCTGTCGACCACGGACTGGAAATGCCGGAACAGCGTCTCGCAGCGGGCAAGCCGGTCGAAGGCAAGGTCGTGGTCAGCGCACGCCACCAAGAAAACTACATTGTCATTGAAATTACGGATGATGGACGCGGAATCGATGCCAACAAGATAAAGGCGAAGGTTCTCGAAAGCGGGCTGGCGACGAAAGAGTCGCTGGATCGCATGACGGAACGAGAGATTCTGCAGTTCATCTTTGCAAGCGGTCTGAGCACCGCCTCAGAGGTGAGCGAAGTGTCGGGCCGAGGGGTTGGAATGGACATCGTCCGCTCCAACATCCAGAAGCTAGGCGGCATTATCGATTTGGAGACCGAGCTGGGAGCAGGCACGAAGTTTAGCCTTCGGTTGCCACTCACGCTCGCGATCATTCGCGGCTTGCTGGTGAAGGTCAGCGGGGTGGTCTACGTGATCCCGCTTGGTAACGTGATCGAAACGCTACAGATCACGGACGACCAGATCCAACACGTGAACAAACAGGAAGTGATCGTGATTCGAGGGATGACGACGCCGCTGATGCGGATGCGCCAGGTCTTCCAATCGCGTGACTTTGTAGAAAAGCAGGAATCCGAGCAGCTTTACGTGGTGATCGTCGGGATTGCCGAGCAACGATTTGGTCTGGTTGTGGATCGACTGATCGGCGAGCAAGAGGTGGTCATCAAATCGCTCAGCCGCTTCTGTGGCGATGCGCGAGGAATCTCTGGCGCGACAATTTTGGGCGACGGCAACGTGGCCCTCATTATGGATATCAACGGATTGGTGAAGTGAATTAACAATGGGTGAAGCAGTAAAGAAAAGTCCTCAAATCGTCACGCTCGATCGAGCGATGAAGGATTTGCCGCCACTGCCGACCGCAGTCGCGAAAATTCTGGTGCTCACAGGCGATCAGAACAGCCGTGCTGAGGAGCTTGAAAAGTTCATCATCACCGACCAGGCGATCAGCACCAAGGTGCTGCGCGTGGTGAATTCGCCCTACTTTGGAGTGAGTGGTCAGGTCGCCAGCATGAGTCAGGCCGTGCTCATCCTCGGGTTCGACCAGATTCGAAACTTGGTGCTCAGTCTCGGCACGACAAAGGTGTTCGACTCGAGCAGTCCGGCGGTGAAAGAGCTGCACTTGCAGTTGTGGCGGCATGCGTTCGCCTCGGCCGCTGCGGCGCAATTCATTGCCCGTCGCAAGCACCTAGAGCACAAAGATCTAGACTTGGTTTTCTCAGGAGGACTGTTATCGAATGTCGGCGCATTGTTCCTCGCGGCTCAGTTCACCAAGCCCTATACGCTGATTTACGACAAGCACACGAACGACAACCAGAACCTTTCGGAGATGGAAACCAAGTCGTTCAACACAACGCACGCTGAGATCGGCCAGCAATTGGGTGTCATGTGGAAGTTCCCGGAGAACCTCTGCATCATGCTCGGTCGGCATGAAGGTCCGTTCGAGGGTGATCCGGTGCCGAGTTTGTATGCCGTCCACGCCGGCGATCGCATTGCCTCGGTCGTGTGTAAGCCACGCGATCAATGGACCGATGAGGTCCTGCACATCGATCCAGCCGTCACCGACTGGCTCGGTTTTGACGACGCGACTTTTGCCAAGGCAAAGGAAGAGACCCTTCTCAAGCTTGAGGCCGCATCAGACATGTTGAATCTGTTCGGATAGCGGCCGCCCGTGGGATGGGTCTCGTATTCTTGCGGAGCGGCGTACGCCGTTTAACCGGGCATAAGGAAGATGAGATCACAGCCCATGAGGGGCGCTAGAACCAGGAGGTTGCAGTGAGCTTCGGAAGTACATCAGGTGTTACGTTCAGCGGAATCGGCAGCGGTATTGATACCGAGTCGATCGTCACTCGTTTGATGCAGCTTGAACGCCGGCAGTCGGTGACGCTTCAGCAGCGCAAGGCAACCATCAACGAGAAGAAGGGGATCTACGGTGAGCTCAAAACGCACGTTGCGGCATTCCGCTCGGCTTCGGGTGCACTGAACAACCTCGGTGCGTTCAACTCGATCACTTCGAATGTGAGTGATTCCGCGGTGGCGACCCTGATCGCGGGGGATGCATCCGTGCCGGGTACCTACGCACTCAAAACCTTCCAGTTAGCGCAAAGCCACAAGGTCGGTTCTAACGCTCAGGCGGGTATCGACACCGCGCTCGGGCTCGCGGGCACCATCAAGGTTAACGACAAGGAGATCGCGGTCGTCGCAACCGACACGCTTAAGACTCTCGCCGAGAAGATCAACACCTCTGGCGGCACCGTCGTTGCGAGCATCATCGATGGTGGTGCGAACAAGGCCTATTTGAACTTGACCTCAGGCGAATCGGGCACCAAGGGAAATCTCAAGCTCACCGATGTATCGGGATCGGTCCTGAGTTCACTTGGATTCGCCGGCACAACTGTGCGCGAACCGGTCACCGACGGCTACCGAACCTTTGCCGCAGACAGCGCGACCACAAAGCTCGCCGACCTGTTTGGCTTTACCGCTACCGGGCCGACGAACATCACGATCAACGGCCAAACGATCACCGTCGACCCGAACTCGGACACCCTCACCACACTCGCTTCGAAGATCGACGACATCGATGAGGTGACTGCGACGGTTGTCCCGGTCACAGAGATGGGGCGCACAACGTATCGCGTTGAGATCAAGGGCGGGTCGTTCACTCCGTCGATGTCCGATTCGAACAACATGCTCGTTGACCTCGGCGTCACGAGGCGATCGAACGAATTGGTTGCCGCACAGGATGCGCTGAATAGCCTGGACGGAATCGCCTTGCGCAGTTCGACCAACGCGGTGACGGGCGCGATCCCTGGCTCGACAGTCACCCTGCTGCAGGCGGACAAGACCACCGGAAAGGAAACGACCTTGACGCTGACCCGGGATGGCTCGGCGATCAAGAGCAAGATTCAGGCGTTTGTCGCGGCTTACAACAATGTCGCCGGCTTTGTGGCGGACAACAGCAAGTTTGATAAGGACTCCTTCGCATCCGGTCCACTGTTTGGTGATGCGACCGCGCGCCAAGTCATGAGCGACCTGCAGTCGACTCTGCAAGGGAACATCCCGGGTCTGTCGATCGGATCGAACAATGCGGCCGCCGCGGGATTGAGCTTCAATACCGACGGCACCGTGAAGTTCGACACCGCAGTCTTCGATAAGGCCCTCAAGGCTGACCCGATGGCCGTGCAAAAGATGTTCCGAGCCTATGGCGCGGGCAGCACGACTGACATCTCGTACGTTGGCAGCACCACCGAAACCAAGGCGTCCGGAACGGGTTCGTACTCGGTCAACATCACCCAGGCGGCTACGAAGCAAACGGTCACCGCGGCGGCGGCCCTCGCAGGCAATACCACCACGCTGGAAATCTTGTCGTTTACCGGCGGCGGCTTTGGTTCGGGTTCGGTAAGCATCAATATTGAAGCCGGGCGTTCGCTAACGGATATCGTGAATCAGATCAATGCTGATTCGAAGCTGAAGGATCTGGTCACGGCATCGCAGTCTAGCGGAAAGCTCGTGCTCACTTCAAATCGATTTGGTACCCCCGGCAACTTCACCGTCACGAGCACTCTCGCGGCTGGAGGAACGAACAGCGGCATCGGTACGACCGGTCAGGCAGTGACCGTTGCGGGCAAGGACGTGGCTGGTACGATCAACGGCGAACCGGCAACGGGCGTCGGGCAGTTCCTCACGGGCGCGTCCAACGCGACCACGAACCCCAAAACCTACGGCTTGCAGATCATGTACACCGGCAGCGCGACGGGGCAGGTAGGTTCACTAGGATTTACAAAAGGTCTCGCGGCGCTCATGAACGAGCGGCTCGATTCATTCACCGCGACGACGAACGGCCTATTGACCGCGAACGAAAACGCATTGCAAGCGCAGATTGACGACTTCGACGACACCCTGGCCAATCTGGACAAGCAACTCACCGCTAAGGAGTCCAATTTGCGGCAGAAGTTTCTGGCGATGGAGCAGGCGATCAGCGCCGCGCAGCAGCAGCAACAGCGGCTGTCCGCGATGCTCCCCAGGTAGTGGCTGAAAATTCCAGAGGCCCCGCACACGGAAGCGAAAATGGCGTAAGCTATGGGAGATGAAGCGATACATCTTCCATTCGCTGGAGTCGGGTCCTAAGGCGATCGCCCGACTACTTCGCGTCTTCCCAAGCGACCGCCTGGACGAAAAACTGGACTCAAATCGCTTTACTGCGCGAGAAGTCATTGCCCACCTCGCGGATGTCGAGGTTATCCACCTCGCTCGGCTTCGGAAAGCCGTCAGCGAACCCGGTTACAAGATGGTCGGATTTGATTCCGAGAACCAGGCCATCGAGCACCACTACGCAACCAAAGAGGTCTATCACGAGGCGGAAGTCTTCGAGTCTCGCCGCGAGATCACTTTGAACTACTTGCGCGAACTGACGGATGCACAGTTGCACACCGCATGCGTTGCCCCGAACGGGGATCAGATTGATGTGCTCACGTATGCGATGTCGATTGTCTCGCACGACGTGTATCACTTCGAACAGCTCACAGCTTATTTGGCCAACGAGGCAGCACTGCTGCACTAAGTGCAGACTGCAGGTTGAGGGGCCTGCTGAGTTGCTTTGGATATAGAACGGGGGTATCCGATCGGGTACCCCCTCTTCTTTGTCAGCCTCCACCGTGAGTAAGCGCGTACACCCGCACTTGTTGAGCACCCGCCTGCACGAGGGTGTGAGCACATTCTCGCGCTGTTGCGCCAGAAGTGTAGACATCGTCCACGAGCAGGATTCGCTTGCCGCGCACATCAGGGTGGGCACGGAAGGCACCGTTCAAGTTGCTCTGCCGCTCGACTGCGTTCAGCTTCATTTGCGGGACCGTATGCCGGGTGCGGACGAGCAACTCGGGACGCACATGCTCCTTCGACAGGGAAGCGCAAAGCAACTCTGACTGGTTGAATCCTCGCTCGCACCACCGACGCCAATGGATGGGGATCGGGACTATCGCATCGAGGTCATTCAGGAAACCGAGTTCGGTCAGGTGAGTGGCGACCAGGTGGGCGAGCGGCGGGGCCAGAGCACGCGCACGTTCCATCTTGAGCCTCAGAACTGCCTGTCGCGCACGACCCGCATAGTCGTAGCCAAAGGCCGCTTCATGCAGGGGGCTGTCGGTCGCGAAGGTCAAGTGAGGGTTGGGATGCTTCGGGAACTCACCGAGGCACACCGCGCAAATGGGCGGCGTCCCGAGCGTGTCGCAAAGCGAGCACCTACGCGGATAGATGGTTGCGAGTAGGAGCTCCCACAGCGACTCCATCGCACTATTGTGGTCCCAAAATGAAAGAGCGCCGTTCACCCATCAGGTGAACGGCGCAAACCTTTCGGTGCTTCGTTGACTTAGGCTTCGCCGAAGCCATGGCCGAAGATCGGCTCGAACGGAATGAGACCCAATCGTGTCGCCATTCGCAGAGCTTGAACTCGGTTATTCACTTGAAGCTTGTCGTAGATGTTAGCCAAATGGAAGTCCACCGTTCGCTTGGAGACGACCAGCTTTTCAGCTGCTTCCTTGCTACTGTGACCTTGCGCGATCAAGCTAAGTACTTTAACCTCTGTCGGAGTCAGTCGAACTCCGCGAGGAGGCATATCAGATCTCGTTGTGCTAGGCATTGCCATGAACCCACCCCTGTCGTTTTTCTTTGTTGCCGCCAGTTGTCTTCTTCCATGCCCACCCGCAATTTTGAGATTGAGAAACACGAAACTGCATAATTCCGGGCAATTCCGTCCCCACGTTCCTCTTCTGCGACACTACAAGCGATTGAGTCAAGCGTTAAGATCCTCCCTTTCGGATTAGTTGTTTGTGCGTGCAATGGGGCTTGTTTGTTCCCTGGTGCACACGATTTGGCTGCGAATTTCGTCTGGGGTCCCCACTTGAGCTCCATGAACGGCCTCTACAGCCATGCATTCTGAATTGCGGTGGGTCGCCGCGCGGTATTGGTCATCGACCGATTGGCAAAATGTCGCCACGCGCTCCCGCCACACGAGTGCGACCGCGTGTCCACCGAAACCTGCCCCTGTCATGCGTGCGCCGATACACCCCTCCGTACCTTGAGCGATGCGAACGAGCGTATCGAGTTCCAAGCAACTCACCTCGAGGTCGTCGCGCAGGCTGTCGTGGCTTTGTTGCATGACCTCGCCTGCCGCGAGCGAATCATGCGTGTCGAGCGCGCGTTCAAAATCCTGCACACGCTTTGTTTCAGTCACCACATGTCTGGCGCGGCGAAAGGCGACAGGGTCGAGCATCTCAGCCTCCCGCATGAGGAGCTTGAGTGACGCGTCGGCCAGCCAGCGCACCCCCAACTGTTGTGCCGCGAGCTTGCACTCCGCAGCACGCTGTGAATAGGCGCTCGCACCGAGCGTGCGCGGAACGCCGGAGTTCATGAGAACGATCTGCCACTTGGGCGGGATGCGCACCACATGCCGCGTTTTGAACTGGGTGTTGAAGAGCACGGCTTGCTCCGCCCGACCGCAGAGGCAAGCGACGGGGTCCATGAGCCCACAAGGGACTCCGAGGACGTCGTGCTCGGCTTGCTGGCATATCTTGGCGAGTTCCATCGGAGGGCGCGGAGTGTCGGCGTAGCGATTCGCGATGACTGCATAGGCGGTCGAGAACGCGGCGCTGCTACTGAGCCCCGAGCCGACGGGGAGGTTCGAAATGACGAGGCTCTTGTACGAGATCCCGGGCGTGATCGCGTTCAGCACCGCCTGAGCGAACGGGTTGGCCTGTGGCTGGACATCGTCGTCGCTGACCGTGAGGTGTTCGCTTCCGGTGGACAAGGAAGCGAAGACACATACCCAGCGCGATATCGCGACGGGTAGCACCGGGCCTCCGTTCAAATCGAGATACTCCCCGATCAGATTGACTCTTCCGGGAGAGATGGCGACTGTCTGCGGTTTTGACCCGAACTGGCTTTCAAAGTGGCGAGAGCCAAAGTCGAGTAGCGAAGTTTGATCCAACAACCAGATGTTACCGGTTGGAGCAGGTAGGAATGCCAGGATTGTCCAGCAGTCCTATACGGAACAGAGAACTCGGGCCCGTACGCGTGGTGCTCTGCCGCCGCTTGCACCGTCGTCGGGCCCTTACTTCTTTTCAGTGGACGTAGCCTTCTTAGCACCGAAGAGTTTGTCCAGTCGAGCTTGCGCCGCCTTGGCATCGTCTTCGGCAGACTGCAGCGACATACGCAGCGCATCCATGAGCTCGTACTGCCCAATCACTGCGCTCACGGTACGTCGTTGCCGCGAATCCGTAGCGACGACCACCATCAACCGACTCTGGCCCTTGGCCCAGAACCAGTAATCCGTGAGAGGGTACTGCGCCCGATTCGGCGCAGGGCCAAACGCGCTCTCGTGGTCGGCGACGATGCTGTTCAGCGTTGCGTCGTCGACGTTCTCCCAAGCGTGGATCGCGAGCACGACCTTGCCCTTCATCGTGATGAGCCCGAACGACTGGTCTCTGGATTCCCAAACACTGGCCTGCATCGACTCATTCAGGACTGGGGGGTCTTCAGTGAATTCGTAAGCCCCTTTCGGTTTCGGCACGACTTGCCATGCACTGGCCTTTGAGTCGCCAAGCCGAATGAGTTCGCCGCTGTGGACGAGCCCAAGGTCGCCCGCCTGGGGCGGGATGGGGACGGAGATGGTGACGCGAGGTTTCTCAGCGACTTCCTCCGGAGCAAGGGTCGCGGGACCCGCTGATCCGTTCGCGCTGCACCCGGCGAGTGCCAGCAGTAACCCCAGCGAACTAGCTGACGTCCAGAATCTGATATCGTTGGCGACCGGCCGGAGCTTCAACTTCGACTTCATCTCCTGCTACTTTACCGAGAACCGCACTTCCAAGCGGGGAAGTGATCGAGATCAGATCGTTCGCCGGGTCGGCCTCAAAGCTCCCCACGAGCGAGATCTCCAGTTCGTCCTTCCATTCGAGGTCCTTCAGCTTCACCCTTGAGCCCAGGTGCGCCGTGGTCCCGTCCGAGTCGGGGCGATCCACGATCGTCGCGTACTCAACCACCTTCTCAAGATCAGCAATGCGCCCTTCCAGTCGGGTCTGGTTGAGTTTTGCCTCGTGATAGGCTGCGTTTTCGCGCAGGTCGCCGTGCGATTTGGCTTCGCGGATGGCCTCGGCGACGATCTTGCGATCGACGGTCTTGAGACGCACGAGCTCAGCGCTGAGCATGTCATATCCGGCCTTGGAAAGCAGAATTTCGTTCGCCATGGGAAGCTATCATTGTAGCACGGCCCCTGCCGAGCTCGAATGTCACTGCCGCTGACCGTCATTGTCGTCTCGTACAACACCCGCGATCTGTTGCGGCGCTGTCTATCATCGCTGCACGAAGTGGACGAGGTGATCGTCGTGGACAATGCCAGCCGCGACGGATCGGCTGAGGTGGTGGAGTCCGAGTTTCCTCATTTCGTGCTCATTCGCAGCTCGACAAACGTTGGGTTTGGCAAGGCGAACAACCTCGGCCTCAGGCTGGCTAAGAATCCGATCCGGTTGCTCCTCAACTCCGATGCCGCAGCCGAGCCGGGAGCCCTTGCGTCGCTGCTAGCCTGCTTTGACGATCTGAATGTGATTGCCGCAGGCGGAGCGTTGGTAAATGACGCGGGTCATATCCAGCCTTCGTGCTGTTCCGAACTTACTTTGTGGAGACTCTTCTGTGAGCAGTTGCTGTTGGAGAAGCTCTTTGCCAAGAGTCGCCTGTTCAATGGCTACTGGCTCAACCGTTGGCTCGCGTCGGATCGCCCTTCGCAGGTCGGGCAAGTCATGGGCGCATGCCTGATGGTGCGGGGTGAGGCGGAGTTTGACGAGGAGTTCTTCTTGTACTGCGAGGACACTGAGCTGTGCTGGCGGCTGGCGAAAAGAGGTCAGATCTGGTACGAGCCGCGTGCCCGATTCTTGCATGCGCTTGGAGCGAGCTCCGAGGGGCGGCGAGACTGGTCGGTCGCCATGTACAACCGCGGGAAGGAACTGTACTTCCTAAAGTCTCGCGGGCTGTTTTGGGCCGTGATCGCGTGGCTGATCAATCGACTCGGCGCGCTTCTACGCACGGTGAGCTGGCTTCTCGCTACGATCGCGACGCTTGGCATGTGGAGCAGTGCCCGCCAGAGACTCGGGTGGTTCTGTAGGGTGCTTTTTGCACCGATCCAGGGCCCCGCGTTACCGGCGGACGCGAGTCACCCGAGCGGCTAGGCTCGGGTGAGGATCTTCTCTTTGGCAAACATTCGCATCGTCGCCAACACCAAAAGCGCGGCCAGCACCAGATTCAGCGCGATGGCCAAACCGATGTTTGCGGCGGTGGCTTTGCCCAGCAGGATCTCCCGCAATCCCATCGCTGTGCTGAGAATCGGCATCAAGCGGACCCAGAGTTGCTGGCCCGCGTCGGTGAACCCGATGATCTGGCTGAAGACCGCGGGCAGGATCACGAGGAAGTTCGCGACACCCATGTAGGTCTGCGCCTCCCGCATGTTCTTGGCCCAGGCCGAGATTGCCAGCAAGGTCGCCGCGAACATTCCAGCCAGGCTCGCCACCAGCAGCAGCGCCGCCGCAATCTGGACGGGCCCGATATGAAAGTTGCCCGCAAAAATCATCTTGCGTGCCGATGGGTCGGATTGACCCGCGACGATGAGCGCGATGACGGTCGTGAGCCCCGACATGATCGCAAAGACGGTGAGTGCGCCGAGCTTGCCTAGTGCGATCTGCGTTCTAGTGAGCGGCGAGATCAGCAGGGTCTCCAGCGTCCCGCGCTCTTTCTCGCCTGCGACTAGGTCGCTGGCGATGCTCATGCCTCCGGCGAACATGAAGAGGACGACCAGGTACGGGAGAAATGAGACCAGCAAGCTTTCGCCAGCTCCCTTGCTTGTCGAGATGTCTTCAGAGGACATCTTCACGAATTCGGCTGAGGAAGCGGGAATGCCTTGCTCTTTGAGGACGACCTGGAGCGCTTGGCGATTGAACTCGTCGAAGAAGTGTTCGATCTTTCGCAGAGCGATGGTACTGGTGCTTTCGTCGGACTGGTAGTAGGCGCTGATCGGGACCTGTTTGGCCGTCGCAATGTCGATATCCGGCATCACGAGCAGCGTTTTGAGCTTGCCTTTGCTGACCTGAGCCTTGCCCTCGTCGGCGTTGGATACTTCGACAATTGTGAATCCCGGCGTTTGCTTCAGAGCTTGCACGAGCATGTTGGGCTTCGTGCCCTTTAAGACTCCGATCTGGGTTGCCTTCTCATCACCCAGCGACGCTCCGATTGTCCCGAAAAGACGGATCATCATCATGACGACCAAAATGGGCATGACAAAGGCGCCGACGATCACCCGGCGGTCGCGCAGCATCTCCCGAAGCTCTTTTAGGAAGACGGACTTCATGCGTTCACCTCCGAGCGGTAGTCGACGATCTTCAAGAACGCCTGTTCGAATGACTCGGCTTGGTACTCGGCCTTTAGCCCTTCGACCGTCCCTTGGGCGCGCATCTTGCCTTCGTGAATGACGGCCACGTGGTCGCAGAGTCGCTCTGTTTCCGCCATGATGTGCGTGCTGAAGATGACGGTCTTGCCGGAGTTGCGGCAATCCTCGATGAACTCCAGAATCGTCTGGCTTGTCACGACGTCGAGTCCCGCGGTCGGCTCGTCGAAGAACAAGATGGGGGGATCGTGCAGGATCGCTCGGGCGATGCTGACGCGCTGCTTCTGACCGGTTGAGAGCTTATCGCACAGCCGATCCATAAACTCACCGATGTTCAGCTTGGCCACGATCTCCTCAATCCGGCGCTCGGTGTCGGCCTTGCTCATGCCGTAGAGTTCGCCGAAATAGCGAAGCATCTCGACCGGGTTCAGGCGCTGGTAGAGGGCCGTCGATGTGGAAAGGAAACCGATGTTGGCTCGTACGGATCTGGAATCGCGGACGACATCGAAACCGTTCACCGTAGCCGAGCCCGATGTTGGCTGGATCACCGTGCTGAGCATCCGCAGCGTGGTGGTCTTTCCCGCGCCGTTCGCGCCGAGCAATCCAAAGGTCTGACCCGGTTTGGCGACGAACGAAACGTCTTGAACCGCTCGAACGACCCCCTTCTTGGGATCAGCGAAGTTTTTTGACAAGTTCTCTACAACAACCAAGGGTTAATCCTCCCAAAGCACATCCGATGCAAAGTGTGCACCGAGCTCGTCCGAGGGGCCGGGACCCTCTGGGACCGCAGGCGCATGGTTCACGGACCATTCCCGACGAAGTTGATGCGGATCCCGCACGATTTCCAGGATGTCGCCAAGGACCGCGCTGGCGGTGGGACCCGCGCCTGCACCTGGGCCGCGAAGACTCACGTCGCCGCTGTGGGTTCCTCTGATCATGACGGAGTTTGTCCCTCCGGGCAGTTCGAAGAGCGGGTGGGCAGGCCCGACCAGTTTCGGGCGCACTTCCAGCGAAACAGCCGTCCCGGCAAAGCGGGCGGAAGCGACGAGTCGCCACCGACCACCGACGGCCTCAGCGTCGGCGATGTTCTGCGATGAGACTTCACGGATTCCTTGACGAGTAGCCGCATCGAGGTTGGGTCGCTTGCCGGTCACCAAAGCGCTGAGAATGGCAATCTTGAACAGCGAGTCGTAGCCGTCTACGTCGTGGGTCGGGTCCGCTTCGGCGTAGCCCAGAGCTTGGGCCTCCGCGAGAGCTTCGCCGAATGAGATTCCCAACTCGCGCATCTGGTTCAAGATGTAGTTCGAAGTGCCGTTCAGAACGCCGACGATCCGTTGGATCTGGTGCGGCTCGATGCTCCGCGCAACGGTGCCGACGACGGGGATCGCCCCTCCCACCGCCGCTTCAAAACGGATGGGTGCCGCTCCCATGGCAAAAAGCTCATGACCGCGTTTGGCCATAAGCTCCTTGTTTGCGGTGACGATGGGCTTGCCCGCACGGGAGGCCTGAGCGAGGAGGTCAAAGGCTGGGTCTAAACCGCCCATCACCTCGACGACCACATCGCAATCTTCAACGACCCGCGCAAGGTCCGTGGTGAATAGCTCAGCGGGTGCAGTGCGGGGCTTGCTCGTATCGCGGACTCCGATCGAGCCGATTGTGAGCGAATCTGCGTAGCCTTGACGCAGGATCATGTCCCATACACCGGCACCGACGGTTCCGAATCCGAGGAGGCCGAGTCGCGTCGCCATTAGCCGACGGTGATGAGCGTGTCGCCGGGCTGCACGAGCTGACCATTCTCGGCAGGCGTCGCCAGCACTGTGCCGCTGGCGGTGGCGGTGATCTCGTTGAAGACCTTCATGGCTTCGATCAGACCGATGACCTGCCCGGCGGTGACTGTGTCTCCCAGCTTCACGAAGGGTGGCGTTCCTGGACTGGGCGAGGAGTAATAAATCCCCATCATCGGGCTCGTGATGGGTGTTCCTGCCGGGGCAGCCTTGGGAGCTGGCTTCGGACGCTCCGCTTGGCGCGCGGCGCGGGGAGCGTCCTGGGTTGGCGTCGCGGCGGACACCGGTGCAACCGCGGCGGGACCCAGCCGCGAGAACTCGATCTTCCAGTCCTCGCCCTTCAGCTTAGCCTGATCGAGGCCGAACTCCTCCATCAGGTGCGCCAACTCAGTGATCTGTGTCTTTAGGTCGCTCACGGTACGAGCATTATGACACTGGGTCAGCCCAACGAAGCGACAGCTTCCTGAACCTCGGTCGCGTGGCCGGGCACTTTCACCTTGCTCCAGACTCTCACCACTGTGCCATTGGCATCCACCAACACGGTCGTGCGCTCGACACCCATGTACTTGCGTCCGTACATCGACTTTTCGACCCAAACGCCAGCGGCTTGCAGCAGGGCGTGCTCCGGATCGGCCAGGAGCGTGAAGGGGAGCGCGTACTTCTCGGCGAACTTCTTGTGTGAGCGGACGGAGTCCGGGGATACCCCGATGACTCGCGCGCCTTGGAATCGAGGGAGCGAATCACGGAAGTCGCAAGCCTCGGCAGTGCAGCCCGAGGTGTCGTCCTTGGGATAGAAGTAGATGATTGCAGGTGCGCCGGCGAGATCGGCTGGGCCTACGGTGTTTCCGTCTTGGTCTAGCAGCGAAAATTCGGGAAACTTTTGTCCAACGGTGAGCGCAACGACGGTGTTCATAGGTGTTTCTACGTGAGGCGGACGACGAAGATCGCTGCGCTTAGCTCTTGGGCTCGGGGATATTGCCATCCAGCAGCACGGCCTGCATCAGGTCCACCCGCAGCACCACACCTCGGAAGATATCGCCATCGACGACCGGCAGGATGGTGAGGCCGCTCATGAGCATGAGGTGAAGCGCGTCGGAGATCTCCATTCCGATCGGCGCAGTGGTCGGGTTCGCAGTTCCGTAGCCGATGGCGGGCAGGGCCGCGAGGCTTGTGAGGTTGCCCACACCCTGAACGGCCCGGGCAATGTCGCCTTCGGTGATGACGGCCACTGGCGAGGGACCTTGGTCGACAATCACCAGCGCAGGAAACTGGTAGATGTCCATCTTGTCGATGGCGTCGCGCAACGTGCTCTGCTGAGTCAGCACCGGGATGTGGGCATGGAGCACTTCTTGCAGGATCATCGCTCAGAGTCTAGCTCACAAGCAGCCCAGACCGCGAGCGCGGCGAAGTCCCAAAGCGTGGCTCCCGCGGGTGGATCCAGCGTGAGATTGACCGGCCCGCTGAGCCAGCATCGGACGTCGAGAACGCTGACCGCCCACCGGTCGATCCGGTCTTCTTCGGGCTCGTACCACCAAGCGATTTCCTCGCCATCGATAAGCACGCGGGCCCGTTGCCGTCCGTGGAAGCGATCGTAAAGTCGAGCCAGCCGTAACCCGTTGCAGCGTTCTGGTACTTCCAGTACCCACTCCAAGCGGCCTAGGTGCTGTCGGTGTGCATGGGTCTTGCCGCCTGAGGACAACATTCGGCATTCGCTCAGACCGGCCGCTTTGGCAGACCCCAAGTCGTCAGCAGCCAGCGCGCGCAGCGGGACAAGTTGCGATTCATCCCATCGACAGTGCGGAATGCGGGAGACCTCCGCGCGACCCTCCCCGACTGCGACCGCGGTCCGGGCACCACTCGCCTCGTCACGCAGCCAGAGCTCACTCGCAGACCGGAATTCTAAGTAGTGAGTGGCCTCGCAGTCGCCGACTACGCGGTGTCCGTCGGCATTTCGATACAGGCAGTCACCATGATCGAATGTCCAGGTGCGGTCGGGGTTGAGCGGAGGGAGCGGACCGTGCGGAAAAACGTCGTGCGTCGCCATGGGGAACTAAACCCAATCTACCGACTTCTATACCTGTAGCATGCAAGCAAAACGCCATCCGAATCTTCCAATTCGCACCGTCAGTCCTGGCTTGCCATTGCATGCCCTGAAGTGCTGTCCGCTTTGCGGCTCACTCAATGCGAAACGGAACGGCTCATGCCTCGTCTGTGGATGGCGCGGAGAGTTCGATACCGACGCGGACACGATCATGACCGCATTGCACGAGATCGTGCTCCAGTGCCCGGCCATCATCGATATCATTGCCCGAGAGCCGGAAGAGCGAGTCTCGATTTTGACGCGGTTGTTCGGGGTCTTGCGAAAGCGCAAGCACCGCCCGCTCGACCTGAGCGCCTAGCGAGTTAAACTGAGGCCACCATGTTTGCGGTGGCCCTCTTAATATCGCTCGCGGCCCAACCGGCTGAGTTTGGCCGGTTTGGCCGGATCCACGAAGACGGGCTGCTGACCCTATTGACGAACCCGACCGGGTTCACCGCCCCCATTGCAATTGGGCATACGAAAGTCGCTTGGCAAGCTGGCGAGCCAAAGGTTACGGCCATAGATCGCTCGCGCAAGCACCTCTCGTTCTCACCGATAGTGGGCCAAGTTCGAGAGATTCAACTGAACTTGACCGAGCCGTACCTGCGCGTTTCGTTCGAGGGCCGGTCAGATCTGCGCATCTTCCCCGCGGGTTACCGGGCGCAGAAGGTGGGCGGAGACGTTTGGTTGCTCCATGACTCGGGGATGGAACTTCCGCTCCGGATCCATCCGCTGGATGGGACCCGGATCGAATTCGATGGCGATCGTGTGACCCTGAGTGGACGACATGAGCCAACGATTCAGATCGGGTTCCCCTATGGACTCGATCTGCGGCAGCAGAAGCCGGATGCGGCGGCCGCGCTTCCCCTTGACTGGAGCTCGCCGGTCTCGGCACCCGTTATGGTCAGTGGGGCTCGACCCGGGTTTCAGCGATTCAAGATCATCGGCAAAGGCCCTCGTATCGCCGTTCCGCCGGTGCTGGCGCAGGCCATCGAGTCGGGCTCGCGGGCAACGATTCTAGGCGCTGTCAACAGGACAGGCCGACCCACGCTCGCAGGTCCACTCTGGTACGTGCGGGGCTCGGAGCTGCTCTACGATCTGCCCATACCGCCCATCGACGATCGCGTCCTGATCGCTCCTGAGCCTACCGCCGAAGAAACCGGCTGGATGCGCAAGATTTTTGGTTCGCTCGACATGAAGTGGGCCACAAACGCGGTGGATCTGTGCTACTCGCGTGCCGCCCCGGCGGTGATGGCGGGTGATTTGTTACCGGGAGATCTGCGCACCAAGGCGCTCGCTGCACTTCGGTGGAACGAGGTCTTTACCATGCCGCCTTACCGTACCGACCAGGCCGTGCGCCCGTGGATGCTTGAGACTGAGCCATCTACGGGGCTTACCTACCCTTGGACTTACAAGATCGATGGAGAAGGGCCCTACAAGTACGACATCGAGTGGGGCAATGCGCTGCCGGTGTACGGAACCTACCAGCGGTCGCTCGCCGAGCCGATTGACGTGAAAGGTGTTTGGTCGGATCTGAACCGTGTGTTTGAGTTCATGGATGCAGCGACCGATTGGGCGTGGATGACCACCTGTAACGCGGATCACGGATACTCGACCGGCACCGGCGACCCCATGTGCGCGTACTACGTGGGCCTCGCGGCGAGGCTGAAACTTGCGAGATTGGTCGGCGACACCAAGGTCGAGAACCAGGCCTTGAATCAATTATGCCATGTCGGCATTGCCTCGATTGCTCGGTTTGGATTCACGAAGTACGCGCGCGATTGGGGATTGATCGGACCGACGAGTGTTGCACTGGGTTTCCACGAGCGTGAGGGGGTGACCCGGGTGCCCGAAGGGACGACCGACCCTTGGGGACCGACGACACTCCTGAGCGGCAGTGGTGCACAACCCGAGATGTTCGATCTGTACTTGAGCGATGGGCGTCGCGGACTGGAGCAGTTCCTGAGCGACTACGAGCGGGCCTATCCGAACTGGAAGGACGGCAACCACAAGTACCCGTTTCAGTGCACCTACAATGGCAACTCCGGATATGTGAACTTCCCCCATATCTATGCGAGGTTGCGACTGGGTGAATCGACCGCAAAGTTGACCGAGATGGTGCGCGGCACCATGAAAAACCCCGTGCACGCTTGGGTCGGCGCGAACGTCATCGCAGAGATTGCCAACCGCCGCGCTCCGGGGTACCTAACCCGGCTGGAGAACGTCACCGTTCATTCGGCGAGGTTCGATCGAAAAACGAACCGCGTGACGCTGAAACTCCGGCCGCGTCAACCTGGAAAGCCCGCGAGTTTCGAGTTTCGGTCGCAAGGGAAGGGACGCTTGGGGATTCCATCGTTCGGGCAGTTGCGGGGATCGATTTGGTCTACCGCCAAGTGCCCCGCGAATCTCACCCTCACGTTCAAACAAGCGGTCCCTGGCGAGTAGTCCACACGAATTTTCTGTGTAACCTGGGGATAACCCAAACGGAGGCTTGAGGGGGCTCCATAATAGTGTCTTCCAATGGCCGCAGTGACCCGCTTTGACGACTATGTCCCGCCCCACAGCCTTGAGGCGGAGATGTGCGCGCTGGGTGCCATGCTCCTCAATGAGAAGGCGTGCGACGACGTCATTGGCATGCTCAAGGACGGTGATTTCTACTCGCCCGCGCATCGCGAGATCTTCAAGTCCATCTATCAACTCGCCTCACACTCTCGGGCGGTTGACCTCGTCACGGTCAAGAACGAGCTCCAAGAACGTGGCCTGCTTCCCAATGTAGGTGGAACGGACTATCTTATTCAGATCGCCGAGAGCGTCCCGAGCGCGAGCAACGCCGAGCATTACGCGGGAATCGTCCTGGACAAAGCGACGCTGCGAAGATTGGAGGATGCGGGCCACCAAATCGTTCAGCTCACTCATGACGGCGAGGCGACGGCGAACGAGAAGGTAGACCAAGCCGAGGGGCTCATTTTCCAAGTCGGACGTCAACGCCTCGGCAAGGAGCTCCAGCCGATCCGATCGGTCGCGAAGGACTTCTTCATCCAGATCGATGAGTTCTTTGAGACCGGCCAGGCAGTGCTGGGTCACCCGAGCGGGTTCTTCGACCTGGACAAGATGACCGGCGGCTTTTACGGGGGAGACTTTACCGTGCTGGCCGCGCGCCCCTCGATGGGAAAGACGTCGCTTGCGCTCAACTTTGCGCTCAATGTTGCCCGCGAGAACAAGGGGAACGTGGCGATCTTCTCGATCGAAATGGGTGCTCAACAGTTGGTGCGCCGAATGCTCTCGATGATCAGCCGCGTCAGTATGGGAGTCTTGAAGCGGGATCGGCTACCCGACGAGACCTACCAGAAGCTTGCCGACGCGTGTGAGTCGCTGTATACGTTGCCGATCTTCATCGACGACTCCAGCGAAATCTCGCCGATGGAGATGCGTGGGAAGTGTCGCCGGTTGAAGCAGGATGGCGGTTTGGCGATGGTCGTGGTGGACTATTTGCAGCTCATGCGTTCCAGCCGTCGGGCGGAGAACCGCGTGCAAGAGGTGAGTGAGATCGCGCGCGGGCTCAAAGCGCTTGCGAAGGAGCTTGAGGTTCCGGTGGTCGCGCTCAGTCAGCTTAGCCGCGGTGTTGAAGCTCGCGAGGACAAGCGACCGATGCTCAGCGACATCCGCGAGTCGGGATCGATCGAAGCAGAAGCCGACCTCGTCATGTTTATCTACCGCGACTCTTACTACAAGGCCAAGGAAGAGGGCGCGGAGGAGAATTTTGATGCCGACCGTGTCGAAGAATCTGAAGTCATCATCGCCAAGCACCGCAACGGCCCGACCGGCAAAGTCGTGCTTGGGTTCCAGCCCAGCTATGCCCGGTTCGTAAACCTCCGCAAGGACTAACCTTACAACGTCAGCGTCACTTTGCTGAGGTTGCGCGGCGTATCCGGATCAAGGTTGCGTGAGCGTGCGGTGAAGAGCGCGAGCCACTGTCCAAAGAGTACATCCGACAGGGGCGCGAGCTCGGCACGGTCGCTCTGTGGTGCGTAGATGGGCACGCATCCGAAGTCAGTCAGTCCGCTGGGGGCTTCGCCGTAGACAATGGCGGTGCTCTCCGGTCCAGCGAGCGCCTTGGGGCCGTGCTGAAAATCCGCGGTGGAGTATGCCTTGCAGGGAAGCAGGGCGCATTCCATGAGCTTCAGCGCGCTCTCGCAGCAGGTCGCGAAGCTGAATCCCCGTCCGAGCGAGAATCGGACAGTCTGTCGATTGAGGATGCCGAACGCCTCCTCGGCCTCGTCGCGGGTCCGTTGCAGCCAGGAGGCGTCGGGCAGATGACCGGCCGGGTCGGGCAGATTCGCACCCAGTGCACGGACCGCTTGGTAAAGCGCGAGCAGCGATGCCGTGTAAGTCTTGGTGGCGGCCACGCTCTTCTCGGCGTCTACGTTGAGCAGGATCGTGTGTTCGGCCTCTTCGGTCAATCGCGAGCCGGGCGTGTTGGTGATGGCGAGTGTGCCATGTCCGCTCGCACGCATGAAGTTCAGGACTTCCGCGACGTCCGGAGCCGCACCCGATTGCGAGATGCCCACAGCCAGACACTTGGGGAAGCGCATGTCCGAGCCGAACTTGGTAATGACCGACGGAGCGGCGAGCGAAACCGGGATGCGGAGATGGATTTCGATGAGATACCGCGCGTACAGGGCGGCATTGTCGCTCGAACCGCGCGCGGCGAGCAGCACCATCTGGTAGTCATGACCCTTGAGCCCCTCGCGGACGCTATCGAAGTACGCGGCAGCATTGTGCGCCAGTTGCTCTGGTTGCTGGTAAATTTCCGATTCCATGAGGGTGCCGTTCATCGGCCTAAGGTTACTCGGTGAAGCCAAAAGGTAGCATCCAGGTTCATGGGGTCGCTCCGAAGTCTGACCGAACTGTCTTTGCAGGTGAACCGAGAACCGAGCACGCACGAGGCGCTGCAGTTGCTGTGCGCGGGGGCGGTTGCGCTCACTCGTTCGCGCAACGTTCTACTCGCGCGCATGAACGATGAGCTCGGCGCGATGATCCTAACTCACGGCGCGGGGAAGGACATCAGCGATGAGATTCTGGGCAAGCTCATCAAGCTGGGAGCGAAGCAGGGGGGCGGCATCGTGGGCTATGTCGCGGCGAAAGGGGCGAGCTACGTCGCCGCCAACGTCGATGAGGAGCCGCTGTATCAGGACCTCTTCAGCAGCAGCAAAAGTGAGGTCGCGATTCCCATTCAAGATCGATTTGGCCGCATTCGCGCGGTTTTGAATGTCGAAAGCGACCAGCCTGATTGGTACGGCGAAGAGGAGGTCGACATCGCCGAAGGGGTCGCTGCGCTGGCGGGACACGTCATTGCGCGTGCAGCGCTCCGGGATCAGACGGACGCCTTGATCGAGATCAGCACGGCAGTCGAGCAGGCGACGACCGAAGACGAGCTCCTGGAGCAGCTCCTCCGAATTGCGGATGACAAGCTGCGTTTCACTTCCTGCGCAATCTTCTTGCGCTCGGCGGCGGACGGCAGTTTTGTCCTGCGGGCGGCGACCGGCATCTTAGCGGATCGAGTGGGACTGGTCGGATACGAACCAGGGGACGGCTTGACGGGTTGGGTTGCTCGCGAGGCGACACCGCTCCGGCTGAATCAGCCGCAGACGGATCCGCGCTGGCGCGGCAGACTCCTGGAAATCCCCGGCGAGCAGATCGCGAGCTATCTCGCCGTTCCAGTTATCTCGCGCGGCGACTGCATTGGGGTTGTCCGGGTCATCCGCCGCGCGAGCGAGAACCCTTATCACGACAACCGGTTCACCGAAGACGATCAGCGGATTCTGGGCGCGATCGCCGAAGAGGTCGCGTATGGACTGGAAGGAATCCGGGCAATGCGGCGAATCATCAGCATCGAGCGCATGGCCGCCTGGGGCGAGCTCTCCGCAAAGAGTAGCCACATGATCGGCAATCGCGTATTTGCGATCCAGGGTGATGCCAATGAGATCGGCCATCTCTTGGGTGAACCCGAGCTGGACCGCAAAGCGCTGCAAGATGTCCACGGGAGCCTTCGCGTGCAGATCTCGCGGCTCGAAGAGATTCTTCAGGAATTCCGAGATTTCGTTTCGGCGACACAACTGAGCAAGGCACCAGCCGACTTCAATGCGATTGTTAGGGAAGCGGTCGAAGAAGTGTTTCCTCGCCGAACGCCGGTTCGGCTCGTGTTCCGGCTGACGGCGGACTTGCCTCAGGTGGTGCTCGACGCCGCAAAGTTCCGGCGTGCGGTCAGCGAGATCGTCGAGAATTCTCTGAACTTCGTCGAGGAAGGGGAGTTGACGGTGACGACTGACTGGGCCAATGCGGAGGTCGTCGCCCAGGCGCGTCTCGATCGTAGCCGTAAGTACGTTGAAGTCGTCATTGAAGACCAGGGGCCAGGCATCGAATTCGAGCGCAAGAATTTGATCTTCACGCCGTTTTACAGCTCACGCGTGAAGGGGATGGGCCTGGGACTAAGCATCGTGAAAGGTATCCTGGAGGCACACGGCGGCCAGGTCATCGAATCTGGGGTCCAAGGAAAAGGCGCACGCTTTGTGATGCTCGTGCCGTGTCAAGCCCGTCCGTAACTAAGGTCCTATGTCGATGTTGACTGCCTCTGTCCTCTTTTGTGTCTTGACGACACCACCCAAGATGAAGGTCTTCATTGACCCGAATCTCGGGCTCAAGTTCAACCACCCGGCCCTTTGGGACGTGAAGACCCAGAAGAAGAAGACGCTCATCACGGTGCCGGTAGGCAAGGATCGACGCGCGGCCACCATCGAGCTTCTAGACATGACATTTTTTGAATCCACCGACCAGTGGCAGACCTACCAACGTGAGGCGGTGCAGGGCTCGGGCCGTACCCTCGATCGCCAGTGGCAAGAGGACCTGATGGGAGTTCCCCTGCTGTTGACCCAGACCCGAACCCGGGATCGCGCCGGAGCAGAGCGAGTTTCGCTTACCGGCCTACTCTACAGTCGCACCAACCACAAGCTTTTCTTCCGTTTGGCCACGAACCCGGCGGTGTTTCCCGATGTAGACGCCCAGTGGCGAACGGTGATGCTTTCTTTGGCGACGATCGACGGCGAGGCGTTGCTCCCGGAGATCCCTGGCCGTACGCCCGCTGCCGAGCCGGTGAAGAATCCTAAGGCGAACAAGCCGATCTCAGTCCCGCTTGAGCAGTCGCCGGATCGGCCGCGCAAGACGGTCGTTTTCTCGAACGATCCCAACAAACTGCCCGCGAAGCGTCCGAGGGATACGCAGGCGGTCGAGACCTCAGCCGGCGGTGCGCAACTCTGGCTGTTCGTTCCGCAGGCATGGACCCTCGAAGTTGAGGGCGATGGGTTTGCACTGCGCCATCCTCAGTGGCCCTCGACGATCACACTAGAGCCGCTTTCAGTCCTCGATTCTGCCAAGCCCGCGGACAAGCTGACGAAGATGAGCGGTAGCACGATCGGCGAGTTCAAAACCATCGACCGGCGCGAGGACCGCAAGCCGTTCACGTCTTCTGCGGG
Organism: Chthonomonas sp.; assembly: GCA_016788115.1. NCBI lineage: Bacteria > Bacillati > Armatimonadota > Chthonomonadia > Chthonomonadales > Chthonomonadaceae > Chthonomonas > Chthonomonas sp. The sequence continues at coordinate 77,699 of JAEURR010000006.1, read as the reverse complement.
CGCGCTCGTAAACGTGGTGACTCGCCTAGGCTCCCTGGAAAGCGGTGCAGTCGTTGAGTTACTTGCGACCGGGGAGCGAGGCGACACCTACTGGGCGGTCCGGAGCCGGGTCGCGACTGCCGCACTGACCAAAGAGCAGCAGAAGTTGTGGGAGTCGTTGCTTCAGGGATTGCTCTTGGAGCCTCGAACTTGATTCTTGCGATCAGTACTTCCTCTCCAGTCGCAAGCCTCGCCCTGTTCTCGCCCGATGGCCAGTGTCTGGCCGCTGCGCATCGGCACGCACCCCGATCCGCCGGCGCAGCCCTCATGGAAATGATGCCGTCGGTCTGCCCGACGCTGGAGGGTGTAGAGGGCTTCATTGCGGATACGGGGCCAGGCAGTTTTACTGGGGTTCGTGTCGGCGTGATGATGGCGAAGACGTGGGGCGTTCTGCGGGGAGTACAAGTGGCGGGAGTTCCCAGCTACCGGTTGGTGTCGGCCCAACGGGCTGTCGTCTTGCCGAATAAGCGCGGAGAGTGGTTCTCGGTGCTGCCCGGCCAGCAACCGCTGTTCGTCACGGAGTTTCCGGATGGAGCGGTGGGGTACGGACCCGAGGTGGCAGAGCCGACGTATCCTTTGGCGGAGCGGTGTGGGGAAGTGTGGTCCGAGCTTGAGTGGACCGACCCGATGGTGTTGGTGCCGAAGTACTTGGTCGCTCCGAGCATCTCCCTGCCTAAGAGTGCGTTCGGGGCGCCCCCCGCGTGATGCTCGACATCCGGGAGAACGTCTCCCTCCACTCGTGCACGACGCTGCGCGCCGGTGGCCGGGCAGCGAAGTTCGCTCGTGCTTTTAGCCTCGCGGACTTGGCCGACATGGCGATCTGGGCGCAGTCGCACGATCTCGAAGTGACGACGTTGGGTTGGGGGAGTAACGTGCTACCGAGCGATGCAGGCGTCCCGGGTTTCGTTCTTCAGAATTCGACCTCAAACATTGAGCTGACTCCGGCTGGCGACGTCCAGTGCGACTCGGGAGTTGGGTTCCAGGAACTGTTCCTCAAGACGGCGCAGGCTGGTCTGAAGGGACTCGAGTACGCGGTGGGAATCCCAGGGACAGTCGGCGGCGCGCTGGTGAGCAATGCGGGAGCGTATCGAAGCAACATCAGCGAGTTTTTGACCGGGATCGAGATCGTATTCGAGGGGGTGCAGCAGTGGGTTGATCCGTCGTGGATGGAGTTCAGTTACCGGGACTCGAGATTGCGACGCCCGGACCCCGTGCGTTGCACGTTGCTCCAGATCCGGATGAAGCTTGAGCCCGGCGATCCGAAGGCGATCTACGATGAGGCCCGCGATTACCAGCGCCAGCGGATCGGCAAGCAGCCGCCACCAGCCAGCGCCGGGAGCTTCTTCAAGAACGTTCACGATGCAGCGCTTGCCGAGCGTTTGGAGACGCTCCCGCCCAACTTAAAGAAGATTGGGTTGGTGCCTGCAGGCTATCTGATCCAGGAAGCAAAGCTCGCGGGCCACCGACTCGGCGGCGCGATGTTCGCCACCCGACATGCGAACTTCATGCTAAACGTCGCGGGGGCGACCGCCTCGGACATTCGGAGTCTAGCATCGCTGGCTCGTAAGCGTGTGTTCGAGGAGTACGGTGCCGAGCTTGAGGAAGAGGTCTTGTACTTGGGAGACTGGTCGGGTTGGGAGCCGGTGCTCGGGTAGAATCGGGCGAGTCTGGCATCGCCAGGGAGGCGAATTCTTTGCAATCAGGAAACAAGGGATATCTTTTTCTAGTCGTCGTTCTTGCGCTCGCTGCGCTCTCGGGTTGGCTGTACAAGCAGCCTGCGTACGACTACAAGTTTGGCCTGGACATCAAGGGCGGCGTCCGCCTGACGTACAAGGTCAAGGAACTCACCGAAGATCAGCGCAGGAACCTGCCCGTGATCATGGACAATCTGCAGACCATCATGAGTGGTCGTGCCTCGGCTTCGCTGGGCGTCGTCGAAGGCAACGTGCAGCGCAAGGGTGAGGACGAGATGATCGTCGAACTCCCGAACTTCACGGACGCTGAGATGGCCCGCCAGACGATGAGCAGCACGGCGAGCATCAAGCTCTACCATGCGAAGAACGTTGTCACGGAGCGAATCAAGTTTCGCGACTACGTGATTGCCGGCCGAGACGACGCGACCACGGACCCTGTCCAGACTTTCTCCAAGCGCAACGATCCACAGAACCGAATCCTGAAGCCGGGCGATCCCGAGTACCTCAACATGATCAAGGGGTGGACCCTGATTTTGGAAGGCACCGACCTCGCCAAGGCGATGGTTGAGATCGGACCAAACAACAGCGTCACACCGATGTTCAACTTCTCATCGGAGGGTGCGCGTAAGCTCGAAGCTTGGAGCCGCCAATTCAGCGGCCAACAGGAAAACGTTGCGTTCGTCTTGGATGGCAAAGTCCTCAATATCGCTCCGGTCCAGCGTGACGCCATCCTATCCGATCACGCAGTGCTTACGGGCCAATTCACCGCGAGCTACGCCAATAACCTGGTATCGCTGCTGAACGCCGGTGCGCTGCCGGTCGAGCTCGAGGAGACTTCGAGCCAGGTCGTGGACCCAACGATCGGCAAGTTCGCGCTGAGCCAAATGATCACTGCCGGTATCGCGGCCTTCGCGTTCACCGCGCTGTTCTTGATCATCTATTACTTCTTCCCAGGGTTCGTCGCCCTCATCGCGCTGTGTCTGTACGTGCTATTCACGATCACGGCGATGAAGATGCTGAACGCGACCTTCTCGCTCGCCGCAATTGCTGGTTTTATTCTGTCCGTCGGCATGGCGGTTGACGCAAACATCCTCGTTTTCGAACGCGTGAAGGAAGAGATGCGCGATGGTCGGTCGCTGATGACCGCGGTCGAGCTCGGATTCAAACGAGCTCTGCCCGCGATCATCGACTCCAACGCTTGTACGATCCTGACCTCGCTCGTTCTCATGCAACTGGGTCAAGGACCCGTCAAGGGATTTGCCACGACGCTCGTCATTGGTGTTGCGATTTCGCTCTTCACCGCCGTGACGATTACACGCTCGTTGCTCGTCTTCTTCGTGAGCTCGGGCATCGTCAAGAGCGAGAAGCTCTTCGCCGCTGAGCGCGGATGGTTCGGCGAGAAGCTGGAGGCGACGGCGCACGAGAAGCCGCTGCAGGTCGTGAACAACTCTCGGCGCTACTTCATGATTTCGCTGCTGACGATCATCCCGGGACTCATCTTTGTGTTCCTGGGCGGTCTCAAGCCGAACGTCGAGTTCCAAGGCGGCTTTGAGGCGGTGTACAAGCTCCAGGCAGGGGCAACGACGCCAGAGGTGGTCAAGAACCTAGAGACGGCGGGATTCAAGGGTAGCAACGCCAAGATTACGACCGACAAGGGCGAGAAGTACGTGGCGATCACCGTGCCGCCAAGCGACAAGCTCAAGTCGAACGACCCGGGCGCGTACAACACGCTCGCACAAGCAGCGGGTGTGGTCACGAAACTCCCGGTCACGAGTATCACCAGCGTCGGCCCCGCCGTACAGCAAGAGTCGATCCGTAACGCGATTCTTGCGGTGATCATCTCGTCGGCGCTCATCGTGTTTTATCTCGCGCTCCGCTTCGGCTTGAGCATGGGCGGATTCCACAACGGACTGAAGTTCGGCATGTCGGCGATCCTGGCCCTCGTTCACGACATCTTCGTCGTGCTCGGCGTGGCGGCCATCATGGGATTCTTTGCCGGGTGGGAATTGAGCGCGCTGTTCATCACCTCGATGCTCACCGTTATCGGGTTCTCCGTACACGATACGATCGTCATCTTCGACCGTATTCGTGAGAATCTTCGCAAGCCGATGAAGGGTGAAGACTTTGGCAACCTGTGCAACCGGTCGATTACCCAGAGCATTGCCCGCTCGATCAATACGTCGATGACCGTTATCGTCACGCTCTTGATCTTGGTCATCATGGGAACGCCCACGATCGACTTGAAGTTCTTCTGCGTGGTGATGCTCACCGGCATCCTCTCGGGAACGTACTCGTCGATCTTCAACGCGGCGCCGATCCTCTACCTTTGGGATCGTCGCATCGCCCGAACTCGCGGGGAAGAGCATTCGCTCATTGCTGAAGCGACCGCGGAGATGAATCGGCTCCGGGCTCAGGCGATGCAGACTCAGGTTGCGAGTGGTCCCTCCACTGCGTCCGGTGCGAACCGGGGTTACAGCCAGGTGAAGCGGCGCGATTCGGCAATCGACCGATCGAAGTCCGAAATCGACGACTGATCGTACGGTCGCAAGCGAAGTGAAGCCTGCTTTGAGAACGCACAGCAGGCTTCACTATGTCTTAGGGAGACGGATTGTGAAGGTGCTTCCTTCGCCCGGGAAGCTCACCAGGCTCACGGAGCCGCCGTGCGATTCTACAATGTGCTTGACGATGCTCAGCCCGAGGCCGGTACCTCCGGTAGCACGCGAACGTCCCTTGTCCACGCGGTAGAACCGCTCGAAGATGCGCGGGTGGTGCTCGGCGGGAATGCCGATGCCATGGTCCTGGACGCGCAACTGGACGTAACCGTCGTTCGCTTCATCGAGCGAGACTTCGACCGATCCCTCGTTGGAGTAGTTGATCGCGTTGTCGAACAGGTTCACCAGGACTTGCGAGAGCTGATGGGGATTCGCTTCGATGAGCACCTCCCGGGGAACCGTCACGACAAACTCGATTTGCTTCTGAGCCGCCTTATCGGCGAGGTCGCTCACTGCCTCTCGGACGATCGCTGAGAGGTCGGTCGGGCGCTTCTCGACCGACTTTGATTCGGCGGAGCTGAGCGTAAGTAAGTCTTCGGTGATGAGGTTGAGGCGGTCGACTTCGGCAATGATCCGGTTAAGGTACTTCGGCCCGAGATGCTTCATATCCTCTTCGTCCGTTTCGGTCAGCGTCTCGGCCATCGCGCGTATCGTGGTCATGGGGGTGCGAAGCTCGTGTGAGACGTTGGCGACAAAATCGCGGCGTATCCGTTCGAGCCGCCGCAAATGGGTGATCTCTTGTAGAGTCAGAAAAACGCGCTCCCCGGCCATAGGATCGACCCACGCCTTCGCCAGGCAGACTCGCTCGTCTGGATAGCGCAAGACGACCTCGCCGAAGGTCGGCTCGCTCGTGCGGACTGCGTCCCCGACAAGGGTTTCCAATTCATGGCTCAAGGTGACGGCCAGGATGTTTCTGCCCTTGGGGACGTCGTACCGGAAGAGCTCTATCGCCTTCTTGTTCGAGTACTCCACGATCATCTTTGGATCGCAAAGGAAGATGCCGACCTCGAGTCCGTCCGCAAGGGCGTCTACGACTTCGCGGTGCCGCCGGATTTCGCGTTCGTACAACTCGGATCGTCGCTCGGCCTTCTTGGCCTCGTCTTGGAGTTCTAAGAGCTCCTCGCGCACCTGATAGACAGCGTAGAGGGCCAGGGCCCCGGCACCGATTCCAACCAGTTCGAGCGCGGCGAACGAGTGGCGCGTGAAAACCAACGCGGTTGCGGCTGCGGCAGCGGTTCCTGCCGCGACGAAGCACGCCACAAGCCATCGGTTCAAGCGTTGTTCAGGCACAGAGTTAATTGTGGCCAGTTGCTGGCTCTTTCGGTAATCTTTCTCGCGATGAAACGGATTGAGGCATTTGTGCGGCTGAACAAGCTTGAGGAAGTCATGAATGCGCTCGAAGACGCGGGAATCCATGGCCTAAGCGTGGAACAGGTGCGCGGATACGGTCGCCAGCAGGGCCAAACGGATAAGTACCGCGGATCGACCTACGCGCTCAACCTCGTTCCCAAGATCAAGGTGGAGCTGGTAGTTGCCGAAGGTGATCTGGAGACGGCCATTGAAGCAATTCAGGAGGCGGCGCACACCGGCGACATCGGGGATGGCAAGATCTTCGTCAGCGAGGTTTTGGATGCGGTTCGGGTACGCACCGGAGAGCGCGGCGAGGCCGCGATCCAGTGACCGAGAGTGCTAAACTCTGACCTTCCATGGATCACCAGAGCGTCTTGGTCATCGACTTCGGCGGGCAGTACTCGCAGCTCATCGTGCGCCGAGTCCGGGAGCTAGGCGTCTTTTCTGAACTCGTCCCGTGGATGACGGCCACCGCCGCGATAGCGGAGAAGCGACCGAGCGCGATCATCCTTAGCGGTGGTCCGCGCAGCGTGCTCGAAGAGGGTGCCCCCGATATCCCGCTGGCATCATTGCCAACTGAGACACCCGTCCTGGGAATCTGCTACGGCTTGCAGTATCTGGCGAATGCGCTGGGCGGGGAAGTGCGCCGCGCGACCGATCGAGAGTACGGACGCCGGAACCTGAGCGAGGCGACGCCGCACTCGTTGGTCGGTGGGCTCGAGTCTAAGCAGGTGTGGATGAGCCACGGCGACCAGGTGGTGCACTTGCCGAAAGGATTCCAAGTGACCGGTTCGACCGAGTCGTGCCCCGTCGCTGCATTCGAAGGGACCGATCGACCGATGTTCGGTGTGCAGTTCCACCCGGAAGTCTCCCACACCCTGAGCGGTCAGGAAATCCTGCGTCGTTTCCTCTTCGACAAGGCTAAGCTCCGCGGCGATTGGAATAGCGAGAGTTTCATCGACGAAGCAATCGAGGCGATCCGCCAGGAGGTTGGAGACCGCAGAGTTCTCTGTGCGGTGAGCGGTGGTGTCGATAGCAGCGTTGTCGCCGCCCTGATGGCTCAAGCGATCGGAGATCAGCTTACGTGCGTATTTATCGATCATGGTCTTCTCCGCAAGAACGAAGCCGAGGATGTGATTCGCGAGTTCACAGAGCACTTCCACCCCAAGCTGATCGCGATCAATGCCCGTGATCGATTCTTGACCGCGCTCAAGGGAGTAACCGATCCGGAACAGAAGCGAAAGATCATCGGGGCGGAATTCGTTCGCTGCTTCGAAGAGCATGCCGAGGAGTTGCAGGGGTGCGACTTCTTGGCCCAGGGAACGCTGTATCCCGACATCATCGAGTCCGGATCGGCTACCGCATCCAAGATCAAGACTCACCACAACGTGGGAGGGCTGCCTGATTGGATGAGTCTCAAAGTCATCGAGCCCGTTAAGTGGCTCTTCAAAGACGAGGTGCGCAAGGTTGGACGTGCGCTGGGGTTGCCGGAGCACATGGTGGATCGCGAACCGTTCCCGGGTCCCGGACTTGCGGTACGGATTCTTGGCGAAATCACGGAAGAGCGCGTGAAGATGACGCAGGAGGCGGACGCGATCTTCCGCGCCGAGCTGCGTGCGCGTGGTCTCCACAAGCTCATCTGGCAGAGCTACGCCGCGCTGCTCGATGTCCGCAGCGTGGGAGTCATGGGCGATGAACGGACCTACCAGCAGCCGATCGTTTTGCGCGCGGTGCAGAGCGAAGATGCCATGACCGCGACGGCGGTTGCGATTCCGTTTGATGTGCTCGAACACGTTGCGAATCGGATCGTGAACGAGGTCGAAGGGGTCAACCGAGTCCTGTACGATCTGACCAGCAAACCTCCGGCCACGATCGAGTGGGAATAGGGTCGGCGACCGCATCCCTTCCCGAGTTTCGCACGTCTGTAAAGACAGCATGCTTAGCCTTATGGCCAGTTTTTGGACCCTTGCGGGGGGCGTTTTTGCGTTCGCGAATAGCGTTTCCACCGATGTTCAACCTTCTGAATCGCCGATGTTCAGTCGGTACGAAGTCGCCTCGACTCAGCGACTTGCGTTGACTCCGCAGATTGACGGGCGGTTCGACCAGGAAGAGTGGGACGGCCTGAATACCTCGGTCAATGCCCCGACGACGATGCAATGGGAGCCGAACAAGCTGTTCCTGGGTGCCGTCGTTCCGGTGGGCCGAGACATCATTTTCTCGCTGGACCTCAATGGCGACGGCTGGTTGGTCGGGGACGACAACGTCGAATTGCGCGTGAGCTGGGGCGATGGAGCCCCGATCGTGCGTGCCCGGCGAATGGACGCCATGAACCGGAGCATGCCGCTTTGGATCGAGCAGCCTTTCCTGGAAGGGATGATTCGAAGCGCTGGAATCCAAGAAGGGGACCGCTGGACCCTGGAGATGGCAGTTCCGGCGGTAAGCGAGCAACCATTTGTCCTCGGTCGAACGTTAGGGATTCGCTCAGATGACGTCGCGCGAGATCAGCCGAGCCCCGAAGCTTTTATGCCGCGCTCGTGCACGCTTGTCTTCTTGCGTTACGAGCGCGGGCGTAATATTCCGGGTGGGATCGAGTGGGCAAGCGAGTACAAAGCGCGAACCGTGGTTCCCGGTGAAGCGATCAAGGTCCGCATGACCATGAGGCGCACCGGTGGGACAGAGATTAACCGCGCAGAGATGCGAACCGAAGGGCTCGCTGCGGCTTTCACCAAGCGAGTCGAGTTGCCGTTCCCGGCGTTCGATCGCAAGGGCCGGTCGTTCATCGACTACGAGACCAGCGTCGCCCCGGATGCGACGCGGGGATTCCGTATCTTGCGCACGACCTTGAAGTCGAGCGGACTGGAGGATGCAGTGCTGCAGACCAGCTACCGCATCAGCGATATCGTCGATTTCGAGGTGACGCTGCCAAACGGATTGGTGACCGAGAAGGATAGCCGAGTCCTCAAGGGGAACGTGATCTTGCGGTCGAATACTCTTCGGCGGGTGGACGGGGTCTTTACGGTCGGAGTTCCCGACGACTGGAGCGTCGCCCGGAACCGCGAGAAGAAGTTCATCATCTACCATTCGCGCGGAACCGCTAAGATCCCCATCGACCTGATCGCGCCGCAGAATGCACGCGGAGTGATCCCGATTGCGTTCCGGGCTCAGATCGGCGACCGCACAGTTTCAAGCACGACGTACTTGGTTATTCGGTAATGGCCGATCCGCGCGACCAGTTTGGACCTGCGGCCGAGCGGTATCTGACCAGCGGTGCCCACGCGAACGAGGCCGCGCTCGCTCGGTGCGTTGAGCTTGCTCAGCCTCGCGGCGGGGCAGTATTGGATGTCGGAACGGGGGCTGGGCACTTGGCCTACGCGTTCGCGCCTCACGCAAGAAAGGTGGTCGCGCTTGATCCAACCCCAGAAATGTTGCAAGTTACTGCCCGGACCGCAACCGAGCGCGGGCTCGATCAGATCGAGACGCTCCTCGGCTTTGCCGAGGAGCTGAACTTCGAGGACGGCGCGTTTGAAGGGGTGGCAAGTCGCATCGCCGCCCACCACTTCCAGAGCGTGCCCAAGTTTCTAGCTGAGGCGTGGCGAGTGACCGAATCGGGAGGCTGGCTCCTGATCGTCGATACAATCGGCATTGAGGATCCGGCTGCTAACGAAGAGTTGCAGTTGGTCGAAACGCTGCGCGATCCGAGCCATGTGCGGAACTACACGGAGACGGAGTGGCGCGCGATGACCGAGAAGGCGGGTTACAAGATCGTGCACGTGGAAACCCATTCGAATCCCCACAACGCTTACGATTGGCTCGATCGGATGAGCGTGCAAGAGCCGGTTCGGACCCGTACGCTCCACAGCATCATCTACAGCGAGGGCTGGCTCCGCGACTATCTGAGGCCAACCGGTGAGGGCGAGACGCTCACCTTCCGGCTACACCAGATCGCCCTTCTTGCCGCCCGACCCTAGCAACGTTGCTTGGATCTACCGAGAATGAACGGTGGAGCAACTATGCTTGACCTAACTGGATCTTTTGCGCCCTTGATCACGCCCTTCACCGATGATGGGAAATCGCTGAGCGAGGTGCGCATCGCGCGGATCGTTCGATGGTTGACCGAGCGCCACATCGAAGGGCTCGTGCTGAATACCGACGTGGGCGAGTTCACCTCGACGAGCTTCAGCGAACGCAAAGCGGTGATGGAGATCGTCTGCCGCGAGACCCGGGGAGCGATTCCGCTGGTGGCGAACTGTACGACGCTGAATTCCGGTGCTAGCTTGGACTTGGCGCAGCACGCTCAACGCCACGGTGCTCGGGCCGCGCTCATCATGCCGCCCTACTACGGCGATTTCACTGAGGCCGAATTTGTCGGACACTTCAAGACGATCGCGAGCTACGCCGCATTGCCGCTCATCGTGGTCGACCAGTTGGGCCGCCTGTCGAAGCAGGCCGTACTAGAAATTCAGCAGTTTCCACGGGTGACCATCGCGCATGCGCTCTCGACCGTTTGGCCCGACGGACCCCAGACATCGAGCACGGTAACGACTTACGAGTGGGTGACGGGAGGCGTCCTTTGCTCGCCGCTCGCCGGGATCTTTGGGCGGATTTCTCCAAAGCTTGATCTTGCACTCCTGAAGACTTGGAGCATGACGATGCGCGACTTCGGACCGCTGCGCGTGCTCAAGTGCGCATATCCAAACTTCGACTTGGAGATGGGGGACTGCCGGTCTCCTTACCTGCCGCTGTCTCCGCAACGGATCAACGTGGTCCGGGCGCTGACGATGCTGGTCAAGGCAAAAGAAAAGACCGCTGGAAATCCAGCGGCCTAAATTAGAATGAACGGATTCTCCTATCTCGGAAGCTGAAGTTCAGCCTCCGTTCTCGGAGTAAAGCATTCGACGTGCCAATTCAGAATTTGTTCGCGATTCTCGTAGGAATTCCGGCGTCGTGCATGAATTTCTTCAGGTCGGCCAGGTGATAGGTCCCGTCGTGGACGATACTTGCGAGCAGGACCGCGTCCGCGTGCCCTTGGGTGACCGCCTCGACCAGGTGCTCTGGCATGCCTGCGCCACCGCTCGCGATGACCGGAACCTGTACTGCATCGGAGACCGCGCGGGTCACCGCGAGGTCGTACCCACCCAGGGTCCCGTCGCCGTCCATGCTCGTGAGAAGAATCTCACCTGCTCCCAGGCGTTCGGCGTGCATGGCCCATTCGACGACGTCAAGCCCCGTGCGCGTCCGTCCACCGTGAATGACGACTTCCCACTTTCCGGGCTCACCCTCCCACGCGTGGGCATCGAGAGCTAGCACGACGCACTGGGTGCCGAACCGTTCCGCGGCTTCCGAAATCAAATCGGGGTTGTTTACTGCGGCGGTGTTCAGACTCACCTTGTCCGCACCTGCCCGCAGGGCCTCTTTGATCTGCTCGACCGATCGGATGCCCCCGCCGACTGTGAACGGGATGAAGATCTCATTGGCGACCCTCTCCGCAAGGTCGATGACCGGGGTTCGGGCATCGCTTGAGGCATTGATGTCGAGGAAAACAAGCTCGTCTGCGCCCTGATCGTTGTAGAGTCGCGCAAGTTCGACAGGGTCACCTGCATCGCGGAGTCCGACGAAGTTGACGCCCTTCACGACGCGACCGTCCTTGATATCCAAACAGGGAATGACCCGAATCGATCTCATGACTTGGTGATCCGCTGGATGCGCAACTCGCAGGTGTCGGCGGTGCGCCCTTGAACGTAGCCCCGGAAGGAATCAAATTCGAGGTCGACCATCATGTCTTCGATCTCCGTCCGCTGGTCCCAGCAGCGTCGCGCAAGCTCCTCGACTACCTGCTTCGCGACGGTCTCGGCATCGGCCTGAAGCGGCAACGTGCGAAGCTCTCGAAGCCCAATGGTGACCATGCCCGTGGTGACGATGCGACGGTACTCGTCATCCTCGACGACCTGGATGGTGACATTCGATTCGAACGATTCGAGATTGGTGGTCGCTGTGAGCCAGCGGGTGAACTGGTCGGGATCCATGAGGCGCTGCCGTCCGACGTCGAGTACGGCGATCCCATCGCCCAGTTTCATGCTGGCGTGCGCAAGATACGGCATAAAGGTGAGGTGCCGATAGTCGGCCAGTTGTTCGCGACTGACGTATCGCACCCTCAGCATCGATTGGGCCGCCGCCAGGCCATTGATGTTGCCAGAATCGGTGCCGCTGAGGGACATCAGGAGGTCTGGGCGAAAAACATGCGGGGAGCGCGAACGCAGAGTTAGCTCGATGAGAAGACGGATGTCGCTGAAAATCATGCCCTCGCGCGCGGTAATGGCGGTGGGTCTGTTGGGGTCGGCGGAGTTGGTCGCCACCATGATCTTCATCAAGTCGTCCTGTAGCGGTGCCCGCTCGGTAGGCAAATAGATCCAATACTCCACCTGCGCGGGGATCTGCGTACGATGGATCCCGGCGCGAACTGAATGGCGCATCGCACGAATACCGATGACGAGGATCGCGATCAGGGCGACAACGAAAAGTAGCTGCTGCACTTAGGGACCGACTCCAGACAGCCACCGCTGGACCGCGTCGATCTCCGGCGAGTTGAGCACGTGGTAGCAGTTGTCGCAGATCCCAGCGGCGTTGACACCCTCGCGGCGACAGAGCATGCAGAGATTGATCTTGCGATACTGCTGGACGATGTCCGGACGCGATAACGCCCACAAGAACGAACTTCGGGGAATGCCAGCGGCGGTCTCGCGATCCACGCAGGCGAGTGTACCGGGCGGTAGGATAGACGCGTGAAGATTGCCACCTTCAACACGAATTCAGTGCGCGTCAGACTTCCGATCCTGCTGGACTGGTTGGCCACGCATCAGCCCGATGTTCTGGGATTGCAGGAGATCAAGTGCGAAGATCACCAGTTTCCGCTGAGCGACTTTGAGGACATTGGCTATCACGCCATCGTCCATGGGCAGAAGAGCTACAACGGCGTGGCTCTGCTCTCTCGCGCACCGCTCACCCAGGTGCACAAGGGGATGCTGAATCCAGGTCTGGTCGACGATCGACGCATCGTGATGGCGACTCTGGACGACATTTGCATCGTGAACACCTACGTCCCGAACGGAAACAAGGTGGGCTCCGAGAAATGGGAGTACAAGATGGCGTGGCTTGAGAACTTCGTCTCGCTGCTAGAGGCGGCGCGCTCGCGCAGCAAGCACGTGCTGTGGATGGGGGACATCAATATCGCGCCTGCTCCCGCGGACGTTTACGATTCGCCCAAGCTGCTGGGCCAGGTAGGCCACCATCCCGACGAGTTCTCACGGCTGGCACGGCTGGTGGATCTGGGATTCAGGGACCTCTTCCGCCAGCATCACACTGAGGGCGGACACTATACATACTGGGACTTCTTCATTAAGAACGCAGTACAGCGCAAGCTCGGGTGGCGAATCGACCACTTGTACGCGACGAGCGCATTGGCTTCCCGGTGCACCGAGTGCTGGATCGACATTGAACCCAGGCTCGCGGAAAGGCCGAGCGATCACACGTTCGTGGTGGCATCGTTTGAGTGAGCCGTTTCAGCCTTGATTTAGTCGCACCAAAGAATGCAGCTTCACCGTCCGATAATACAAGTGGCGGATACTGAGCCGGTTGACTTACGGGGGCCAGCGCAGGTATCTTAAGCCTTGTCAGGGACCGCTGAAGTTCAGCGCGATGTTCCCAGGCACCAGAGGAGGAATTGCCCTTGAACGTAAGGACATTAGCCTTATGGGCCTGCTTGCTAGCGGCGAGCGCGTCTTTCGGCAACACATATACAATCAAAGCAGGGGATACGGTCGAGAAGATTGCTCGAAAGACCGGCGTCTCTGCGTCTGAAATCCGTAAAGCCAATCCGGGACTGAGCGAAACTCGTCTCCAGATCGGCAAGGAGATTCGGCTTTCCAGTTCTCAGCGCTCGACGAGCGGGCGCAGTTCGGCCGGTAGCGGTAACTACACCGTCCGTTCGGGCGATAACAACTGGGACCTCGCGAAGCGATACGGCATCTCCGTAGCCGAGCTTTCGCGCATGAATGGTGGTCGCGATCTGACTCGAATTCGTCCCGGCGACAAGATTCGAGTTCCGGCACCCAAGACCGTCGCCAAGGCACCGGCAAAAGTTGTTCGTCAATCGACGATGACTAAAGCGGTCGCAAAGTTTAAGTCCACCTACGTCCGCGTGTCCGGGGATGACGTTCGAGTCCGCTCGAACCCCACAACGGACTCTTCGCGGCTGGGAAGCGTCGATGTAAGGGACTACGGCAAGGTGCTACGCCAGCAGGGCGAGTGGTTGTACGTACAGTTCAATGACGTCGCAGGCTGGATTCGCAAGGACCTCGTGAAGGGAATCAGTGCGGCGGAAGTCGCTCGACTTCAAGCGGAAGTGGCGCGACGCTCCACCAGTACCGAGGTGGTTGCGCTTTCCAACAAGTCGCAGGAGGCTTCCCAGAAGAAGCCCGAACCGAAGAAGGACGAGCCCAAGAAGCGCAACGTCAAGAGCGGCGGCAGTGCCGATCGATTGATCGACAACGCCAAGGAGTTGCTCGGCACCCGCTACGTCTGGGGTGGTACTTCGCGCGGTGGCTTCGATTGCAGCGGATTCGTCGGCTACGTGATGCGCAAGGCAGGCATCAATCTTCCTCGCACTTCGAGCGAGCAGGCGACCCGAGGCACATTCGTTGCGCGGGCATCGCTGCAACGCGGAGACCTGGTGTTCTTCAATACGCGTGGAAGCCGCATCAGCCATGTCGGCATCTTCATCGGGAAGGGACAGTTCATTCACGCTTCGAGCGGGAGCGGACGCGTCCGGATCAACTACCTCAACGAGAAGTACTACAGCTCGCGGTACGTCACTGGCCGCCGAGTTGGAAATTTCGATGACGTGAGTCGTGCGGTCGAGGATGTTCGGCGCGTTCTTGAGGAGACGGGAGAGCTTCCCGTACCGGCCGACTCACCAGAGCTTAAGGTTCGACCGGGCGCTGACGAAGTGATCAAGTAACTTCGAAACGAAGGCGAATGTCGCGACCTCCTGAGATGGATCTCAGGGGGTCGCTTGATTTATAGGTTCAAGTCGGGCCATAATTTAGCTTCGCGGTCCGGTCGTCTAGCGGTTAGGATGCCGCCCTTTCACGGCGGAGGTCGCGGGTTCGAATCCCGTCCGGACTACCAACATTTTGATTCAGGGTGCCATGTTGATTGGATTAGAAATCTGCAACGTCAGCAACTAGCTGGCCTGTCTCTGCATCCCCCTCAGCCAAGCTGACAGCTTGCCGTCTCTGCAGCGACGAATTTGCGGCAAGACGCGTCGGATCGCTCTAACCGGCGAACTCTCTTCATCGGATGTGCGCACGCGACGCACGGGCGCGCTTTCGCTTTAGGGCTGCGCGAGTGCGGCGTCTCGAATCCGCTTGACGCTCGTAAGCAGGCTCCGTGCATGATCAAGCGGCCATTGTGTGGCGGAGTCCGAGAGGGCCCTTGCTGGGTCCGGGTGAACCTCTAAAAACAGGGCGTCGAGCCCCACCGCTGCCGCCGCTCGGGCCATGGCCGGGATTGATTCGCGATTGCCCGCTGTCGATGTGCCCGCCCCACCGGGGCGCTGCGCGGAGTGCGTCGCGTCGAAGCACACGGGAACGCCAAAGGATCGCATGATTTCCAGCCCGGGCATATCGACGATGAGCGTGTTATAACCGAAGCTGGTGCCTCGCTCGCAGAGCATGATGCCGCTCGCCTTGAATGTGCGCAGCTTCTCAACGATGTTCAGCGTGTCGCCTGGGGCAAGGAACTGTCCCTTCTTGACGTTGACTGGCTTGCCCGTTTCCGCGGCAGCTTGGAGTAGGTCGGTCTGACGGCACAGAAAGGCAGGGATCTGCAGAAGATCGACGCTGCCCGCCACTACGGCGGCCTGGTCGGGCAGATGCACGTCGGTGGTGGTCGGCAGCCCGAAATTGGCCGCGACGTTGCGAAGAATCTCGAGGCCCGATTCGAGGCCCGCACCGCGCGTGGTGGTGATGGAAGTTCGGTTCGCCTTGTCGAAGCTCGCCTTGAAAATGTACTGGAATCCGAGTTCGGCACACAGGACCTGCATCGTCTCCGCAACGTGAAAACACAACTCTCGGGATTCGGCCAGACATGGGCCAGCGATGAGCGTCAGCGGTCCGCTTCCCAGGGTCAGTTCACGCACGGAGAAGGAGTGCACAGGTTGCATTGAGGTTAGCATGACATAGGCTCGGCTCCGGTCGCATCCAGGTTGGCGGAGCAGCTTTCCGCGCCGAACCCCGTACATTTGCATGACGGCAAGAATGCGCAGGGTGGAAAGGGTTACCCAGGTACACGTTTGGGGCAACACAATGGGGAAGCGACAGCTGAGAGTAGTACGATTGATTGAGCCGGAGATCTGCCTAGATTGTCGGTTTGGTCAGCGCGCAGAGGTGGAACTCAGCGACGGCTCGACCCAGCAGATGATCTACTGCAAGCGGCTTGACTGCGACAACTGGGACTACAGCAGCGCCGAACCTGCGAAAAGCGTCAACATCGACGACGCAGCGTAAAAAGCCCACTTCCAGAAACAACTTGGCCGGACCACGGAGCGCAAGGGGTTACGCTTCGGGTCCGGCCTCACAGTGTTTCTTAGGCTTCTTCCTCGACGATCGCGCCTTCAGGGGCGACTTCGGGGATTTCCACTTCGACGACGGCTGCGGCAGCACGCTTGCTGGCACGTTTCTTGGGGCCGTTCTGACCCATCTCGGTGCCGACGTTGTCGCCCGAGAACAGCGCCTTAAGCTTGACGCGTCGGGTCAAATCACCACCGCTGAGAGTGGACCAGTTTGCGCGGTCAAGTGCCCACTGCCATCCAATGTCGGTGCTGGAGTATTGGTACTCGACGCCAGACTGGAGGATCTCCGCCAGCAGGGTCTTCAGATCTTCCCGCTCACCAAGGACCGTTTCGCCCTGCGCGTAGTTGCTGACGAGGTTGATCTTGAATTCGACGATCTCTTCCTCGGATGCGGCGATGGCCGCCTTGGTCCGCTTCGCTGGCGGCTCGATCCCGAGATTCACTTGCTCCAGGATCGGCAGCAATCGGCTGGTCAACTCGTGGTAGTCTTTGGTCCAATCAAACGTGTCGCCGTCGTGCTCCACCTTTGCATAGCGGCCGCTCAAGACCAGGGCCGTGGCCACGAGGGCCGCGTCGGTTTGGGGCAGCTTAGGAAACGTCTTCTTGACTTGGTCAAGGGTCGATTCAGGCTTGGTGAGGTTACAGACGATCAAAGTGTGAGTCTCCTGGGGCAGGGCAGTTGCCTGCGAGGGGCCACGGCGGCCCATAATTTAGTGATTTTACCCCGAGCGGGCTAGGAGAACAACATATGAAAACGACTTGGATGGCGTTGGCCGCGTGCAGCGTCGCACTGATGGTGGCCGGATGTAGCGGAAGCAAAGATACGGCGACGACGACGGACGGCACCACGCCAGCCGCTGGAAAGCAACTGACGATCGGGATCGTCTTTGACAGCGGTGGTCGCGGCGACAAGTCGTTCAATGACTCCGCGTGGGCAGGAATCGAGCGGGCGAAGAAGGACTTCAACATCAAGGAGATGTCAGTCGAGTCCAAGAGCGAAAAGGACTACGAAGCCAATCAGGGCTCACTGGCAGAAGCGGGTGCCGATTTGGTCATCGCGGTTGGCCTCAACCAAGAGACCGCATTGCGCAAGGTCTCGGCACAGTTTCCGGATTCCAAATTCGCCATTGTGGACGGTAGCGTCGAGGCGAAAAACGTCCGGATGCTTAAGTTCAAGGAAGAAGAGGGAAGCTTCCTGGCTGGCTACCTGGCTGGCCTCATGACCAAGACCAACAAACTGGGTTTTGTGGGTGGCATGGAGATCCCTCTCATTCACAAGTTCCAATACGGCTTCTTGGCGGGCGCAAAGATGGCCAACCCGCAGGTTGAGATGCTTCCGGCGAAGTTCACGGGCAACTGGGACGATAGTCAGAAAGGCAAAGCCGCAGCGACCGTTCTCTTCAGCTCGGGGGCGGACATCGTTTACCACGCTGCCGGGCGAGCGGGTCAGGGTGTCATCACCGCGGCTAAGGAGACCGGTAAGTTCGCCATTGGCGTCGACAGCGACCAAGACTATCTTGCTGAAGGCAACGTGCTGACCTCGATGGTGAAGCGCGTGGACGAGGCTGTTTACAGCACGATCAAGGACATCGTGGAAGGTAAGTACAGCGCAGGCGAGTCGATTTACGACCTGAAGGCGAACGGCGTGGGCCTGAGCGAGATGAAGTTCACCAAGGACAAGGTCGGCGAGGCCAACCTGGCGAAGATCGAGGAGATCAAGAAGAAGATCGTGGACGGCACGATCAAGGTACCGAAGTCCAAGGAAGAGTACGACGCGATGGTTACTGGCTAATCATCGCCATCTAGAACGTAGACGGGGCGAGCTCCCTAGTGGGCTCGCCCCGCTCTTTGCTTAGCCTAGTCTGGGCTGAGTCAGAATGCTCAACCATCGGATACCGATGTTGACCAGCGCGATCCAGATTACGAGGAACAGTGCACCCGTGATCGCGAGCTGAACGTTTAGGTCTGACGGAGAGCCTGCGCCGAAGTAGATGCTGAGCGGCAGCGCGCCCATCGCTTGGCGAGGGTCGGAAACGATCTCGCGGGTCCCCAAAGTGGTGAAGAGGAGCGGAGCAGTTTCACCCCCGACACGGGCGATGGCCAGGACGACGCCGGTCAAGATGCCGCTGCGAGCGGCGGGCAGCACAACGTGCCACACCGTGCGCCATTGACCGACCCCGAGGCCCATACTAGCTTCGCGCAGGTGGTTCGGTACCATGCGGATGGCTTCCTCGGTGACGCGCGTGATGACCGGGATCATCAAGAAGCACAGCGCGAGTGCGCCCGCAACACCGTTAAAGTTGCTCCAGCCAGGCACGTTCCTGAGGTGCATGACGAACAATGTGTAGGCGAGAATGCCCGCAATAATACTGGGCAATCCGGTGAGAACTTCTGCGAGGAACCGGATGGTCGCCGCGAACCAGCCTTTGCCGACCTCGGCCAAGTAAATCCCCGCGAGGAGTCCGATCGGGACGCCTACCAGCGAGGCGAGAAGAATAATGATTCCCGAACCCACGATTGCGTTCGCAAAACCTCCGCCTGGCTGACCCACCGGTTTCTCAGCGGCAGTCAGGAACGTCCAGTTGAGACCAGGACCACCCGCTTTCACGAGATAGGCGACGAGCAGGACGAGCGGGATGATTGCAAGCAGTGAGCCCAGATAACCCATGCCATAGGTGGTGAGATGGCGCACCTTGCGCTGGGTCGCCCAAGGCAGGAGTCGCAGTCCGATCTGATAGACCGCGACGGTAACGAGTGAGCCGATGAGGAGGGTCGCAATCATCTAGATCATCCCGCTCCTGCGGCGCATTCGCATGACGAGCCACCGGGCCAGCATGTTGATGCTAAGGGTCACGAGGAAGAGTAAGAACCCGAGGCCGATGAGCGCCGGTCGCAGGCTGCCATCCGCCTCTCCGAAGTTCGTGGCAATTTGGCTAGACAGCGTCGCCGCAGGTTGCAGCAAGTCTTTGTTGATGGTGGCGGTGTTGCCGATGATCATCGTCACGGCCATGGTCTCGCCGAGCGCACGCCCAAGTCCGAGAATCAAGCCTCCCAGGATTCCGCCGAGCGCAAAGGGGATCATGACCCCCTTCAGCGCTTCAGTGCGATTTGCTCCCAGGGCCAAGGCACCATCGCGCATGTTCTTGGGGACGACGAGGAGCATTTCGCGCGTAATCGCGGCGACGGTCGGGATGATCATCACCCCGAGCACGATCCCGGCAGTGAGCAAACTGTAACCCGTGCTCGCAAAACCGGATGATGTCCCGAAAAGGCCGGTCCATCCGAGCGTCGAAGTCAGCTGCGGGTACAGGTGGTCGCGCAGCCAAGGAATCAGGACTTCCATGCCCCAAAGGCCGAAGATGATCGATGGGATGGCGGCGAGCAGGTCAACCAGGAACGAGACCGGTTTGTAGAGCCACTTGGGAGCGAGCTCCACCAGGAATGCAGAGATCGTGACGCCGGTGACACCGCCGACCAGCAGCGCAATGAAGGCGCTGACAAAGGTGCCCCAGATGAGCGGGAGCGCCCCGTAGCGCTTGTTCATGGAGTCCCACTCTGACCCGTAGAAGAACTGGCCGCCTTGCTGGGCGAGCGCTTCGCGGCTACCACTAAAGAGCTGCTGGAGCGCGAGCACGACGATCAGGAGCAGAACTAAGCCACCGGCGGTGGCAACCCCTCGGAAGGTCAAGTCTCCCAGCCGACGCTTCCGACGGCTGGGAGCGATCTCCTGACGGGTCTCACCAACGGCGGCCACGCGTCTACTTTACCTTGATCGATTTGAGCTGCTCGATCACCTTGGTGGCGACCGACTCGGGCACCGGAGCGTAGTGCAGTTCGCCCGCTTTCATCTGACCCTCGGTGAGGATGTAGTTCATTGCATCGACGATCGCCTGGCCGCTTGGGTTCTTGGACATGTCAGTCGGCAGGAGCGCGAAGACGAAGCTGCTGATCGGGTATGCGCCCTTGCCCGGCGAATTGACGATCGAGCCGCGGAAGTCGTCGGGGAGGGATGCACCGGCAGCCGCGGCGGTCACCGCTGCGCCTTCGGGCTTAACAAACTCGCCGCTAGCGTTCTTGACCATGGCCATGCCGAGTCCGGACTGCAGGGCGTAGCTGACTTCGGTGTAAGTGATGCTGCCTGGAGTGTCCTTCGTAGCCTTGGTGACGCCGTCTGATTGCTGCATCGCGGTCACACCCTGCGGCCAGTTCAGCTTCTTGCTGCGGCCCATCTTCTCCTTCCACTCAGTGGAGACGGCGCTGAGGTAGTCGCTGAGGACGTAGGTCGAGCCAGAACCGTCACCGCGGACGATCACCCGAATATCGGCATCGGGGAGCGTAGTGCCTGGGTTAAGAGCTGCAATTTTGGGGTCGTTCCACTTGGTGATCGAGCGCATGAAGACGCCAGCGAGGGTCTCGCCGTCCATCTTCAGGTCCGTGACACCAGGAGCGTTGTAGGCGATCGAGATAGCACCGAGGACGATCGGCAAATTCATCGCCTTCGAGCCTAGCTTCGTCTCGGCTTCGGTCATTTCTTCGTCGCTCATCGGAGCGTCGCTGCACGCAAACGGGACGGTCCCGTCGATGAGAGCGGAAATTCCCGCGCCCGATCCGCCGCCCTGGTAGTTGATTGAGGTGCCTGACTTACCCTTGTAAGCTTCGAGGACATTCTCCATGAAGGGCTTCACGAACGAGCTGCCCTTGGCATTGATCGCCATGGTCGTTTCGTTTGAAGTCTCGACCGTTTTGCCGCCTGCCTCAGCGGTCTTGGAGGCGTCGCCGGAACAACCTGCGAGGAGGAGCGAGGTCGCCAAGAGGGCGAAGCTAGTGGTTCGAATTGTGCGGAAATTTGCCATACAGGTACCTTTGGTCCGGGCTCGCCGGTGTGACAAAAGTATACCGATGGGTTTTCATATTAACGCCGACTTAACAATCGCTCAGGAACTCGACTTGAGGGCGAGATCGATCGCGGCCGTGAATTCGGCGGCGTCGGGTTTGACCCTCGGACCGAAGCGGGCAATGACCTTCCCATCGCGTCCAACAAGGAACTTGGCAAAGTTCCACTCAATCTCATCGTGCCGATCGCTGTGAGCGATCAGCCACTTATAAAGCTCGTGAATGTCGTCGCCCTTGACCGAGATCTTGCTGAACATCGGGAAGGTGACCGAGTACTTCGTAGTGCAGAACTCCCTGATCTCGGCGTCCGTCCCCGGCTCTTGGCCCATGAAGTTGTTCGCGGGGAAGCCGAGCAACACCAGGCCATCCTTGCTACGCGTCTTGTAAAGAGTCTCGAGCGCTTCGTACTGCGGGGTCAGGCCGCACTTGCTCGCTGTGTTCACCACCAGCAGGACCTTGCCCTTGTACTTGTCCAGCGAAACCTCCTTGCCTTCGATGTCTTTCATCTTGAAAGCGTAAATGTTCTCTGCCTTGGGAGCTTGGGCTGGGTCGAGGGTGCCCGTACATCCGAGGCTGAATAGGGAGAGGAGAGTGCTGATCATGATCGGGGTTCGCATCCTTGAGTGTCTACGCCTTGCGCTTGGTTTTCGTTGTCCCGCGCCGGGCGAAGGACTTCTTTTTGGCGGGCCCAGCAGCAGCTTTTGCTTTGAGAAGCTCAGCGGCCATTTCCGGTGTCAGCGTTTCGGGGCTGGTGCCGCGCGGCAGGGTCGCGTTCACAGTTCCGTCAGTGACGTACGGGCCGTATCGACCTTCCATCACCCGGATTGGAGTGGCATATCCATCGACCGAACTGAACTCCTTCAGCGCCGCCCGAGGCGCGGCCATCGTCTTACCCCCGCGCGTAATCTTGGGGGCTGCCAAGAGCTGCAACGCGGTCTCGAGATCAATCTCCGCGGCCTCGCGCCAGTCGGGGATATTGCGCGATTCGGTGCCGCTCTTGACGTACGGGCCGTACTGTCCTATGAGCGCAGTCACTTCCGAGCCGGTGTCCGGATCGCGGCCAACCACGCGTGGGAAGCGGAGCAGCAATGTGAGTTCTTCATTGTCCAGCTCTGCACTGACGAGCTCTTTGGGAAGGGTCACTCGGCGAGGCTTCACGCCCGCTTTTTCTTCTTCCTCGGTGAGCGCAACTTCTAGATAATCGCCGAACCGTCCGGACCGCTTGTAGACGCTTTGCCCGGACTCCGGATCGGTACCGATCGGTGCTGGGCCCGCGGCCTTGTTATCGATCATCGCAAGCGCTTGCTCCAGCGAAAGGTCAGCGGGGGCGATGTCGAGCGGCACGTTGGCGGTGTTGCCCGCGCCGCCTTCGCCACGTTGGACGAACGTTCCGTACCGGCCCACGCGCACGACCACCGGTTGACCGGACGGATCCGTTCCCAGCTCGACATTTGGAAACGGGATATCGGCTTGCTTGGCTGTGATCTGGGCATCGAGGCCAGGGTGCTCTGGGGTGCCGAGATAGAACTCTTTGAGCTCGGCCACCCAGGATCGCTTGCCGTCAGCGATCTCGTCCAAGTTCTCTTCCATCGTGGCGGTGAACCGAGTGTCAACCAGCTCATCGAAGTGGTCTTCGAGCAACGTGGTTACTGCAAAAGCCGTGAACGTTGGAATCAACTCGTTCCCCTTCTTCACGACGTAACCGCGATCTTGGACGGTCGAGATGATGCTGGCGTAGGTGGATGGGCGGCCAACGCCTTCTTCCTCAAGTTTCTTGACGAGGCTCGCTTCGGTGTAGCGCGCCGGAGGCCGGGTGGTATGGCTTTGCGTATCCAGTTCGATGAGGTTCACATGCTGACCCTGCTTGACCGCGGGCAGCGTCCGCTCTTGGCCCTCAATCTCCGCCTCCGGATCGTCGGTCCCTTCGACATAGGCGCGGAGGAAGCCAGGGAAGACGATGGTCTTGCCGCTGGCGGCAAAGTCGAGCGCTCCCGATGGGACTTCGGTGCGGACGGTCACGGAGGTGCGATTCACCTTTGCCGGCTGCATCTGGCATGCGATCGTTCGCTTCCAGATGAGTTCGTACAGGGCGAATTGCTCGCTGTTCAGATACTTCTTAATGTCCTGCGGGCGGCGGCTTAGGTCGGTAGGGCGGATCGCTTCGTGGGCCTCTTGCGCGCCCTTCGACTTAGTCTTGTACTTCACCGGCTTGGCGGGCAGATACTCGTCGCCATATAGATTCTTGATGACCTCGCGCGCTTCCGTGAGGGCGCGATCGGCAAGGTTCAAACTGTCGGTACGCATGTAGGTGATCAGACCGACCGTCTGGCCCCCAACGGCGATGCCCTCGTATAATTGCTGGGCAATCTGCATCGTCCGCTTGGACGGGAAGCGTAGTTTGCGGTTCCCCTCTTGCTGCAAGGTCGAGGTCATGAACGGCATCGGCGGCTTCTCTTGGCCCGGAGTAGTTTCGACCGCGGTGACGACCCACTCCTTGCTCGCCTTGGCCTGATCCGCCAGTTTGCCCGCAAGCTCTTCGCTGACAAGCATGACGTTGTCCACCAGCTTGCCCGACTCGGGATCAAAGTTTCGACCTGAAGCAACGCGCTTACCATCGAGGTGGGTGAGGCGGGCATCGAACTGGCCGTCGGTTGCACCGAGCGTCGCCTCCAAGTCCCAATACGTGGCTGCCATAAACCGCATTCGCTCTCGTTCACGCTCGACGGTGAGACGGACTGCGACGCTTTGAACTCGACCGGCACTGAGTTTCGGTGCAACTTTCTTCCAAAGCAGCGGAGAGAGGGAATAGCCATACAGTCGGTCCAGAATGCGGCGAGTTTCCTGAGCGCGAACTAGATTCTCATCGACGGAACGCGGGGATCGAAGCGCTTCGCGGATTGCCTCCGGGGTGATCTCGTGAAAAACAATGCGGCGGACGGGGATCCCCTTCTTGGGCTTCAGTAGCTGCAGGATGTGCCAAGAAATGCTTTCGCCCTCGCGGTCTTCATCCGTCGCGAGTAGGAGTTCGGTTGCACCCTTGCTGGCTTTCTTGAGCGAATCGACGTGGCGGCGTTTGTCGTCCGGGACAATATAGAGGGGCTCGAAATCGTTCTCGACATTCACCCCTAGCTTGGCCCACTTCTGCTTTTTGTATTCGGCAGGGATGTCGTCTGCGCTATTGGGAAGATCGCGCACGTGTCCGAAGCTTGCCAAGACCTCGTACTCCTTGCCGAGGAACTGGCTGATGGTGCGTGCTTTTGCAGGGGATTCGACGATGACAAGTTTGGACATGAGGGTAGTGACTTCTTCCGTAAAGTGCGCCCTTATGCTACTCCAACGGCAGCGCCGGACAGGATTTACAACGGTTTCGGCGGCCATAAGGTTCGGGAGGCCGGGCAGAAAGACGGAATTCTGCGCAAAAGACTGCAGATGCAGGAGCCAACGTGCGAGTGCGAACCGTTATGTTTAGAAGAAGCATGAAGAACGCTCTCGCTCAACGTCTCGCCGCCAAGTTCGGGCGGGGGCCATGGTCGTCCACAACACGTAGCTCGGTGGTGGTGCTCACGCTGCTGTCGAGTGCGCTCGCTCGCGCCGAGGAGTCTTGGCTAGGCATGTACATGCAGGGAGTCAAGATCGGCTATGCCGGCTCGGTCGCCAAGGCAGACAAGCTCGACGGCAAGCCAGCGACGAAGTACTGGTCGATCAATGTCCTCAAGACCGAGATGATCGGTTCGTCCATGGAAATGAACTTGCAGACCAGCGCCTGGACGGACAGCACGGGGAAAATCGTGCGCATGGACTCAGCGAGTTCCAGCCAAGGACGCCGCCAGACCGTGAGCGCGCTGGTGAAGGGGCGCAAGGTTGAGGTGCGCGCCGACAACAACGGTGCGATTTCTACCAAGGTGTTGGAGATACCGGAGGGGTTGGAACTCGTGCTCGACCCGAGCGAATCCTCTGCCAGTTCGATGGTGAAGGGGCTGGGTCAGTCTGCGAAGGTCGTGATTTTCGACCCCGTGACTGTAGATCTGGTGGTCAACGAGATCGTCAGCAAAGGGCCGTCGAAGGTGCGGATCGGCAAGGACGAGTTCGCGGCGACGCTCGTGGAGGTGCGCGACCCTCGGGCAAGCAACCGAATTTTCTACTCGGGGAAGGGTGACCTCATTAAGATCGAAGGTCCCCTCGGTATCGAAATGTTCCCTGAGGCACGCGCGCAGGCAATGGACTTCTCGAAGAATCGCGGAACCATCGATCTCGCAGAAGCGACACGGATCACGGTGACGCCCGCGATCGTGAACCCCGATCAGACGGACTCAATCACGCTTATCGCCAAGGGCATGGATTTATCCGCGCTCCCTTCCGATCCACATCAGACCATCACCCAGGGGAAGGACGGGTGGATGGTGCAGTTGCATCCGGTTCGGCAGGCAACCGGGAGCACGCGCGCCGAAGCCGCAAAGTTGCAGCCCGACTTCCTGAAGGGCTCCATGCTTATTCCCATCGACGACTCGGAGTTGACTGCGCGAGCCAAGGAACTTGCCAAGAGCGAAACCGACGTACTGAAGATCGCGGAGAACATCCGTCGTGGCGTGTATGACCAGATGCGGCCGAACACGGGCATCGGGGTTCTCCGCGATGCAAGGGAAGTGCTGCGCACCTCGGAGGGGCTCTGCCGTGACCATGCAATTCTTTGCGCGGCTCTGATGCGGTCTGCGGGTGTCCCGGCACGTCTGGTCAGCGGACTGGTATATCAGGACGGAGCTTTCTACTTCCACGCCTGGGTCGAGGCTTGGTCAGGTTCGCAATGGATTGGATTTGACTCGACCAGACCGGAAACACCGATCTCAGCGGGGCACCTAAAAATTGCGCAAGGAAATGTCGAGGAGGCGTTTCTCTTCCGTGTGATCTCGGGTGCAAAGATGGTGGTGACCGACGTGAAGTGGCAAGCTGCAGGGGGGAGAGGTTGAAGTCGTTCCGAGCTGTCTGTATTGCACTGCTTGGCGTTATCGGAGCCGTTTTGGCGGGCATCTACGCCGAGAGCATTCAGCTCTCGGTCATCGCGTTCTGCAACCAGTATCTGAAGACTGGGATCGACATTGAGCTTTATCGTTCGAAGCTCAACCTCATCAGCAACATCTCGGTGGCCATCATCGGGATGGTTCTCGGGGCAAGCCTCGGGGCGCAGTTGGCGAAATACGGCAGCCTCGCGGGCACCTCTTGGGACCGGATGGCCGCCGGCGACAAGGTCAACTTGTTCCTTGGCATCTTCGTGGGGATTCTCGCCTCACTGCCCGTCTATGCGCTTCTGCAGGCGATGCTTGCGCCGAATTACATCTGGATTCCGCCGGTTGCGACCTTCGGATTTATCATCGGCCTCAGCGCGCTCGGGGTGTTTGCATTGCGCTCGATGGGCGAGGTCTTGCCGTGGTACGGCGCAGCGAGCAAGCCCAAGAAGACGGGCTTCAAGGTCTTGGACACGAACGTCATCATTGATGGTCGCATCTACGATGTCGCGCGCACCGGCTTCCTCGAAGGCCGATTCTACATCCCTCAATTCGTGCTTGACGAGCTGCAGTACATCGCCGATTCGCCCGATCCATTACGGCGTCAGCGAGGTCGCCGCGGGTTGGACATTTTGCGCCTCATGCAGGGGGACTTCGAAATTCAAGTAGGCACCTACGACCGCGTTGCGCCGGACGAAGATGACGAAGTCGATTCGCGACTGGTTACGCTCACGAAAGCGTTAGGTGCAGAATTGGTCACCAACGATGTCAACCTGAACCGGGTTGCGAGCCTACAGAACGTGAAGGTCCTGAACTTGAATGACCTCGCCATGGCGCTCAAGCCCAACATCTTGCCACGGGAGCGCATGGACCTCGTCATCTCGCGGGAGGGAAGCCAGCACGGCCAAGGCGTGGGATACTTGGACGATGGAACTATGGTCGTCGTGGAGAACGCACGTCAGCACCTCGGCGAGAGCGTTGCGGTGGTGGTCACCCAGGTGATTCAGACCGAGCGCGGCAAGATGATCTTTGGTGAGGTCGCCGGTCCAGGGGACTCTGCGGCCGGTCAAAAGCGACGAACTCGTAGCCCCGAGAACTCATGACCGTTACGGCGATCATTCTAGCGGCAGGTGCGGGCCAGCGATTCGGCGGAAACAAGATGGAGGTGCTGCTGGCCGGGATTCCGGTTTGGCGTCGCTCGTTCGATGCCTTTCTCTCTCATCCGCTGGTGGACCAGGTTGGGCTTGTGGTGTCGGCGGATGCGCTGGAGCGTATGCGAACCGACGCTCCGGAAGCAAGTTTTGTGGTCGCCGGGGGCGCGACTCGCCAAGAGAGCGCGCGCGCAGGAGTCACTGCCGCTGCGGCTGGACTTGTACTGGTCCACGATGGCGCACGCCCCTTTGTGAGCGCAGACGTGATCACCCGCGTCATTGCGGCTGCAAAGGAGTCCGGGGCTGCGTATCCGGCAATACCGGTGACCGACACAATTCGCCGAGTCGATGCCGAGGCGGATACGACGCTCGACCGAGACGGCCTGTACAGAGTGCAGACACCGCAGGCGGCGGACCGGGAGGATCTTCTGCGTGCGTATGCCGCGTCGTCGGCCGGGACGACGGACGACATCGGTGCCCTGATGCAGATCGGAATTCGCGCCGATCGAGTAAATGGAGACCGGAAAAACGTCAAACTAACGAACGCAGACGACCTCGCACGCATCCCTATGGAAACTCGCACGGGACTTGGTTACGATATCCACAGCTTCAGCGCTGACCCGGACCGCAAGATGATGCTGGGAGGAGTGGAGTTCGACGATCGACCTGGGCTTGATGGGCACTCCGACGCGGATGCATTGATTCACGCCGTTGTCGATGCTCTGCTCGGGGCGGTGAACCTGGGCGATATCGGGCTGCATTATCCGAACACGGACCCACGGTGGAAAGACCAACCTTCAGTGACGTTTCTGAAAGAAACCGCAGTAAGGCTGAAGGAATTGGGGTGGGAAATAGTGAATATTGATAGTACAGTGGTGGCCGAAAGACCGAAGGTACTCCCCAAACGCGACGAAGTCTGTCGCACCATGGCCGCTGCAGCCGGGATCTCTCCCGAGCGCGTGAGCCTGAAGGCCACGACCAATGAACGACTTGGCGCAATCGGGCGGAGTGAAGGCATTGCAGCCTTCGCTGTCGCCACCGTGAAGCGTCACGACACCTAAGGAGGCACTCATGGAAGTTCTAGTCCGAAATGCGGAAGGCAACCTCAGCGACAAGGATCGACAGTACGCGGCTGAGAAATTGGGACGTCTCGATCGTTTCTTTAATCGCGCGAGCAGGGTCGAGATAGTCCACCGCGAAATGAAGAACGGCCATCGTGTGGAGGTCACGGTCTTCGCGGACGGCTTTACCGTACGTGGGGAAGAGATGGACCAAAACGTTTGCGCGGCGATCGACTTGGTGAGTGAGAAACTGGACCAGCGATTGCGTCGGCTGAAGAGGCGAATGAGCGACAGCTACCATCGCCGAGGACACCATCTGCCACCGGCACTCAGTGAGCCGGATGCGGCTGATCACGACCACCACGCTTACGATCTGGTCGAACACAAGCAGTTCACCGTCAAACCGATGTCGATCGAAGAGGCAGCGCTGCAGCTTGAGATGGTGGACCACCCCTTCTTCATCTTCAAGAATGAGGATACAAATCGAGTGGAAGTGCTTTACCGCCGAAAGGACGGAAAATACGGTCTCCTCCAACCCGAACACTAGGTGTCGCGCGGCTGCCGAAGTTCCGAGCGAATTGCTTCGGCAGCCGCTGCAAACCTGCGCCTCTCCCCCGTAGAATACGGGACATGGCACTCACAGTAGGAACTATCGCCCCGGATTTCACCCTTCGATCGCTCTCCACCGGAGAGCTTGAAGATCGGACCCTTTCGAGCCACCGTGGTCAATCGAACGTGGTGCTCCTGTTCTTTCCTGCCGCCTTCACCGGGGTGTGCACCCAAGAGATGTGCGACGTGACGAACGGGCTGGGCGCATTTGGTGACGCCGACGCGGTGGTGTACGGCATCAGTGGCGACACCGCCTTTGCACAGGCTGCTTGGGCGGAGCAGAACGGCATCAAAGTCTCGCTGCTGAGCGACTACTCCAAAAAGACTTCACAGGCGTACGACGTGGTGCTTCCGGATCTGGCCGGGCACGGCCCCGCGGCCAAACGCGCGGCGTTCGTGGTGGACAAACAAGGCGTCATCCGCTACGCCGAGGAGACCCCGACGCCTGTGGATTTGCCGAACTTCGATGCGGTTCGCGCGGCGCTGGCTGAACTGGGGTAGGAGCTCGACGCTGGGTTCGACGGGCGGTGGCTCTTTCGCTGGGCCTCCCGTTCGCTGAGCGCCCGCCCGCGCAGTTCCTTCACGGCCTGCAGTGCCGTCGTGAGGCTCTCTTTTTGGGTGGGCTCCACGAGCCTGGTGTGCGAGTTTCCTGGCTCCGCCGACCAGCGCACCGACGCAAGGCATGCCCATTGGGCTGGCCAGAAGCCGCAGGACTTGCAACCGCCCGCGCCGTGTGGTATCTTCTGTTCGAGCACGTGGATCGTTAGCTCAGTTGGTAGAGCAGCTGACTCTTAATCAGCGGGTCGTAGGTTCGAGCCCTACACGGTCCACCAAAATTTAGGTTCAAAAAGCCCCTCCCAAGGGGCTTTTTTGTTTCTAGAGGTCGGATATGACACCACTTTTGACACCATGTGGCGCAGTGTTGGCTCTGTCGGCTTAGTATCCCATCCAATTCGGGCTATTGATCTGCGCTCGATTTCTCGCAAATCATGAGTGTCCGCGAGCAATTGTGGTACCAGAACTGCGTCTACGAATCTTGGCGGATCATGCTAAAATTACTGCCATGCCTTGAGAGGCGGGATTGACACATGAGCGACAGCACGATAGAAAATCCAATTCTAAATTCGCCGTTTGTCGCTCCGTCGCGCCACTTCAAGTTTGCGTCTGATGGGATCACGAACGAGGTTCTCGAATCTCGACGACCGAGTTCGTACTTCATCCCCATTGCTCAAGTCAAGAAAAAAGGTGGCCAGCTCGTCTTTGAGACCGAATGGACTGCGGATCGGATTGAAGAGAACACAACGATCAACCGGATTCGTGAGCGTGTTCGAATTTGGCGCGACGGCGGGTATGCGGGCGTCACGACAACGACCGCACGGTTACTTGAACATTGGACGAACTCTGAACGCACAAGACGGCTGTTCTTCTGTCAAATTGAGGCTGTCGAAACGGTCATTTACATCACCGAGGCGGCTAAGAAGTTTGGCGACGGTTGGATCGAAAATTCGGTGCGAGAAGCAAACGACTCTTCGAATCCAGGTCTCTTCAGGATCGCGTCGAAGCTGGCAACGGGTACGGGCAAGACCGCCGTAATGGGAATGCTGATTGCTTGGCATGCTCTGAACAAGCTAGCAAACCCTCAAGACGCACGATTCTCCGACACATTCCTAATCATCACTCCCGGCATCACGATCAAGGACCGACTTCGGGTTCTCTTACCAAGCGACCCGCATACGATTTACCGTGCCCTTGACCTAATGCCGTCGGACATGATGGAACAGCTTCACCGGGCCAAGATGATCGTGACGAACTATCACGCATTCAAGCTTCGTGAGAAGATCGAAGCCCCAAAGCTGACGAAGTCGGTTCTTGGCAACGGTGAAGCCGGTCTGTTCACCGAGACGCCCGACGAAATGGTTCGACGGGTGTGTAGAGAGTTCGGCAACAAGAAGAACATCGTCGTTCTCTCAGATGAGGCGCATCACTGCTACGTTCGCAAGCCCGGCGAACAAGAGGAAAAGCTAAGCGGCGAAGACGGCCAAGAGGCCAAGAAGCGGAACGAACTTGCCCGGATTTGGCTTCGAGGGATCGAAGCTGTCAAGAATAAGATCGGAGTTCGCGCGATCTACGATTTGTCGGCGACTCCGTTCTTCCTTCGTGGTTCGGGTTGGCCAGAAGGAACTCTGTTCCCCTGGGTTGTCTCCGACTTCTCGCTGATTGATGCGATTGAATCCGGAATCGTCAAAGTGCCCCGCGTGCCGGTGCAAGACAACGCCGGGATCGGCGAACAGCCGACCTATCGGAACCTCTGGGTCTCCATCAAAGACGCGCTTCCTAAGAAGGGACGCAAGACCGACGCCGTGTCGGGTGAACCGAAGCTTCCAGTAGAACTCGAAGGCGCACTGCGAAGCCTGTACGCCAACTACGAGACCTATTTCAAGCTCTGGGAGTCCAACGAAGAAGCGCGCGCCAAGGGCATAACCCCGCCGGTCTTCATCGTCGTTTGCTCGAACACCAATGTTTCGAAGCTTGTTTACGACTGGGTTTCGGGTTGGGAGAAGGAGCTTTCAAACGGCGATTCTATCGTCGTTCCCGGAAACTTGCCGCTGTTCTCGAACGAGCGTGACGGAGCATGGGGGCACCGTCCCTTCTCGATCCTGATTGACTCCGAACAACTCGATTCAGGGGACGCCATGTCAGCCGACTTCAAGAAGATCGCTCATGAGGAAATCGAGCGGTTCAAGGCTGAATACGTCCAACGGTTCCCCGGTCGAAACCCCGACGACATCACCGACGAAGACTGCCTGAGAGAGGTAATGAACACGGTCGGTAAGGCGGGCAAGCTTGGCGAACACATCCGATGTGTCGTCAGCGTGTCCATGCTTACCGAAGGCTGGGACGCGAATACGGTCACTCACATTCTGGGAGTTCGGGCTTTCGGCACTCAGCTATTGTGTGAGCAGGTGGTCGGACGCGGGCTCCGACGCATGTCCTATGCGGCAACCACGCGAACGCTCGAACGGCCCTCCGGACCGGTCGAGATCGAAGCATTCGAGCCGGAGTACGCCGAAGTCTACGGCGTCCCGTTCTCATTTATTCCTTGTTCGGGTTCCACCGGAGGGCCAAAGCCGGGGCCGATCCCGACCCGGGTTCGAGCGCTTGAAAGCCGGATGGAGTGCGAGATCACGTTCCCAAGGCTGACCGGGTACCGGTTCGAGATTCGATCCGAACGACTGACTGCCGACTTCACCGACTCTTCGAATCTGACCCTCAGCACGCTCGATATTCCGACCAAGACCGAGAATGCGCCAATCGTCGGCGAATCCAGCATTCACACGCTTGACGACCTTCGCGGCAAGCGTGAAAGCGAAGTTGCGTTCCTCTTGGCGAAGATCGTTCTGGAACGCTACTTTAGGCAAGAACCCCCCGAAGGCGAAGACGCCGAACCGGGCCGAGTTCAGGACGTGCAAGCTTGGCGATTCCCCGAACTACTCTCGATCACGAAGCAATGGCTTGCCCGATGCGTCACGTGCAAAGACGACACGTTTCCTCAGCTTCTCTTGCTGACGGAGACTGCCTATGAAGCCGCTGACCGCATTTATAAAGCCATTGTGCGGGCTTCCGAGACCAAACGTACCCTCAAGCCGATCCTTCGCCCATACGACACTTGCGGTTCGACCCGGTATGTGGACTTCGACACGACGAAGCCGGTCATGGCGACTCGGACCGACAAGTGCCACGTGTCGCATGTCGTCGCGGATTCGAACTGGGAATTCAAGGTCGAACAGGTTCTAGAGGACATGCCCGAAGTGATCCGCTACGTGAAGAATCAGGGTCTGAACTTCCTCATCCCGTATGTGATCCAGGGCGAACAGCGGAACTATATTCCCGACTTCATCGCCGTGATCGACGACGGAGTCGATCACGGCGACCCACTGAACCTGATCGTAGAAGTTTCGGGGGCACAGAAGCGGGACAAAGAATCCAAAGTCACGACCGCTGAAACGCTCTGGGTTCCTGCCGTGAACAATCACGGTGGTTTGGGCCGATGGGCTTTCATCGAAATCACCGACCCTTGGGACGCGGCAGGTGCGATTCGGGCTCATCTTGATCGGGTCGCTGTGACGCCTTATTTTGCCGGGGGCAAAGTGCCTTGAACGAAAATAGATATCAACTTAAGCTCAACTTCCTGCCGATTCTGCAAGGTCTTCCATCCTTTTCGGTTTGGCGAAAGTGCATCTTGCAGGAGGGTGAGTCCAAGCCGGTCGACGGAGTTCGCAGGTTTACTCTCCCTGTCTCACGAAGTGGGGACGAGAGGAGATCCTATTGGATTTCCAGCCAATCTCTCGAAGGATTCGATGAGTTTTCCGTTGAGCCAGACGACAATGTCCACCTGGGTCGGTGGGCACTTCTACGAGCTTTGCTGGAATCGGCACAAAGGCATTCTTCCGAGTTCAGTTACGAACCTGGGTTTCACGATCAGTTGGAACTTCCAATGGATACGTACACGGAAGGCACCGACATGTTCGTCTTGGAACCCTATTTTCTGAAGGTCAAACATCAATATGGACTCATAGCCGACTTTCACTTTAGGAAGAACCCAGATGTTCCATTTAGCCGCAGAATCCAGCAACGCTCTCTGTCACTGGATAGAAACTACCGGCGCAACGTCGATTTCCACAAAGACAAGCTTGATCGAATCCAAAGTTATGTTGCCCGAGCCGAAACCCTATTGTCCGATTTGAAGCTATCTGGATGCATTGAGGCCCTAAAGCTTGACCGCAACTTTGTGCCCGTCGATGGCTTCGAAATGAGCCCGCGCGTGTACACCTTCGCCGGTGGAAAGACTGGCGAAGCACAGTATCCGGGCGTTCGTGACATCGGACCTCATTCCCTACCGCCGACAAACCCGAAGCTCCTATTTGCTTTCAGAGCGGAAGATCGTCAGGCGGCTGTTCGTCTTGCCAACGCTATCTCTGGCAAGAAGTCAGTTGGTAGCTTTCCTGGATTTGAAGCCCTTTTCAGAACCGCCGTCCAGGTGGACACGAAGCCGGTCATAATAAGCGAATTCACAGCAACAGAAATCGAGCGTGTGTTGCTTCGCGCACAAGCCGACGATCCCGCTCCATTGCCGGTATTCATCTTGCCTGACAAAGACGAATCGAGGTATCTCGCAATCAAGTCCGCCTTCTCAAACGCGGGGTTACCTAGTCAAGGATGCACTGTCGCGCTTCTATCATCCGATGACGAACTCAAATGGTCTATCGCGAACATTGCGCTCCAAATGTTCTGCAAGATGGGTGGACAGCCTTGGCACGTTAAGGCACTTAAGACCGATACCTTGATCGTTGGAGTGAGTCAGAGTCACAAACTTAACCCAGAAGGCGGTATTGAGCGTTTCTTTGCGTTTGCGGTCCTTACCGATAGTAGCGGGGCGTTCCAGAAGATTCGGGTTCTCTCGGAGACGGCGAATCACGATCAATACATTGCTGAACTGAAATCGAAGCTGGCAGAGGAGTTAGGAACTGCGGCGGAATCATATCGGAATGTTGTCCTTCATGCATCGTTTCGATTGCGTAGAGACGAGATGGCTTCAATACAGGATACAGTTGAGGCTGCTGCCGCAGATCAGGCGACACATAACTTCGCAGTCCTGAAAATCAACCAGCAAACTCGGTTCTTCGCCATCAACCCAGAGGCGAACAGCCTTGTGCCATACGGCGCAACAGGTGTGCGTCTCGGTGGAAACGAGTTCTTGCTCTGGTTCGAGGGCATTTCGAGGGGCAGAACTACGGTGACGAAAGCCTTCCCAGGCCCAACCCATGTCCAGAAGCTCTGGGAGTCCTCGGAAGGTGCCCTTTCAGATGAGGAACTGCTCCAAGACCTGATCAACCTCTCAGGGGCTAATTGGAGAGGCTTCAACGCTCGAAATGCCCCAGTATCGGTCTATTACTGTCACCTGGTTGCAGAACTCGTTCACGACTTCCAAGCGCGTGGACTGCCACTACCTGCCGTGGAGAACCTAAAGCCGTGGTTCCTGTGAATTGCCATGAGTAACCGATCCCGTGATCTCTTAATACTGCTTGGTGCTGGTGCCAGCGCAGATGCGGGCATTCCAACATCAGCCGCTATGATCACGCAGATTGAGGAACTGCTCAGAAATGATCCTGACTGGATGCCATTCAGGCGACTATACGAACACGTTCGTAGCGCGATTCATTACAGCGCAGGTCTTCGAGGACGTTTTGGTGACCAAGTGGTTTACAACATTGAGACGTTAGTAAACACACTTCTGGAATTAGAACGAAATGAAGAGCATCCGATTTATCCCTTCATCGCATCGTGGAATTCCCGGTTTCTGGACCTTGCTGGCAAGGATTTTTGCGAGATACAGAAGTTCCGAGAGAAGATTCTGGAAAGGTTGAAGGGGTGGATGTGCCCTGAAGACCCTGGAAGACGAGGCTACTACTCGGGCTTAAGGAACTTACAACAAGACCTCAACTATTCGCTAAGAGTCTTCTCACTCAACTACGATCTA
Organism: Chthonomonas sp.; assembly: GCA_016788115.1. NCBI lineage: Bacteria > Bacillati > Armatimonadota > Chthonomonadia > Chthonomonadales > Chthonomonadaceae > Chthonomonas > Chthonomonas sp. The sequence continues at coordinate 42,185 of JAEURR010000006.1, read as the reverse complement.
TGCGTCGAATCATTACGGGCGAACGAATTTAGGGTTGAAACTGGCTTTGCAGGCGAAGGTCCGAACAACCCTTGGGACCCACAGCGATTTGCAGAAATAGAAACTTCGGGCGATCCCTTTCCAGAGCTATACCTCTACAAGCTTCATGGTTCCATTAACTGGAAGCGCGATACGTCTGGGCGGCTCTATCAAGTAGATCAGATTCAGAACGTGAACGCTCGTGCAATGGAGCTTATTTTCGGTCGTGAATTCAAATTGGAAGCGGGTGACCCATACCTCTTCTACACTTACGAATTCCGCCGTTTGACATCGGAAGCTCGGACAATCCTGACAGTCGGATACGGCTTCGCGGATCACCACATCAACAAACTCCTGACACAAGCCATACGGGAACCGAATGGTCCGCGACTTTGCATTGCAAGCAACTGCAGACAGGAAGACGTCGATTCAGAACAGGATCGGATTGCGACTCTGCTTGACCTGAATTGTGAAGAAATTAATCCTTGCGTGGTTTTGCCTTATCGAGCCTCTGAGCTTTTTACAAAAGAGGACATTGGTTCCTTCATCAAAAACTTGATACCACAAGATGCGCAACCGTTCCTAGAGGCAGAGGTTAGCAGTGAGGAGAATATCGACAACGGGGATTGTGCGGGAGTACAAGCATGAGTTACAAAACTGAAACTATCGCAAGCACTATTGCAAGGCTGAACACCAACTTCTATTTGCCAGCAATCCAACGGGAATTTGTCTGGGACTCTTCGCAGATTATCCAGTTGTTCGACTCAATTCTCCGTGGCTACCCGATCAGTTCGTTCCTTTTCTGGTCTATTGAGTCTGAGAATTACGAGAAGTGGCGCGCCTATCAGTTCTTGATCGACGGGAAGGATGGTGGCATCCATAATCCCGAGGCGAATCTCAGCGCCGTTAGTGATCTTCACCTCATCTTAGATGGACAGCAACGGCTCACGTCTCTGAACATTGGCTTGCGCGGAACCTACACGGTCAAAAAGAAATACGGTCGAAAGGACAACCCCGACGCATGGAGCAGGCGAACTCTGTTTCTCGATATTCTCCATGACCCGCTAACCCTGGTTGATCCGAACTACGAAGACATTTTCTTCCGGTTCGAGTTTCGAGACAAGGGAAAGGGCGGCAAGGCGAACGGGGATAGCCGTTGGTTCGAGGTTGGGAAGATTCTTTCGTTCAAGTCAGACCGAGAGTTCGACGAGTACAGGGACGAATTTGTCGAGTCCATCGATGAGAGCACGACGAAGGAACAACGTCGCGCTGCTAGGATGAATTTGGACCGCCTGTACAGGGCGATCCACAAAGACGACGTCATCGCATATTACGTGGAGCGCGAGCAGGATTACGACCGCGTTCTTGACGTATTCGTTCGGGCGAATTCTGGCGGAACCAAGCTGAGCAAGTCAGACCTCCTTATGAGCACGATTACCGCAAGCTGGGGCAATGTAGACGCCCGACACGAAATTCAATCGCTGGTTGATCGCCTCAACCGTTCCCTTCCAAGGCGCTCTGAGATCGACAAGGACTTTGTAATGAAGGCCAGCCTCGTCATCAACGATCTCCCTATCAAGTACCGTGTACAGAATTTTACTGATACCAATCTACTCAAGATCAAAGAGAATTGGACTGAGTCGAAGAAGGCGATTGGAAAGGCAGTCGATCTTCTCAGCGCGTATGGCATTACCGGCGACACACTGACAAGCACGAACGCACTGATCCCCATCGTTTACTTCTACTCGAAGCGACGCGATCTACGTCCAGACGGGACCTCCATCGACGATGTGCTGAATGCCAAGTCGATCCACGCTTGGCTTGTCCTTGCCTTGCTACGGGGTCAGTTCCGGAGTAGTGCAGACTCTGCCCTGTCAAAGGCGCGTGATGTGATTCGCAAGGCTGTCGAAGGAAATAAACCGTTCCCTCTTCTAGGACTGATCGCCGAGTCGGAAGACGGTGGCTCGGCAGAGCTTTTGAACGGAATCATCTCAGAGACAATGGACCTTTCTTACAGCAGTTCCCACATTCGGGCTGTACTTTCGCTGTTCTATTCGGGTGCTCAGGGAGCGGCGGACCTTCATATCGACCACATTTTCCCCAAGTCCACGCGATTGCCGAGCGATGATTACGACAAGCAGATGTTTTGGTGGAACAGCCCGCTGAACAAGACTTCGAACCTCTGTTTGCTGAGTGCGGCTGAGAACCAAGAGAAGTCAGCGACTTCGTTTGAAGAGTGGATCACGACCCGTGACCCAAGCTTCTTGGAGAGGAATTTCATCCCGAATGACGCGACACTGTACTCGGTAGATCGGTTTGAACAATTCATGGATGAACGCTCGAAGCTGTTGGAAGGGCACCTGCGGAAGCTATTGGCACCGGCGCTGGAAGCGAGATAGAACGGGAAAATCATGGCAAGGAAACCTAAGAACGACGGCACGAAGATCGAGTACACGAAGCACCAGGATAGCCGGGTCAATATTCCGACTCAGGAGCTGAAGGACTTTGTGGCTCAAGACGAGGTGCGCGAGGCGCGGGCGCTGTATCCGCGTGATCCCTCGCTCGATCCTCAGCTTGTCTGGAAGGGCAAGGATGAGCAGGACCAGGAAGACCTTGCCGTTCCGACCGTGCCGATCTACATTCAGGAAAAGATTCACCCTTCGGCCATCATCGAGAACATTCGCGCCAATCCGGGCGCGGCGGTCGAAGGAGCGAGCGACCAGCTCGACCTTTTTGGAGACTTCAACGGGATCGAGGAGTTCGACAAAAAAGTGGACTTCTATCACCATGAGGGCCATTGGACGAACCGGATGATCCTGGGTGATTCACTGCTTGTGATGAACTCACTGGCCGAGAAGGAAGGGCTGAAGGGCAAGGTTCAGATGATCTACTTCGACCCGCCGTACGGAATCAAGTTCGGGTCGAACTGGCAGGTCAGCACGCGCAAGCGGCAAGTCGGGGACAAAGCCGAAGACGCGACGCGCCAACCGGAACAGGTCCGTGCGTTCCGGGATACGTGGAAGCTTGGCATTCACTCGTACCTAAGCTATCTCCGTGACCGGCTTGTCGTGGCACGAGAGCTCCTCACGGAGTCAGGAAGCGTGTTCGTTCAGATCGGCGAGGAAAACGCGCATGTTGTACGATGCTTGCTCGACGAAGTATTTGGGGCTGAAAACCTTTGCGGAGTAATCACATTTGTCAAGACTTCGGGCCTCGGGAGCAAGCTTCTTCCAAACCGATGCGATCAACTGCTGTGGTTTGCCAAAGACATTGAACATGTCAAGTTTCGAAGCATTTATCTTGAAAAGAGCTTTGACGAAGGAACCGCGTCTAACTACTCCTGGGTTGAGCTTCCCAATGGAAGTCGCAGGAGTATGAAGGCCGACGAAAGACAGAATCCGAACCTGATCCCGAACGACGTCCGAATCTATAAGCCTGACAATATCACGTCCCAGGGCAATCCACTTGTTGAATTCAGCTGGAAGGGTAAGTGCTACAAACAGACCTGGAAGACAACGGTTGACGGCCTTCGTCGGCTCGGACACGCTGGGCGGCTTCATGTTGCAGAGAATAGTCTTCAATACGTTCGCTATCTAAGCGACTTCCCATGCATTCCAATCACGAAGCTCTGGACTGACACTGCTACCGGTAGCTTCACAGAAGACAAGGTCTATGTCGTTCAAACGGGAACGAAGACGGTGGAGCGATGCCTGTTGATGACCACCGACCCCGGTGACCTTGTGCTCGATCCAACCTGTGGAAGTGGTACGACCGCTTACGTCGCTGAACAGTGGGGCCGACGGTGGATCACGCTCGATACGAGTCGTGTCGCCATGACCCTCGCGCGTACCCGAATCATCGCGGGACGATTCCCTTATTATCTCCTAGCCGATTCGCCCGAGGGTGTTCAAAAAGAAGGGGAGATCACGGGCAAAGTGCCGCCAAGCTATCCGACCGAAGAAGACGTGCGGAAGGGCTTCGTGTACGAGCGGGTTCCTCATGTGACCCTTGGTAGCATAGCGAACAACCCGGCCATCGACGGCATCGCGGCAACGTATGACCCTTTGCTCGAAAGATGTGTCGAAACGATTCGGACCTATTCGGAAAAGGATTGGATCGTCGGTACTGTTCCCCGGACTCAGGAAACAGTGGACGAGTTGAACTGGGGACTAGAATGGGCACCCGGACAACCTGATATTGATCATATTCGGTCCCTTGAAGACTTGGTCTACATGTTGCACCAAGGCGAAGAGAAGCATCGCCACTATGTAGCCTACTCTTACTATTGGAAGCTAATGGACGCCCGGCGCGAGGAGATTGACAAAGCGATTCTGAGGCACGCCGAAACGGAGCTTCTCTACGATCAACCGTACGAGGACAAGAGCCGGGTGCGCGTCACTGGGCCGTTCACGGTCGAAAGCCTTGCCCCTCACCGCGTTCTTGAGACGAACCCCGACGCGCCTCAGAGCGAACAGCAGGCCCACACCGAGACCGGCGGCAAGCGGTTTGAAAGCATGATCCTCGACAACCTACGAAAGGCGGGCGTTCAGAACACTCGCAAGGGCGAGCGGCTGAAGTTCGATGCGCTCGAACCGTTCGCCGGGGCGTGGGTTCACGCCAGGGGGAGCTACACCGACGCCGACGGAGGATCGAAGACCGTCGCGGTCAGTATCGGACCCGAGTTCGGCACGGTTGGCCCAGATTGGATCAAGGAAGCCGCCAAAGAAGCGGTGAAGGGCGTCGGGTTCGATCTGCTGATCGTATGCGGATTCAGCTTCGACGGTTACGCCAGCGAAGAGGCAAAACAGTTTGGATCGCTGACCGTGCTTCCGGTTCGCATGAACAATGACCTGAGCATGGGCGACGAACTGCTGAAGAAGACCGGCGCGGGCAATCTCTTCATGGTCTTTGGAGAACCTGACGTGGTGCTTGCCCAAGAAGAAGGAAAGGTCACGGTCGAGGTTCGTGGTTTGGACGTCTACGACCCGACCACGGGCCAGATTCGGAGCGGATCGACCGACGACCTTGCCGTCTGGTTCATTGACACAAACTATAACGGCGAAAGCTTCTTCGTGCGGCACGCCTACTTCCTGGGCGGCGACGAACCGTACGACAAGCTGAAACGAGCGCTGCGGGCCGAAATCAACGAGGCGGCTTGGTCGGCGCTCTATTCGACGAAGAGTCAGCCGTTTGCCAAGCCATCGACGGGCAAGATCGCAGTCAAAGTGATCAACCACTACGGCGACGAAGTGCTGAAGGTCTACGAGGTGACTTAATCCGTGAGACAGGTTGACCAGGATTCGCGACTTTTCATCTCTTACAACTCTGAAAGCTCAGAGTTCGTCCGGAGTTTGGCGGCAGCCCTGACCTTGACCGGCGCTCAGGTCTGGTTGGATAAATGGCGGATTCGTCCTGGCGACTCAATCCCGTCAGCCATTGACGCCGGGCTATCCGGTTTCGACACTTTCGTTCTCGTTTGGTCGAAGGGGGCCGAAGGATCAAACTGGGTCAGGAACGAGATGAACGCGGCCATTACTCGGTGGACTAAGGAACAACATTACCGGTTTGTGCCCGTGCTTCTCGACGATACGCCCGTTCCAACAATACTTGCGCCGATCCATTACATTGATGCAAAGGACGAGGATCACTTTAGAGTGGCGCGAGTACTGCTTGGAGTCGAGACCGACGCTGAATTTAGGAAAGCAATTCAGGAAGTCATTGAGAGCACTCTACTTCCGTTTCGTGAGTTTCACGGGGCAGGGGTCTATGTCTGTTGCCCGAAGTGTGGTTTACCAGCGGACCAGCTCAAGCAATGGTCTGCGCCAGACCCGAAGCGAGACGACATGTATGCCGGGGTCGAATGCCCGGAGTGCAGATGGTCCGATGGCGGTGAAGTACCTTGGTAAGCAATTTATCCCAGCGAACGAGACGTATACGAGGTGAAGCAATCGCTTGAGCGGTCCAAAGGTTTACCTGCACCCAAATGCAGTTCAGGGATTTAATGCCGAGGGACAAGCACTGCTTGCCTTAATCGAAGTCGCTCCGATTATCAAACAGGCATCTACGAAGGCAGAAGGAGGATTTATTCCTGTCGCTTCCCTCAGCTTAGAGGAGATCAAAAACTTCACGGAGATGAAGGTTGATGTCGTCGGTACGATCCTCACGAAGCATCGTCAGATTGGCGAAGGTCGCATAGGAGTTGGAGAAGACGCCTACCGCACCGTCCGAATTCTATCGGAGAATATTCAAAGAACAGAAGGATTTCGGGAACGTGTTAGCCAGAAGGCGGTGGAGGATACTGTTTTTGATTGGGCAGTCGGTTCCCACCAGCAAACGATTACTGCACCACTTTGTGAGTACCTGCTTGCCGAATTCGAAGAGCGAGTCAGGTCCATATGGGTCTGGGTTCCTGTTCATGGATTGACAACTGATTTTGACTTCGAGCTCGGTCGAGTAGAAGTTCATCCTTTCAGACCCCAGTTTTTTGAGACTTGGGAGGGGCAACTGAAGTTGAAGGGAGTGTGGGATGAGCAATCACAAGCCCTTGTCGCGCATTACAGAACGCGGCTCCAAGGGCATGCGAGTTGCACGATTAAGTTGCTTGCTGAGCCGATGCGTGCAAAGGAGATCGCACTTGCGGAAACAGAAAATGCGTTGGCAATTCTGCGGACATTTCAACCGTGCATTCTCCACCCGTTGATTCCATCTCATATACGACCACTTGGTCGAGCCCATGTGGACGGGAGCGAGGTTCTCACAATACTGGATGATGCTGTTGTCGGTTTCGCAACTGGAGATGACGAACCGTTTGAATACTTCTCGCTAAACGACGAAACAATGGACATGCTTCAGCAGGCCGGAATGGGCGGATTGCATCACATGTTCATTTGTCTGAATCAAACTGAGTTCGAGAAAGACCTCTGGAGGAGTATTTGGACCTTTTCTAAAAGTTCGCTTCAAAAATCACCAGAAGACCGACTGTTGTACGTCTTTCGGTCGCTAGATTCATTTTTGCTACAAAACAAAACGGAGTCTATTCAGCAAAGTATCGCGGAGCGAATTGCGTTCACGATCAGCGACAACGGAGAAGATAGAAGGGCAATCTCAAAAACGATTGTCAAAGCTTACGGCCTGCGCTCAGACGTCGTCCACCATGACCAGAAAATTGAGGAATTGGAACTCTTAGTCGAGTTTCTTCAGGTTGCTTGGCGTTTCTTCGTATTATTGATCGGAACTCGCGGAAAGTACAAGACTAGAAAAGATTTCTTTGATACCATTGAGAAGCTGAAGTTTTCATAATCCGACTGTTCTACTCTTGTCATTCTCTCATCACTTAGACGTAAAGGATTCAACTTCGAGCTTCAGCGAGGCTAGCGCGGACGTAAGTCTTGAATCATCGGACTCTCGGAGTTGAAAGGCTTTTATCAACGATTGGTAATACCAAATCGAGTCTTCCTTCGAGGCATTGAAGCGATCCCAGTGGGCTTCCCCCAAGAACCATGAATCTGCATTGAGTGACCGCGCGTTGTGGATTTTGTCGCAGATCGAAACCAGAAGCGCTGATGCAGACTTCGTCGCGATTCCGGCGATGTATTTCTCCTTACGTTCTCGCCACGGAGCTTTGACGTCCTTTGACTCGGTGATCGAGTCCGAATTCTCACGGACGATTTGTTCGACCTTTTCGCCGAACTGATCTCGAATTGCCGTCAGCACGGATTCACCACCGCCGTCTTCGGCGGAGTCGTGAAGCAAGCCTCCGATAGCTTCGTCCTCATCGCCTCCGAGCTCTAAAACCAGACCGGCTACTTGAAGCAAGTGTGAAATATAAGGGATCGTCGTACCTTTCCGTACCTGATCCCCATGAGCGGCCATCGCGAAATGTAGAGCCGAGCAAAATCGTGCCTGTTCTATGTTCATGTGCAAGATATCCACCGCACTTAGTCAAACGAAAAGAAGCCCCAGACCAGGAGCAGTAGCCCGCCGATCCCTGCGAGGATGCCGAAGGTCGTGCACAAGATGATCGTGTTGATTTGCTCTCTAGCATCCGGCCCATTCTTCACTGCTTGTGCGAATATGAAGCTTATCAAGCCTACGATGGCAGAAATCGTCCCCCTGGTCATTTGGTTTGCCCGTGAATTGGGGTTTGTTTTCGGATTAGGATGACCGCAATTTGGGCATTCGCGAGCTTGAGGCGAGATCAAATGACCGCATGCCTTGCATGTCTCCAGTGCCATGTTCTCAGCCTACCCAAAATGATCACGAAATATGATCATACGAGGATTCAATCTGGTAGACAGTGCCGGGTCAACATCGTCGTCAGCCGCTACATGAGGAGGAGCATCGCCTACGGGGAGCGATTTCTCGGTTGCGGGGCGAGCAGGGACTTTCGCAACGGCAACTTTCGACCAGGTTGGGTTGGCACCCGATGACGGTGGGGAAAATTGAGCGCGGTGAGCGAGGCGTGGCGGTCATTGAGCTGATTGCAATTGCAGGTGCGCTCGGAGTCAGCCCGGTCGATCTCTTGCTGAGTGCTTTGGAGTAGGGATTCGTTTATATCTGTGTCGCGCCTCTCGACCTCTTTCTTATAAGGGCACGATAGCCACGAAGTTATTGCTTCACGGATTTCGGCGAACAACTTTAGCTCCGGAATCTCCGCGTCACCGAAACCGACTCCATATTGTTTCAAGATTCGAGTGTCGATTTTCTTGGTTCCGCAAAGCAGCCGCCACACTTGCTTGAGCGGCACTTCACGAGCCAAGTAGCCGAAGTCGGAGAGGAATTCGCGTTGAGCCGTTGGTGCGTTTTGGATAGCTAGACGTAAGGAGCGTTCGTTGTGAGGTCTTAGTAGGCTAAACTCGTTATCAATGTATTCCCAGGCACAGAGAAGAATCTCTTGACCATGGGTGACGAGGCTTTCGAGGGTCATCCTCCCCTTGAATTTTCTACGCAGATATGCCGATCCGAAGCGAGATTCGAAACGAAGACCTTTGCCTCCGGTGGGAAGGTGCCGCTTTGCGTAGGCAATCATGGAACGGTACGTATTCGCCCGTTTTCCTCTCCAATCCTTCGAGTAACGCGAATTAGAAGCCGGTCCTTCAAAAGTAAATCCTGGGAGGCGGTTACTAAGATGGCAGTCATTAAGTGCCCTCTCCATCGATGGCGAAGCGTCAACGGGCAGATCAAAAGCTATGTCGGTTCGTCGTACTGCAAACATCTCTAGCGGGACGTCGCTTAGCTCGGGGAACCAGTGACGAGCTTCAGCCAGGAACAATTCTAGTGCCCGCTGTAGATTGCGCACGGGGACGGGCTCAAAGTTATGCCCATAGACGAGGTGCGGTAATGAAGTTTGCAGCCTCACGTAGTGAAATCCCCAGAATTGGGAGACAAACAGCGATATTCCGCCTCGCTCTGCTGTCTGGTACTGCCTGGTTCGCTTACCCCACCCTTCGGACTTGAGCAACAGAATTGGAGCAGCGGTAACGCCGCCAATCGCGACCGTGTCAAAACCCATCAGGACATAGTGGCCCCTTCCTACGTCCACTACCGAGCTTCGGAGTTTTCGGCGATGAATCGCTTGAGCTCATCATCCGAAATTCGGATGCCTCGCGTACCGATTCTCGTGATCTTGAGCTTGCCCGAATTGAGTAGCTCGTACATGGTTGTGCGTCCGACTCCCAGGAGCTCGGCTGCCTCGCTGATGGTGTAGAGGTATTTGCCTTTGGTTGATTCCATAGATATTCTCCTCGCCTCGCATTGAATCGAGGTCGTTCGAGAATGATGGCGGGGAGTGTATGCTCAAATCATGCAGAAACCCTCCGTAAACTCATGGTATTTGACGACATATCCGGCTGTGACAGGGCCGTTGTTCAAAATCTGGTCGGGGCGTTTCTCTCGGGTAGCGGGAGGGCCGATTCAGATGCGGGAGTTCGATGGCTTCGCTTCGATTCATAGGGGAGGTGATCCACCGCTGAATGCTCCGGTAGTCGAGCTGATTGGATTTGAGAGCAAGGATATGAGGGATTCCAGCCCCGGACTCTTGCGTTCCAGGTTTTCGGCGATCAACACGAATGCCGCCCAGGTGGGACATGAGGCTTTGGACGAGTTTCTCAAAATCGATTCCACGGAGGTTGCTGAGTCATTCGCTCAACGGTTCGGCTTACTCGGCCTGTACCCTGAAGCACAGTTCTGGATGGATTCGGCTAGAGTGCTTCGGTTGGTTGGGGAGCCATATAGTAGTTGGCTTTGGCACCGTGAACGAATGGATGCGGTCTCGATCTTGATGAGTCTTGCCAATTCCAGCCGATCTGCGAAATCTATCCGAACCCGCATAGAAACTATCTTGCAAGGACATAAAAGGCACAAGGTCTATAGGCTCACTCACGAAGCCAACGACCTCGGCACAGACGATCCGTCCGTCCGAGACTTGATTGATTCGGGGGCACCGGGCTGCATAAAGTTTTGCCGCTCTCTAATTTTAAGGATGGCGCAAGAGACGACTGTCCTTTACGAATTTGAAAATGGTACGGCAAGACTCTCGGCAAACTGCCTGCTCGGCTTCCTTTACTTACTCCTGGGCGAGCGGCACGAACTTCTTGCGAGAAGTCTTGTTCGAGGGATCGCTCTTTGCCGATGGTGCAATGCCGACGTCCAAGTTGGGGCGAGAGGCCCAAATCCGATCTTCTGCAAGAGCTGCTTAACGTTACGGGGCAACTATCCCGAAGATGAGGCGTTTCGCCGAGCTATGGAAAAATTGCAGCGATCTGCGGACAGAATAAAGAACTCTGGCGTGCATAGCCTTCTCAGGCAATATGAGGATCGCTACGGCAGAGACGGACTGAGTCGAGCTGTCCAAGCACTAGAGACTGGGCTGAGGTGAACTGAGCCTTTGATCGCACGAGAAATGAAGTGTTACTTAGCGCGTGGGACCGGATTTGCTACTTTCGCACTCTCTTGGATACAGATTTGCTCATCTATAGGAGCCGGTTTCGGTGTCAAGGGAGGGACTTTTCGCATTTTTTCAGGCGGTCTGGAGGTTCCGAATTAGCTTCGGCGATCAGGTGGCAAGTGGATCGGGAAGTGGTTGGGCGTCCGGTTAGGGAATTGTAGGCACCGGGCGTTTTGTTTAGATCGGTGCCAATGCACTAATGTTAGCGTTGAAATCGATCTCAATCGGTTGAAAATTGGTCGCATTCCGGACGCTCAAGCAATTGCCCGTAGGTTCGAATGGGCCAATTTTTGCAATTTTTTCAGGCGGTCTGGCGGATTCGCTTCGAATCACTTAATGCCTTCGTCAATGGCCTTCCTCAACTTCTGTGCCGCTCGCCTTTGAGCCTCCCTCGTTACCCCTCCGTAGGTATTGACAGTGAGCGAAATCTGGCTGTGCCCGAGCATATTCATTACTTCGGTGGCTTCTTCTCCAGCGGCAAGAAGCAAAGTGGCCGCCGTGTGTCGGAAGCTGTGGAAGCTGAGTTCGCTGATCTTGGCTTGCCCGCAGAGAATCTTGAGGTACTTGTTCACGAGCTTCGGATCAAGCGGATTACCCGTCGAGCTGACGAAGACAAGATTCATTTTGTTCTCCCAACCGTTCACGAGAATCATCGACTTTTGGAGTTGGAGCATGTCCACCAAATCTCCGATGGGCAGAATGCGCTTGCTGTTTGCGCTCTTGGGTTCGCGGAGAGTTGGCTTGCCATCAACCCATTGGAGTTGATTCCTCACGCGGATGGTCTGATCTTCGAAGTCCACATCAACCCACCGTAAACCTGTGATCTCACCTAAGCGAAGGCCGACATATGGTGCCAAGCGGAACAGGTATTCGAGATGATGGCCACGGCATGCGGCGAAGAGCTTTTGTAAGTCGGGTTGAGTAAAGTGCTTCTCCGCTCGACTCGCGACCTTAGGCGGTTTCACCAGCTTTGCCACATTCTCGGCGATCATTCGATCCTTGACCGCTTGCGAAAGGGCCGCTCGAAGGACACGATGCAGGCCGTTGACGGATGTAGGTGAGAGCCCGGACGCGATCTTCTCCTTCATCATGTTCTGAACCTGTTGGGGCGCGAGCTTCCTCAGCGGGATCGCCCCTAAGGATGGGATCAGGTGATTCTTGGTTTGCTCCTTGTACGACTTCACCGTCTTGGGCGCAAGCGGTGGGCAAGTGACGTAGACTTCGAGCCACTTGTCGAGGTACTCGCTTACCTTGCAGTCTTTCGAAGTTGGCGCGAACGCGCCTTCTTCGTTCTTGACGCGGAAGTCTTGAGCGGCACGATTCACCTCAATCTCGGTCTTGCCATAGATCGTGTGTCGCTTCTGCTTGCCGTTCTCGTAGCCCAGGAACACCCTGGCCATCCATCGTCCATCGGACCGCTTTGAGACGGTGTAACCGGCGTTTCTGCGCTGTCTTGCCATGCTTCTGCTTGTCCGTCGTCGGCTTCAAAAGTTGACACCACTTTTGACACCAGAGAGGGCGTTTGACACCACACATTGACGAACCCTCACGAACATTATACATTGATATTCAGGTTCCAAACACACAAATACGGAGGAGCGCGGACACCGTTCCAGAGAACTCTTAATCAGCGGGTCGTAGGTTCGAGCCCTACACGGTCCACCAAGATTTGGGTTCAAGAATGAAGAAAACGCCCTCCAGATCGGAGGGCGTTTTTCGTTTCTGCAGTTTATCCGCAGTTTATTTTCCTCGAAGATGCGCGTCAAGTTATTGCCCTCCTCCGTCTCATGCGGTAAAGGATTCTTTTGCGGTAGCATGGAAAACCGAAACTTTTCAGGCGAAGCAGACGTCTGTCTACTAAGTATGGCTTCCGCGTCAAAATCTTCAGGTGAGCAAGGAAGGGACTTCATTATTGGGTGGGTCGCTCCGATTGGCGTGGAGTTGGATTGTGAGGGAGAAGCGGATTCTCCAATGAAGCGTGTTAGGTCCTTTTTTGGCGGAGATGCCTTCCACCACACTATCAAAGTTGTCGAAGCGATCAAGAATCTAACCCCGTCTGAAGACGTTCTCCGGGACTTTGATTCCATAGATTATCACGCAAAGACAAGAGCACGCCAACAAGCCGGTAACTTGTTAAGGTCGAGCACGGAACTGGATTCCGTACTCTCACATCACTGCGTTTTTGAAATATCTGAAAACAGGAAAGCAAACGCAGATAAACTCCGAGTGACGCAAATTCGATCTTTAAAACACCCTGATGAAGCTCGCTTACTCAGAGAGGTTTACGGCGACTCCTTTTTTCTGATTGGTGTTCATGAGTCTTTTCAGGATCGTAAAGAGCGTCTGAAAGCGAAGTGTAAGAGTGAAGATAACGCTCAAGATTTGATCACTCATGATGCATTTGAAAGTGACGACTCAGGCCAGAACACCAGAGACCTTTTTGAGCTTTGTGATGCCTTTATTTCGAAGACCCAACAAGAAAATGGCAGCCTAACTTGGAAGAATGACCTTGAGAGAATTTTGAGGCTATGCACCTCTCACTTCAATGAGGTTCCGCGACACGATGAATTCGGTATGCAGGTAGCCTACAATGCTTCATTCCGATCGGGAGATTTATCTCGTCAGGTTGGTGCAGCGTTGTTCGATAAAAAAGGTCGGATGATTGCTGTTGGTAGAAATGATGCTCCCATGCCGGGAGGTGGACTGTACCAGGTTGGTCAATCTCACGATGTTTCTGACTATGCGTTGAAGTACGATCCTGGCCAAAGGTTTCGACAAGGATTGGTTGATGAGGCTGCAAAGCGAGTGGTAGAAACACTTAAGGGCATTCACGAAATAATCGAGGCTAAAATCGACGTTGAAGTGGTGTGTTCCGCTCAAATACAATCTGCACTTGCCGCTTCACCAGTGAAGGATATTATTGAGTTTGGCAGATCAGTTCATGCTGAGATGGATGCAATCATTTCCGCTGCCTCAAAAGGGTTTTCGGTTGCTGAATCGACTTTATACACAACTACGTTTCCTTGCCACACGTGTGCGAGGCACATTATTGCAGCAGGTATTGATCGGGTTGTATACGTCCAGCCTTATCCAAAGAGCCATGCGTTGAAACTTCATGGAGACGCACTGAAAAGTGAGTACTTGGACATTCCTCCCCAGAAGGACATCGACGATAACATCCTTCGTGGACTGGAGAATAAGGTTGACATTGTTCCATTAATAGGAATTGCACCAAGGAGATATGATTCTCTATTTGCAATGTGGACCCAGACAGGTATAAGGCATGAGCGGAAAGATGGTGAGCGAGCATTAACGAAAGACTCATCTACTCCACACCAGTTTAGATTTCCATTTGACACAAAAGCAGTTTTACAACTGGAAGCACCTGTGCTAGAAAAGTACAGTGAGGTGTTTCCAAAGGGCAACACAGGGAACAGACCATGAGATTCGAGAGAAACTACGGAACAGCGGAAAGCAAGAGCTACTGGGACAGACTTGATAGAGCTGTCGATGAAATCAGAGAGAGGCGGGAGCAGGCAGTGCTTGCGTCAACGAGTCCACAAAATGTCGTTGAGCAGAATCAGGACACTCGACGAACGCCATCTGAGGAGCCTAAACAAAGCTGCTAGGTTCCTCACATATTTTAAGGGCATGGAGCATTGCCTCCATGCCCATTTTTCTCGGCCTCATCTAGTGGTGACCAGGAGCTAGGTGCTCGCATTCTTGGAGATACTTCTCCAACTGATTGCTAGTGATCCTACGGGCGCGACCAATCTTGATTGTATCGATCTTTCCAGCATTGATGAGCTCGTAGACGAGGGATCGAGAGAGCGAGAGAAGGGCTGCCGCTTCCTGAACGGTGTAAGCGAGCCTTTGTACTGGTGGCCGGCTGGATGGGTTACTCATGTTTGGCGCTCCCTTCCAGGTCGGTTCAAACGGACCTCCCGGCTCGTCTCCCTGATCGACTTCATCGGTTGCACTTCCGTGCGCTTTCCATGTATGTTCCTGAGTTCAACGACTCGATGTTCGGTCGTTGTGTGAGTTTCAACGACTGTGACGCCTTCAATCCCTAGGGAGGCAAGTAGGATTGCGGCAAAGAGCTCTGGCGAAGTTTGAGCGATGTCTGCCATCGCTCCTGAAACTCCCTTGACGGGTAACTTCCGGGAAAGCTCCTGCTTCCCAGCAAGCTCGGTCGGGACCAGTTGGTCCGTGATCTGCCTAATCTCGTCTAAAAGGCCATCAGGTAATGATTTGAGTTCATTGTTCATGGTTTGTCTCCTTTAGCTCCAGCACCCAACAGGTGGGGCTCCGAGCTCGTCAAAGGTCGTGACGAGGCATTCCAGCCGCGTGTGGTCTGAAGTGAGAGCCCGCAGGTGACGGACTCTTCGGGGAGAAGTCGTGACAATGAGAAGCCGACCGGTGGCAAAGCCGTAGAGGTCAGCGCAGGTAGTGCCGCTAGCTAGGAGCGAGTAGCCCTTCAGCTTTTCTGTGAACTTGGGGCCGGAAACGTGGCCGAGATCAACCTCGATGAACGTTGGGTTACCCTTGAGGACGATCAGGCCATCTGGTCGAACCTCGTGCTTGCTAACGGTTCGCCATAGCTGCTGTTCGAATCGCCATCCGGTCCCGCCGCGCTTCTGGAGAGCGATCCGAACGTTAGTGGAAGAGAGGGCGTGGCGCACGAATCTGGGCGACCCGATCCGGTCTGCCAATAACCGTTCGATGCGCTCCCCACAGAGCTCTCCAGCTAGGGAGCCAGCAATGTACAGGGACTGAGCATTGAACGGAGTACTGATCTGACGCACCGCGCTCACCGCAGTAAGCTCACGCAGACGCGTATTGCATCGAGTGACTGAATCGAAGTATCCCAGTCGAATCACTTGGTCTCGACTAACAACGTGGCTGAGGGCGATATCACGGATCAACCTAACGTCTCGCTCGGTGAACCTCATAGCCACTCCTCCAAACTCGTTGGTGCAGATGGCCTCGGATCCTTCGGACTGTGAGGAGATGGAGTCGCTCTTGGCCCATCTCCTCCGGGGCCAGCATCGAAGACCACGCGAGCTTCACGCCGCATCCGATCTTTCACGAGAAACGAAGCGAGCGTTCGAACTAGTGAGGGCTTGAGAAGGGGCGCGTTGACCAGGATGTGCTCATATCCCTTCTCGACCTTCCAGAGGTAAGCCTCGCCGACCGGCACATTGTTGAAGTCAATCGCTTTGGAATCGCCCGTCAAATCCTTGCTGAGAAGGGCACCATCCTCACGACCCGTGCGGAAGAACATCTTCACGCCGACGCCATTGAGCACGAGCGAGCGGAACCTTGGAGAAACTTGTGCCAGTGTTTGGTGGGCGAGGATGAGCGAAAGACGATATTTCCTTGCTTCGGCAAGAAACTCCTCAAAAACCCTTGAATCAAAGTGTTCAAACTCATCGACGAACAGTTGAACGGGAACTCGCTGATTCTCGGGGATCGTGACTCGCGCAAAGATTTCGCGTCGGATTGCGTTGAGCACAATGTTTCCGACCATCCTTCCCGCTCCACTCAGTTCATCAGCGGCCAACGACACGATCAGTGCAGTTCCAGGCGTGTTGAGGTGCTCTCCGAGATCAAGGGGTTGAGGATGGGAGAATAGCTTGCGGAGCCCATCAGTGGCGAACAGCAGGCTCACCTTGTTCAGAACCGGGCTGGCAATGGCCTGTTGCTTCTCCTTCGTGAGCTGGTCATACCGTGACCAGAACTCTCGCATCGGTTCATCCGTTGATCGAGCGAGCAAGTCTGATCGGTAGCTGGAATCGAAGAAGATGTGTTCGAGTTTGGTGATCGGTTGCTTTGTCTCCGCTAGGAGCAGGAACGCAAACCGCATGTATTCAACGGTCTGAACTCCAAGATCATGCTCTTCCGCGATGGCGTCTAGAAGGTTCAGTACGCGGAAGTAAATCTCGCCCGATCCGGCAAGTGGATTGAAGCCAGTGAGTGGCACCTTTTCCCTCAGGTCAAGGAGAGCAATCTTCGATGCCGGGATTCTTAGGCAGACCAGTTGGAATGCTGCGCTGGCCAGGTCTCCGCGAAGGTCAATGATGATGAAGGAGATTTCCTGCCCTATGGCCTGGGCGATGAAGTGGACCATGGCCGTGCTCTTTCCAGATCCTGTACTTCCCAGCAAGATCATGTGGGTCGCCATCTCTCTTGCGGTGACTGCGACGAGTGCACTAACCTTCAGGCTCTGGCGAACCTTCCAGTCTTTCCGTGCGCCGATCCAGAAAGGTTCGGGTTTTGACTGTCGAACGACCATCAGTTCACCACCTCGAAGCAGGTGGTTCCCGGTCCGCCGACCATGCTGACAACATCGGGCCTTCCATTGGAGAAGTGCGAAAGAGCGGCGTAGTTCCAATCGCTGGGTGCGAGTTCATCGTTCCAGCTCTCTCGACGCGTTTCCTCAAAGCCAGAGCGACGGTACATCGCCGTGAGGTTTGTGTCAAAGCAGGTCAGGTGAACACCACCAAGCTGCACAGCTAGCGCAATCAGTGTTGGCAGAGCTCTCGTTTGCTTCCGAATGGCGTGACTGAAGACCGAGACGATCTCTCTCCCATGGAGCGCGAACCCTGCCAAGCCTTCTTCGTCCGTGAACAGGCGCATCTGTCGGTATTCATGCGCTTCATAGAGGTGCAGGCAAGCGCCAAATGGACCGTGAGAAGCCTTGGCCGACGCCACGTGCAGGCGAAACGTGCGGGCACAATTCAAGCACGGCGAAAGCTCGAAGAGATTGAACGGCTTGTGCCCTCTTAGCCCCAACGCACGGGCGAACTGAGACGCGGGCGTGTAGAGAGTCGTGGCGGCAAGGCATGCGATGCGACCGCAGTAGTTGACAAGCGTCTGCTGGTATGGTAGCGTGATCCCGCCGGATTTAAGTTCAACGTTCATCTGGCATTTCTCCCTCGACGGGGCCAACCGTCGTTGTGAGTCCCGCACCCTTCTCGGTCTCGACCGAGGGGGTGCTTTCATTATGACGGGTAAAGAGTGACAGATGTTGCACCGAAAAAGGTAAGAAAATGAAAAATTCGACGGGTAAGGAAATTTGAAGTGAAAGGGGTATCATTGCCTTTCGTGGCAACCTCAGCAAGGGAACTCTTAACCCGAATCCCCACAAGCGACGGGTCGCCCTTGTTCAAGAACGCTCTGGACTTGGGGCGACAGATCGCCCAGATCGCGCCTCATCCACATGAGACGACGGTCGCCGTTTTGCTGAATGACCCTGGCCGAAACTCAAATCGCTACTTCAACAGACCCAAACAAGCCGGGAACTTCTTGAACATGGTGCTCGGAGGCGTAAAGCCCTGCCCGACCTCGTTGCGCGAACTCATTGCTGTATGTATACGTAATCGCCTTGGACCTGACCGAGTTGTGGAGGCAGAGAGTTGGATTACCCGAGTAAACGCGGCGCTTTCAGAGCAGCACGCTGCGGAGCGGGAAGCAAAGCTCGGTGGTTCGCAGGCCCACGCTGTCACGCAATTTCTGGAGGACTCCACGGAGATTCTCATTGCCCGGCCAGCTTCCCACGACGAGTTTGAACTTCGCGCAGACAAGGTGTTGAATCACTGCTTTGACCGCCTCGGGTTGGGAAAGCGCCAAACAGACTTGGAGCCCCTGAAGGTGACCATTTGCCTTCCATCAACTGAGAGTGCTGAGAAGGAGGCAGACGTCCTTCTCAGAGTAATGAGGAGTCGATTCGCAAACGCCAATTCACCAAACAGGCGAACGCTGGAGACGAACTTTGATCGCCTTGTGGAAGGGAACATCCTGCGGGTGATTCACAGTAAGAGGGCGTCAACAATGATTCCCTTCGTTGCGTTTCAGCTGAGCGATCCGGACCGCATGGCTGCTTTCTGTTACACCGTGGATCGGTCTGGTAAATCGGGATTCCTTCAGTTGCCCCGAGCGTCATGCTTTGAAATCCAGATTAGTTTCCTGAGTGAACTTAAGGAAGAGCCACAGAACGTCCTGCAAACTCTGAATGAGCCGGGAGCGTGACTCCCTAGCCCCGTCTTCGACTGTCGAACTCTCGGATGAACACTTCCTTTACCCCGTCGACAACCTGATGCGATACGTACAAAGCAGCCCGACTCAAGATCAGTGGGGTGTGACCCTTCACTATCGGTCGAATGACAAGGTTTCCAACGAACTCGTCACCTCCATACGACCGTGATGACCCATCACGAGGCTGATCACTGTGCTTTCGAGTGGGGTTAACCCATAGTGTGGCGATGATTGGAGAATCGAAGAGGTCCCTCACTGATCCGTCAGGTTGACGTGCAGACCGGATTGAGTCGAGAAGCGTCTGTACGGCAACAGGCGTTCCATGCGTCATGTACTGCGGGTGGCACAGTGCAAGCTTAAGATTCTGTGCGTCTGATCCTTTCGGATTTACAAGATAACCCTGCAGGCTCTGCATCTCTAATCCACTGAAAACTCCTTCGAACAACTTCCTCCACGTGATAGAAAAGGCATGTGTCTGCGTTCCTGTATCGATAATCTCATCACCAGACGTGTTTTTTCTCGCGTCCGGCCCAGATGCTGTAATGGTTCGCACATACTGGACGACTTGGCCGTGCAACTCGGCAATATGAGCAAGATCGCAGTAGTCGTACCAAGCATCGAGAGCAGCTTGGCGACCTTCAAGCTCAGATTCATGCTCTTTTCGAACCATCATGGGAAAGTTGATGGTGACTCGGCTCAACCGTAGGGGCCTTTCAGGATCAGGCCGATACCACTGCAGACGCTCCTTCTTCCGGAACAGATCTGTTTCCCAGGCAGATGGGAGCGCCTTTGGTTGCACTACGGTGATCTCGGCCATGGCGAAATGTTACCGGAGGGAGCCGTGGCGAATCCGATCCCAACCAGAACCCGAACCAACACCCCAACCAAAACCCCGACCAATCCAGGCCGGGGTACTTGAACCTGGCTCAGGTTCAATGGAAATCTCAACCCTCCTGTTCTCAGCTTGTTCTCTTCGTTCTCGTTCTTCGCTCACTCCCTCACTCAGCCGTTCACTCCCTCACTCATCGCTCAAACTCAGAGACAAACTTCAAACACTCGGGCCCGGCGGGGCGGGCACGACCGTGCCGTGAGACGCACACCTTCGGTGTGCTGATCCATTCTCATCCTTTGACCTTCGTAGTAGCCGGAGGCTAGTTTCTTCTTGGAAATCATTGTAAATGTGTTCCCACCCAACCCAGCCCTGTTGTCAGGTTTGTGGATGTTCGTCGCATCGTGTGGACAAGTCGTGCGAGGGCCGCTGTCTTTTCAATTCTTTCTGTCTATTGTTGCTGTCCGATTTCCATCCAGTCGCAGTTCCGAGTTTGCCGCTGTCAGTTGCGCGGATGATCGTCGCTTGTGGATAAGTCCGAGGTCTCGCAGCGTCCTCAGAGCTCTGGAGACGGCATCATGCCCCCTACCGGATCGAGCCATCAAAGTTCGGTAGGTCAGCATAATCGTCTGGTTGTCCCGATGCCAGCCCGAGGTTTGCCTGATCAGGATCAGGAGAATCCGGAGCTCCGTGTCCTTGAGGTGTGGGATCACTTTGTCGAAGAGTACGTTGGGAACCTTGGTCCACGGCGTCGAAGGCGGCGGCAAGGTCAGCTTTAGTCTGGGCATGGAAGTATTCCTTAGGAGGTGAGTAGCTCTTGCGGATTGCGTTCACGATGAACGCCTCTTGGCGCTTTGCTTTGCGGTAGGGCAGGTAGATCAGCTGCTGCTCGATTTCGTCTTCGCTGTACTGCGAGAGGAGCTCTACGACACCATCTTTTGAGACCCCGAGCTTGTAGAGTTCGACGGCGAGGCGAGTCTTGCGATCCAGGCTCATACAACCTCCAATCGCATGAAGGCGTTGACCCGGCGACCAACTTCCTCCATCGCTCCGAAGAAGCTGTAGTCCGGCTCTCCACTTGGCCGAATAGCGATCCCGAGCCGCTGGAGCTGATCCACGAGCTCGGCCCCGTCGATGATGTTCACGCGGGCCGCTTGGTAGTGGGGTTGCAGCTTCCGAGCCGTCGCGGTAACGTGGCGAGGAGAGACGATGATCCCGAGATCAGCTTTGGTTCGGATTACCGCCCCGGCCAGCTCATCGAGCATGCGGACTCGGATGCCGTCATTGATCACCTTGACAATCACCTTCAGGGGAAGCGATCCGAACGAGCTCTCGCACATCAGCTCATGGCCACCGAAGCGAGACTTTTGACGCGTTTCCCTGCGATCTAGAATTTGTACTTCACCGAATCCGGTGCGAGAAAGAACCTTTGCGGTCA
The DNA here is from genome assembly GCA_016788115.1 of Chthonomonas sp. NCBI lineage: Bacteria > Bacillati > Armatimonadota > Chthonomonadia > Chthonomonadales > Chthonomonadaceae > Chthonomonas > Chthonomonas sp. Next base: position 20,918 of record JAEURR010000006.1, on the reverse strand, counting down.
GCAGCAGGAGGGTGTGCAGAGAACTGTTCTGCAGCGTGTAGAGCATGGCTTGGTTGGTCATTTCGATCCTCCTTTCTTTGATTCGATGTATCCCTTCGGGTGGCGTGAGGTCACCCAGCGACCTGGTTTCACTCCGTCGAAGGCAGGCTTGAGGTCTCCGAACTCATCGGTTGCATTCTCCGGGAGGCACCCCCGGCAACCGGCTAGATCGCAGGTATGCGGTGTCAAAAATCTTCCGAGCTCAGCCACGAGGTCTCTGGGATCAATGCGGTAGCCGAGGGTTTGCTCAAGAGCGGTGGTGATCCGCGCGACCATGGCGAAGCTCGGATTCATTTTTCCATTGATCAGCCGGGAGACCGACGAGGGACTCACCTTGGCATCCGCGGCCAGGCGAGAGACGCCGTGGAAGGCGTAGCGGGTTGTGTGAATCATCAGATCGGCGACCCGATTAATGACCGGCCCGAAGGCCTGGGTAGGGGGTGGATGTGTCATGCAGCCATTGCACCAAACCGAACAAAAGCCGACAAGTCCTTGTGCGTCGATGCACGGCGTGCAGCGCTCTGGAACCATTTTTCGGTCTTAGCGAGCCAATTTAGGCTTGAGCACATGCCCAAGCCACCCATCCCAAGCACGCCGCTCCAGATCTTCACCTTCCGAGGTGACATGGAAAGAAGCTCGTTCAAAGTTCGTCAGGAGCTTGCCAACGAGGAGGAAATTCGCGAAATTAAACGCGAGGAAACTCGAGCCATTGCCCAGCTTATCTATAACGCCTACAAGGAATGGAAACAGCAGTAGCCTACATCCGCGTCTCATCCCAGAAGCAAGTCGAAGAGGGGAATTCGCTTGAGAGCCAAGAGAAGCAAGTGAAGGCATATGCCCAGAGCCACGGCTTCAAGTTGGTCCACATCTTCCGGGAAGAAGGACAGAGCGCCAAGACTGACCGCCGGCCCGTTCTGCTCCAAATGCTGAAGCACTGCTCAATGAAGAAATCTGACGTGAAGGTGGTGATCATTCCGAAGATCGACAGGCTTGCCCGGAATGTCATGGACTACTCGAACATCAAGTTGCGACTCCACAAGTACGGCGTGCGGATTGAGTCGATATCGGAGCGCATCGAGGACACACCAGCCGGAAGATTTACCGAGACGATCTTTGCTTCAGTCGCGCAGTTCGACAACGAGATGCGTTCAGAGCGGAGTCGAGGAGGGATGGAGGATGCGGCGCGAGACGGACGCTGGGTGTGGAAGGCTCCGCTTGGTTACCGAAACGTGCGGATCAACGGACAGGGGACGATTGAGCCAGATCCGGTGACAGCTCCCAAAGTGCAATACATCTTTGAGCAGCTCTCCAAAGGACACCAGAGTCTCCCAACGATACGACGACGACTCGCTGAGATGGGCCTCCCGATAAACCGAGGCTACTTGTACCGACTCATCGAAAACCCGGTGTACCTCGGTCGCATCGAATCATTCGGTGGGGTCTATGAGGGAAAGCCGCCCTTTGTCCCGCTCGTGGATGAACTCACCGCGTACAAGGCGAAAGCCGCCCTCCGACCGTCGAGAAGTCCGCAACAGTACCAAGCCGAGCATCCCGACTTTCCGCTCCGAGGAACCGCGTTGTGCCCGTGCGGGGTGAAGTTCACCGCAAGCTGGTCGCGGGGGAAGACTGGAGCACGTTTCGGCTACTTCCGTTGTCCTCGGTGTGGCGGCAAGAACTACAGCATGGCGAAGATCGAAGAAGCGTTTACAGTGTTCCTAGAAAAGTGGGAGCACAACGAGGTGGACTGGCCAGCTCTCGTGGCCGAGCTGACCCGGCTCGAAGAAGCCTCAAGAAGTGACTTCAGCGAGCGCAGGGCTGAACAAACGAAGAAGATTGCCGAGCTCCAAGCACTCCGCAGTGCCATTGTCGTCAAGAACGCAAACGGCGTGATTCCCGATGATGTAGCCAAAGCAGAGCTAGACCGGATCGGGAACGAAATCCTTGAGGTCAGAAGCAAGCTCGAAGCTGATGAGCCTAAGCCAACCGCTTCGAAGACGGTTGTCGAGTTCGCCCAAACCTTTCTCCTGTCACTTGGAAAGTCTTGGCCCTCAATGTCTCTGAAACAAAAAAGAGACCTCTTGCGGTTTATGTTCCCGAAAGGGGTCTTGTTCGATCCTGATGCTGGTTTTGGAACCCCGAGTATTCCGCTCCTAGAAGAAGCAAATGACCGGTTAAAGGGTGAAAAGTCTACTGTGGTGGACCCAAGTGATGAGTTTTGGAACTCTCTCACCAGTTGGTTGAATGAGCTTCAAGCTCGATTCTCTTCCACCTATTTCACAAACAAGAAGCCAGCTAGCAAAGACAGTGCGATGGCCAACTGAATCCACTGCCACCGTGCACTTCGCAGATCCCGCGCGTCAATCCATTTCGCACAGCCCTGGCAGACGATCCGTGAACCGTACCGATTCTGAACCGACGAGGGCTTCCCGGACCGGTAGTCACGGCGAACCCACTCACCGGTCTTGACGCGGCGACGCAACCGATACCGGGATTCGTTGAGCGGTCTCCCGCAGACGTAGCAGTTGGCCATGCATCGAGTTTCGCTGAGTTGGGCCACATTCAAAAATCCCACAACATCCATGCAACGCTTGCGTCGAGCCCTTCGTTCATGAGGGAACCTGAGGAAGTTGAGATCGTGATCCAGGCGAGTTGATCGCCGAGGATCATCATGAACTTGAAACTACATGAGGTGCTCTCGTGAGCACCGCCATCTACGAGAACGTCACCAAGACGATCATCGAAGCCCTTGAGCGAGGTGTTGTGCCCTGGAAGAAGCCGTGGCATCAGCTCCAATCCGTCCCGACGAACGCGACCACGAACCGGCCGTACCGAGGGGTGAACACGTTTCTGCTCTCGATCCACCCGTACACCGACCACCGCTGGCTCACGCTGAAGCAAGCTAACGAACTCGGTGGAGCGGTGAAGCCGGGAGAGAAGGCAACGACCGTGGTCTTCTGGAAGCGTTGGAAGCCAAACGTGCCTGACGACGAGCAAGAGCCAGGCGTGACCAAAGAGGTTCCGCTCCTTCGCTACTTCAAGGTGTTCAATGCCGAGCAGTGCGTTGGTCTGTCACTCGCTGAACTTCATATCTCAGAGGAGTACAAGGAGCACGAGCGAATCGAGCGAGCCGAACTTTTGGTTCAGCATATGCCTAGCCCACCAACGATCCGGGAAGGTGGTGACACTGCGTGGTATCGCCCCAGCGAAGATCACGTCCAGATTCCTGAGCTCAAGCGGTTCAGAACACCCGACGCCTACTACGCCACCCTCTTTCACGAGCTCGGCCACGCTACCGGGCACGAGTCCAGGCTCAACCGGTCAGGGGTAATGGGACAGATTCGCTTCGGATCAGGCGAGTACAGCAAGGAGGAGTTGGTTGCCGAACTCGCTTCAGCGTTCTGCGCTGCGACCGTCTCGCTCGATGATCGCCTACTAGGTGACGCGGCCTCTTACATTGACGGATGGCTCAGCGTCCTCAAAGCAGACCCGAAAGCCGTTGTCATTGCCGCAGCTCAGGCTCAGCGAGCCGCTGACCTCATCCGGGGCGTCGAGTATGCGACTTGAGCCCAATCCCAGCCTCACGGATTCACCCGTGAGGATTTTTCTTGTCCAATGAAAAAGCAGCCCGAAGTTCGGACTGCAAGACGGTGGCTACCTCGGTTCAAAGAGGATGCCTGGAACGAGTCGAGCCGTGATCCGCTCGATGAGACGATCAACCGTTGGGTTGAACTGGGCGAAGGTGGGCAGCTTGTCCGGCGCACGGCGGGAGATCACCAGATCGGTCTTCGCGTCGAACTGGTATCGCCACAACCGAGCCGCCCTGAATGGCTCTTCCTTCAGATCAGGCCCGAGGTGGTGATGAAATCCTCCCGAGAACACGAGGATACGAGGAGCTCCCCAGCGGAGCGGCACGATGGCCGCTCGCTGGTGGGCAGGACTGTGAATACCGGCGACGATGATTCTTCCCTCCAAAACTGCTCGTTCGGCCTCCTGCTCAATCAGCTCCATGTCATTCGGAGTGTGGTGAGGTTGGCCGAACGCTCTGGAGATTGAAGCCAAAGATGTCCCGAGCAGACGAGCATTGCCGTACAGCCAGAGTCCAGCGTCAGGATAGAAGCCGGGTTCAGAGTCAAAGGGAGCAGAACGACGAGGTGGTTCAGGTGCGAGGCGAGTAGCCATGCGCCCAAGGTCTCAAGCCACCCCTCATGAGGCAAAGACTGGCTCGTCCACGCAAACGCACCATGTAAATGAGGTCAGCCGTCATAGTTTGGAGTGAAGAGGGGCGCAGATAAACAAGTGGGCGCACGGTGCTGTAGAGCTCAATTGCATCGAGTCCCTTGCTGCGCTAACCTGAATCTTGATTAGTGAATTTGATCTGACCGCGTATGAGCCAGCTAACCAACCCTCAGGCCAAGTACTTCGCGTACGAGCTCCAGCGAAGCTATGCCAACGATCATGTCGGCAAGCTTGCGGGCCTTCTCTTTGATGCTCAGGTTGAACCCAAGCCGCACCAGATCGACGCCGCTCTCTTCGCACTTCAGACTCCCTATCTCCCCGGAGTGATCCTTGCCGATGAGGTTGGACTCGGCAAGACCATCGAGGCAGGAATCGTCCTCACGCAGTACTGGGCTGAACGCAAGCGAAGCATCCTGATCATCGCCCCATCGAGCCTTCGACAGCAGTGGAGGCAAGAGCTTCAGGAGAAGTTTCTGATTCCCTCAACCTTGGTTGACTCAAAGAACAAGGATAGCGTCCTCGCCAAGTCAAGCACAGAGGTTCTCATCTGCTCCTATGAGTTCGCAACCCGGCACGAGGCGAGCCTGCTTCGAGCGTGGGACCTCGTGATCTGCGATGAAGCCCACCGCCTCCGCAACCACTGGAATGGGAAGAATCGCGCCGCCAACGCCGTTTCCCAAATTGTCGGTAACGCCAGCAAGACTATTCTGCTCACCGCAACGCCGCTTCAAAACCGACTGGAGGAGCTCTACGGCCTCGTCAGTGTTTTTGCCCCCGACTACTTCTACTCGCTCGATGCCTTTCGTGAGCGCTACATCAAGAATCGTGAACTCGGTGGCGACGACCTTACGGATCGGGTTGCTGAAATCTCGAAGCGAACCCTCCGGCGTGACGCGGACAAGTACATCCGCTTCACGAAGCGACTCCCACTCACGGTCGAGTTCATGCCGAGCGATGATGAGATCAGGCTCTACGATCTCGTGAACGCGTACCTCCAACGCGAAGAAGTCCATGCATTCGCGCCGACCCAGCGCCACCTGAGCGACCTCATCATTCGCAAGAGACTCGGGTCCTCAACGTTCGCAGTCGCGAGCACGTTAGAGAGAATCGCCTTCCGATTGAACGAGGAACTGACGAGCGGCCAGCGTCGAGATAATCGCGGCGGACTCGTGGTTGACGAAGATCTGACCAGCGAGGAGCTCGAAGAGATCGATGAAGTCGAGACGATCCAGCCAAACCTCAACTTCAGCGACAAGACACTGCACGACAGCATCAAGGCTGAAGTCGAGGAACTTCGTGAGTACGCCGCCCTTGCACGCTCCATTACCGTCAACCAAAAGGCGCTCAGACTCAACGACGCCCTAGATCAAGGCTTTGCTCGATTGGCTGAGATCGGTGCGCCGCAGAAGGCGATCATCTTCACTGAGAGCACGGTCACTCAGGAGTACATCGCTCGACACCTCAAGAAAACAGGAAGGGGCGAGGGCATCCTTCTCTTCAACGGTTCGAACGACGGCCCCGAAGCCACGGCAATCTATCGGGCGTGGCTTGAAGAGAACAAGGACAGTGATCTGATCACCGGGATTCTCGCTGCCGACCGTCGGAAAGCCCTCGTTGACTACTTCCGCGATGAAGGCACGATCATGATCGCCACCGAAGCCGCCGCAGAGGGAATCAATCTCCAGTTCTGCAGCATGGTGGTCAACTATGACCTGCCCTGGAACCCCCAGCGGGTCGAGCAGAGGATCGGTCGTGCTCATCGCTTCGGCCAGCAACACAATGTCGTGGTCGTCAATTTCAGCAACCAAGGCAATCTCGCCGAGCAACGCATCCTCCAATTATTGAGCGAGAAGTTCCACCTCTTTGAGAGCGTGTTCGGGGCTTCGGATGAGGTGCTAGGAGCAATTGAGGACGGGCTTGACTTCGAGAAGGCCATCAGCAACATTCTCAGTCGATGCAAGACCTCCGACGAGATCGATCAGGCCTTCAAAGAACTCGAACAACAGTACGCCACCGAGATCTCAAGCGAGATGGCGAACGCCAAGGCAAAGGTCTTCGATAATCTCGATCCACACGTTCAAGATCGCCTCAAAGCCTATGATGCCCAGAGTGGTGAGGTTCTCAACAAGTTCGAGCGGCTCCTGCTCGCCGTCACCAAGCATGAACTCCAGGGGCGAGCCACGTTTGAGGGTGACGGGAGACACTTCGTTCTTCACGATGCGCCCGTCAAGGATGCGCCGGTTGGGCGTTACTACTTCAAGTCTCAACCTCTCGAGAACGCCCACCAGTATCGGTACGCGAGTCCACTCGCTCAGCACGTTGTAGCTGCTTCAAAGTCCAGCGAGACCCCCTCTGAAGAGCTTGTGTTCAGCCTTCAGGCAAGTGAACGGGCGAGCACTGCGATCAAAAGCCTCGCGGGCAAGAGCGGCGAAATGGTCGTCAAGCAAGTCACCTTCACCATGCGAGCGAAGGACGATGACATCAGTGAGTCCTATATGCTCGCAGGAGCACTTTCAGACACTGGTGAGTGGCTCGATGAAGAGTACGTCTCAGACATGCTGGAGCTGACTTGCACTGCAACAACTTCTACCACTGCCGTCGACGAGAGCAAGTTCGAAGCACACCTCAAAGCACGGAACCTAGACCTTGAAAAGGAGGTTCAGGGCCGAAACTCGCGCTATTACGATCAGCAAGAAGAGCTGCTTTACCGAAACCAGCAGGATCGCAAAGCAGAACACGAGGGAGCGATCCGAGAGTATCGTGCGAAGGAAAAGGAGGCTCGCCGCCTTGCCAAGCAAACGGACGATCCGATGGAACAGCTCAAGTACAAGAAGGAGGCTCGAAAGTGGGAACAGCGGGCCGAAGAAGCCGATGAAGAGTTCCGAGAAACGAAGAAGAAGCTACGTGAGGAGGCTGACCGTTTCCTGGAGCTGATCGAACAATCTCTCAAAGGGACTCAAGAGATCGAGCACCTGTTCTCAATTCGATGGAGGGTGACGGCCTGACGCCTTTCGCCAGCACTCCTTACCTGATAGACTCAAGTCAAGTTTAAGACAAGAAAAATGAACGATAACGAATTGATTCACGAAACCCCAGGCTCCACGCCGGACTTCAAAACTGAGCTTGCCGCTCAGCTTGCCGAACTGATGCCGGAGGTGGTTGCTGATGGGAAGATCGACGTGATCAAGTTACGGGAGCTTCTCGGCGAGGACGTGGGGAGCGACACAGAGCGATTCGGGTTGTTCTGGCCCGGTAAGAAGCGAGCATTGCGGGCCGCCCAAGAACCCACCACGGCCACTCTGCGGCCCGACAAGGCGAACAGCAAGGACTGGGACACCACCAAGAACGTCTTCATTGAGGGCGACAACCTCGAAGTGCTCAAGATTCTCCAGAAGCACTACCACAACAAGATCAAGTTGATCTACATCGATCCACCATACAACACAGGCAAGGACTTCGTCTATCCGGACAACTACAAGGAGGGCCTGGAGACGTATCTGGAGTGGACTCGGCAGGTGAACGAGGAGGGAAAGAAGGTCTCGACCAACAGTGAGAGCGAGGGCCGCTACCACTCGAATTGGCTGAACATGATGTATCCGCGACTGAAACTCGCTCGAAATCTGCTGGCCGACGATGGAATCATCCTCATTTCTATCGGTGACGACGAGCAAGCCAACTTAAAGAAACTTTGCGATGAGGTGTTCGGAGAGGTAAATCAAATTGGAGTGGTTCCTAGAATTGCAAAACGAACTTCAGATAAAGGAACATTCTTTCGACCAACGAAAGATTATGTTCTCGCATATGCACGCAGGGTGGATTATCTGCAAGAGTTTGGAATTGCCAAAGATGCTAACCCTGATAATTACCCACTGGAAGAAAAAGATGGCAGAAAATACAAGCAAAGTGGCGCATCATTGTATCAACCGTCTTTGGATGCAAGACCGAACCAGCGCTATTACATAGAGGCACCGGACGGCAGCTTGATCATCCCACCTGGAACCGTTTTTCCAGAAAAGAGGGCTGATGCAGAGAAAGTCAAGCCAAAGTCAAATTCTGATAAGGTGTGGCGGTGGTCAGTAGAGACTTATCTTGCCCAAAAAGATCGGCTTATATTCACGAAAGCGTCCTCCAAAAATCCGCTTCTTGACGAGAACGGTAATCAATCAAAATGGAACATATACCCAAAGGTTTATCATGACGAGGATCAACATGCGACGTTGCACCCTGAGGACGTGATTTATGACTTTCCAAACTCTCAGGGGACAAAGGAGCTCAAGGCCCTAGGAGTGCCTTTCGCATTTGCTAAGCCTGTAGGGCTTTTGGAATTCTTGATCAAGCTTGTGAACGATGATGATGCAATCATTCTTGACTTCTTCGCTGGCTCAGCAACCACCGCTCACGCGGTAATGGCACTGAACGCCAAGGATGGGGGTACGCGGCGTTTTATCCAGGTGCAGCTACCAGAGCCAACCCCAGACGACTCAGAGGCGTTCCAGCTAGGCTTCGAAACCATTTCCGAGATTGCAAGGTCGAGAATCACACTTGCGGGCGAGAAGCTTGCGCAGTCGATGGGGCTGGAATCACACAATCTCGACGTCGGATTCAGGTGCTACAAGCTCGTCGACACAAACTTCTCCAAGTGGCGCGTCTCGAGTGGCATCGACCGCACGGCTCTCGAGCAGCACCTCTTTAGTCTCCTTGAAACTGCAAGAGACGACACAAAGCCTGACGACTTGCTCGCTGAAATCTTACTTAAGCAGGGCTACTCGCTCACTGAGAAGATCACCGAATCGAATATAGCTGGCCTCGACGTGCGAATCGTAGGAGACAACCTCGTCATCGCCTACCTAACTGAGTCAGTCAAGCCAACCCTCGACCAAGTTCGAGCCATTGTTGATGAGGCTCCAGCGCGGATCATCATGCTCGAAGACGCCTTCCAAGGTGACGACGAACTCAAAACGAACCTCGCCCAGCTGTGCAAGAGCAAGGGCATCGAGCTCTGGACGGCGTAAGAACATGAGCACTTCCGGTTTTCAGTTTGATCCGAAGCAACAGTATCAGCTCGACGCGATTCAGAGCGTCGTGGAGCTTTTCGATGGGCAGCCGAAGGACGTCGAGAGGCTCAAGACCACGCTGAAGACTGCGAATCCTTCGGATGACGTTCAGAACCTCCGGCTCGACATGGACTACTCCGAGGAAATCGGGGCAATCGGCAACAATCTCGTCTTAGACCACGAGGTCATCTTAGCCAACCTCCAGCGGGTTCAAGACCGCAATGGTCTGGAAGTCATTCCGAAGCTCTTCGACAACGCTCTCGACTTCGACATCGAGATGGAAACGGGAACAGGAAAGACCTATGTGTACCTCCGCACGATGTTCGAGCTTGCTCGGAACTACAACTTCAGTAAGTTCATCATTCTCGTACCGAGCGTGGCTATCCGCGAGGGAGTGAATACAAGCATCCGGTTGATGCGGGAGCACTTCCGTAATCTCTATCCGGATCTTCCATTCGACGCCACCATCTACCGAGGTGATTCAGCGGAGGAGGTGCAGTCCTTTGCGACTTCAACGAACCTCCAGATCCTTATCATGACCATTGCCTCGATTCGGGGCGACAAGAACAATCGAATCATCCATCAGACCCGAGACAAGCTGAATGGTTTACGCCCCATTGACTACCTAAAGGCCACCCGGCCGTTTGTGATCATGGATGAGCCTCAAAACATGGAGTCGCTGCTTTCGCAGTCTTCGGTCAGTGAACTTGCCCCGACTTGTACTCTCAGGTATAGCGCGACGCACCGAAAGCAACGGAACGTGGCGTATCGCCTTGATCCGGTGGACGCTCATGACCTGGAGCTGGTCAAGCAAATCGTTGTCACTGATATTCACCAGGAGGGTTCTGATGCGACCCCGCATATCAAACTCGTTGAGGTGAAGCGTGATCCGTGGGTTGCGCGTCTCGAACTAGCTTGCCGAAAAGCTGACGGCACGCTCGAACGTAAGGTTGTGAGCGTGCGCCAGAACCAGGAGCTGTCTGATCCTCGACTCACCGACAACCCAGTCTACGAAGGCTGGCGGGTCATGGAGATGAGCATCGAGCCGCCTCAAATCGAGCTCACGAAGCATGGCATCCTCGATGTCGGCGAGAGCATCGGAGGCGCTTCCGGCGCGATCTATAAGGAAATGATCCGTGAGACGGTCAAGGAGCATTTCCGAAAGGATTCCATGCTTCGCGATAAAGGCATCAAGGTGCTGAGTCTCTTCTTCGTGGACAAAGTCGCGAGCTACCTTGGGGACGGCGTGAACAATGACGACGCGAACGGCGAGTTCGTGAAGTGGTTCGACGAAGTATTCGTGGAAGAGCGGGCGAAGTCCCAACGTTGGCAAGAGTTGATTCCGCACGATCCTTCAGAGGTGCGCCGAGCGTACTTCTCGCAACTCAAAGCCAAGGGCAAGACGACATTCCAGGATTCAACCGGGGCCACGAAGGCCGACGACGACGCCTACGAGCTGATCATGCAGGACAAGGAGCGACTTCTCGACGAAGAGGAGCCGGTTCGATTCATCTTCAGCCACTCGGCTTTGCGCGAGGGCTGGGACAACCCAAACGTGTTCCAAATCTGCACTCTCCGCGAGATGGGAGCCGACGTTGAGCGTCGGCAGACAATTGGCCGCGGACTTCGATTGCCGGTCACGAAAACACCACAGGGCTTCGTTCGAGTAGGAGAGCGAAGCATTGCGACGCTGACGGTTGTGGCGAACGAGTCTTACCAGTCCTTTGCCAAAAGCCTCCAGAAGGAATACAAGGATGCGGGCGTTGAGATTGGGCAAGTTCGGAAGACCGAGTTTGCCAAGATCGCCGCTGTCGATGCGAATGGCGCGGTTACTGATGACCTGCTCGGATACAACCAATCCGTCGAAATCTGGAATCACCTGGATGCCAAGGGCTTCATCAAGGAAGGCAAGATCACTTCCAAGTTTCTTCCCGATACGCTCGGGTTTGATCTGAGCCTCCCTGAAAAGTTTCTTCCGTACGAGGCCGAGATCATCAGCCTGGTGAGCCGGGCGAGCATCGAGAAGTACGTCAAGCCCGCCAGCAAGCGGCAGGTTCGTCGGCTCAATAAGGAGCTGTATCGAACACCTGAATTTGAGGCATTCTGGGAGACGATCAGCCGCAAGACCACTTATCGAGTCTCGGTGCAGAGAGAGCAGATCATCGAGAATGCAGTGAAGGCGATTCAGTCTTCACCGCCGATAGACCCGCTGCGGATTGTCGCCACCTATGCTGGAGTGAAGGTTCTACGTGGCGGCGCGAAGGGCTCTGTCGTTCGAGAGGGATCGAAGGACTTGAAGGGCAGCTACGATCTGCCTGACATCGTGACCGAGCTTCAGGAAGCCACCTCCCTCACGAGGGCCACGATCATCGACATCCTGATCCAAAGCGAGAAACTTGATTGGTTCCTCGGAAATCCAAACGACTTCATCGCACTAGCGAAGCGGAAGCTCCAGGATGAGCTTGCCAAGCTCGTGGTTGAGGGGATTCAGTACGAGAAGATCGCTGGCTACGTCTATGAGCTGCGCGAACTTCAGAAGGATGGCGAGGAAGAGAAGGAACGATTCCTCGATCAGTTGTACAAGGTCCAGAATGGACAGAAGACTGACTTCGACTATGTTGTCTACGACTCGGACGTCGAGCGGCAGTTCGCCGAGATTCTGGATGGAATGCCGGACATCAAACTCTTCATGAAGCTGCCCGCGAAGTTCCAGATACCAACTCCCGTCGGGCCGTACAATCCGGACTGGGCGATCATCAAGCATGAGGACGGCCAGGATCGAATCTATATGATCCGGGAGACCAAGAGCACCCTGGATGATTCCAAACTCCGCCCGACCGAAGTTGCAAAGATGAGGTCAGCGAAGAAGCATTTCGCCGCGATTGGGGTCGAAGGTTCTGAGACGTTAGAGGGCTACGGACGATCAGTGCCGGGAAGGTGGAACATATAATGCACGCACTAGAAGTCACAATTCATAACTTCCGCAGTATTCACCATGCAGTGATTCGACTTGAATCGCTATCTCTGATTGCGGGAGCAAATAACGCAGGCAAGAGCAACATCATTGACGCTATTAGGCTGTTCTATGGAGAAATCAAATGGGACAGTAATCGAGATCTGCCCAAAGTTACTCCCGAAGATACGGAGTCGTGGGTCGAGATTGAATTCAAGCCAAGCGCAGATGAACTATCACAACTCAAAGACGAGTACAAGTCTTCAAATGATACGTTCAGAGTTAGGAATTATGTCAGCCCGTCAACCGGACCAGACGGCAAGCAGAGATCCGGCTACTATGCTTATGAAGGCGGGAGCCTCTCAGAGAATCTGTTCTACGGCGCGAAAAACGTTGGTTCAGGCAAAGTAGGGCACATCGTATACATTCCAGCTGTCAGCAAGATTGACGATACTACGAAGCTCTCCGGGCCATCGGCACTTCGTGAGCTGGTCGCCACTGTGTTGAACAAGGTGGTTGCAGGAAGTGAAGCATATGAGGCATTGACTGAGGCTTTTCAAACGTTCGAAGGCACGATTAAGACGCAGACCAGCCCTGACGGTCAATCAATCGAAGCATTAGAGCTGGAAGTTTCTAAAGAAATTCAAGGGTGGTCAACAACATTCTCTCTTGCCGTTCAGACAATACAGCCTGAGGAAATGCTCAAGACAATTATTAAGCCTCAGCTAATCGATGAATCACACGGGGGTGAGGTAGATCAGTCACGCTTTGGAGCGGGCTTTCAGCGGCATCTGGTCTACACATTGATCAAGCTTGCAGCAAAGCATACAAACGCACCAAAGGCATCAGCTACTTCAAAGAAAGAATTCAGTCCAAATTTGACGTGGATTCTGTTTGAGGAGCCGGAGGCGTTTTTACATCCGTCTCAAGAGGAAGTCCTCCAGGACAGTCTACTAAAGTTGGCTAGCGATGAATCTACGCAGGTTCTGCTAACTACGCACAGCCCGCGCTTCGTAAGTCGTTCGATGAATGACTTGACTCGGCTGATTCGAGTTCGAAGGGATAATGGCGTGACTTCGTCATTTCAACTCAGCCAGATTGAACTGGACACGCTCTTTCAAGATGCGTTGGTCGCGGACGATACGATTACTCCCATTGGAACAACTCCTGCCGATTATAACAAGGCTGCGTTGATGGCCTCGTTAAAGACCGAGTTATGGATGCAGGCAAGTCGTTCCACTGCCTTTTTTGCCCAAAGAGTGATCCTCGTCGAAGGCCCCAGCGAAGTGGCACTGTATCGCTACTTGATTACGCGAGCATTGATGGACCCGCCTGCGAATGGCTTAGCGGTCATCGACTGCATGGGAAAGTACAACATCCATCGTTTCGTTTCAATTCTGAGTGCGTTTGGGATTGACCATTCGATTTTGTACGATGGTGATAGCGGAAACTCGCACGACACCGAAGTAACGGCTGCCATCAATACCGCAAAGACTTCATACACGAAGAGAATTACTCGTATCCCGCAAGATCTAGAGACCCAACTTGGCATCACCCCCCTGCCGAGATCTGAATCGCATAGGAAGCCCCAATACATACTCTATAATCTTGAAATTGGCAGCATATCATCGACCTCCGTCGATGCGATCAAGCAAGAGTTCTGCGATCTTGCCACCAACTGAAGTAGAAAGGACGGTAATCAGAGTTAACGGAGAACTTATGAAAGAGATCATCTGCCCCCACTGTGGTAAAGCCTTCAAGATTGATGAGGCCGGATATGCCGACATTTTGAGGCAGGTCAGGAACAGCGAGTTCAACCAGGAGCTTCACGAGCGGCTAGAACAGGCTGAGAAAGAGAAACAGGCAGCACTTGCTTTGAAAGAAGCGGAGGTTACTAACGCTCTGAGAGCCGAGGCGTCTTCTAAGGACGCTGAGATTGAACGGCTCAAGGCTGAATTGGCAGCTGCTGATGTCGCGAAGAGTCTGGCGCTTGAACAATCTGTTGGGGCGATTGAGCGAGAGCGGGATGCGCTGAAGCAAGAACTTGAACTAAAGAAGCTTGAGCAGCAATCAGCGCTTGAACTGCAGAAGGCTCAGTTGGAACGGGAGGCCGTGGCGGCAATCACTGCGAAGGAGTCGGAACTTCAGGAATTGAGGGCAAAGTTAGACAGCCACGGACTGGAGAAGCAGTTGGCCGTGACTGAGGCTGTGGGAACCGTTGAGAAGGAGCGTGACGAACTGAAAAGCAAGTTGCAGCAAGCCGAATCTGAACGCAAGCTGGGGGAGCAGTCACTTAAAGAGAAGTACGAGACGCAGATTAAGGATCGTGATCAGGCTATTGAGCGGCTAAAAGACCTGAAGGCAAAACTCTCCACGAAGATGGTCGGAGAGACTTTAGAGCAGCACTGCGAGATTGAGTTCAATCGAATCCGAGCAACTGCTTTTCAGCGTGCCTATTTCGAGAAAGACACCGATGCCCGTACCGGAAGCAAGGGCGACTTCATCTTCCGTGACTTTGACGCGGACGGAATCGAGATCGTCTCGATCATGTTCGAGATGAAGAATGAGAGTGATGGCACGGCAACTAAGCAAAAGAACGAAGACTTCCTGAAGGAGCTAGACAAGGATCGGAATGAGAAGAACTGCGAATATGCGGTCCTCGTTTCGCTTCTGGAACCGGAAAGCGAGCTGTACAACGCTGGAATCGTGGACGTTTCACACCGTTCTCCCAAGATGTACGTAATTCGGCCACAGTTCTTCATTCCAATGATCACGCTGTTGAGGAACTCCGCAATGAACGCCGTGCAGTACAAGTCTGAGTTGGCGTTGATAAAGTCACAAAATATCGATGTGACGAACTTTGAGAGGGATTTGGAGGAGTTCAAGAGTGCCTTCGGGCGCAACTATGATTTGGCTTCAAAGCGCTTCAAGACAGCCATTGAAGAGATTGACAAATCCATCGACCACCTGCAGAAGACAAAGGATGCACTTCTGGGGACTGACCGAAATCTCCGGCTCGCAAACGACAAGGCACAAGAGGTTACGGTAAAGAAGCTTGTTCGCAAGAACCCTACAATGGCAGCCAAGTTTGAAGAAGCTAGCCAGAGAAAGTCATTGCCAGGGATCGGCGAGGAAAGCAGCACCGAATCTACTCAAGAGTGACTCTTGAGGGGCCTGAATCTTTGTAGAGCCTCCCGAAATCATCGCTTAACCTGATAGCTCTGTTGTAGTCGCTCTGCCGCATCCCTCATCGCCCCATCCAAGACATGCCCGTATAGATTTGACGTGAGCGCGATCTGCGAGTGCCCGAGGTAGCGGCTGACCTGGTGGAGGTTCAAACCTGCCATCAGCATGAACGTGGCCGCAGAGTGGCGAAGTGAATGCATGCCGGTGCGGGGAAGTCCCGCCTTTTCCAAGGCGATGTGCAGGTAGTCGTTGACGTACTTCGGATCGAAGGGGCGCCCCCACGGATTCAGGAATACGAGATCAAGCTCGTTCTCATAACCCTCATCTTCCTGACGGTTTCGCTCCGACCGAACCACGTCGAGCGAGTGGCCGACGAGGGGCATGGTTCGCATGCTCTTCTCGGTCTTTAGCGGCTTCAGCACGAGCTTCTTGCCCATTCGCTGAAGCTGCGAAGAGACGAGAATGGTCTTCTGCTTGAGGTCCACGCCGTCCCATGTGAGTCCGGTGACCTCTCCAATTCGCATTCCGGTAGCCAAGGTGAACTTGACTAGGTTCTCTATGGGTGAGTCCTCCAGCGCAGTCAGGAGCTTCTGAACCTGCTCGGCGTCGAAGTAGACCTTTGCATTCCGCTTCACCTTCGGGGCGAACGTCTTGGACACTGGATTGTCGTGAGCTTCTCCAAACTTCATCGCAACGCCGTACGCGGCCCGTAGGGTGCGCCGTACCGCCGCGATGGTGTTCGCTGTCGCGCCGTCATCTTCGATGGTCTTAAAGAGCCTTGTGACGTCCATCGGCGTCACTCGCTGGAGCTCCATCCGCCCGAGGTAGGGCTTGATTCGCCGTTCGCACATGAGCCGGTAGAACTCGTATGTCTTGATCTCTCGGTTCGGCTTGACGTGCTCCTCCAGCCAGACGTCGAGCCAAGAGGAGACCGTGTGGCCGCGACGGTCAGGAATGCTCCTTCCAGCGACGAGCAGGGCATTCAGCTCATTGAGCGCCTTCACCGCTTCGGCTTGCGTTCGGCAGCTCACCTGGCGATACTTCGGGCGACCCTGATCCGTGAAGCCATCCTGCACTTGTGCGACGTACTTCTTGCCGCGCTTGAAGATGCTTCCTGATCCCTTCTCTCGTCTTCCTGTACGGGGCATTTCTGCAGTTTATCCTAAAGCGATCTGCAGTTTATCCGCAGTTTACGGAGCGGAAAAGAGTGGTCAAAAGTGGTCTTCGGTAGACTTTCTAGGTTCAAAAGCTGAACCTGAGCGGACGATTCTGCACGCCACTGGATTTGACATTCTGATTCTCTTAATCAGCGGGTCGTAGGTTCGAGCCCTACACGGTCCACCAAGATCTAGGTTCAGAATCCCGCTTCCGAGCGGGATTTTTGTCGTCAGAATGACGTCCTTACGCTGGTTTGGCGGCAGAAAGTAACGTCGAAGCGGTCATTCTCGACTTCCCGGAAACCGCTCCGTACTTATCGAGGGCTTGTTTCGATGCTGATTGGGAAACGGAAACGAGCTCAGGATGATCGCCAAGTCTGGAACCGAGAAACCGACTTTTCCGACTGGCTTGTGAGCGCGGACGGTAGTGTGCTCCCTGCGGAAGAGCTCGGAATCGAGATCGAGAATCTCACTCGCAAGTCTCGCCGGGCGGAACACCTGGCGAAGCGCAGCGTCGGGGTCCTGGGGTGGTATTGGCCCCGGGTGGGAGGCGAGTTTTTTGATTATTTTTCGTAGCGATCTGTAACGTATGACGACAAATGTCGTCATACTTAGTATGACGGCGGTCGTCGTCAAAAGGCTCGCGGGCGGAACGGCCGTCCACCCCGGGCCCTGGAGGAACTATGAACCTATCAAAAACAAGCCTCATGTGGAGTTCGGCCCTGGGTATGGCGATCCTCGGGTCAACCGCGCTTGCTACACAAGCAATCGCACGTCAAGAAGCAGGAAATGCTGGCGGCTCGCCAGTAGCGGCCAAGGGTCGGGTCACTGGCCCAGTTGCTGCGAGGAAGTCGAAGGCACCGGCGGTTAACTCGGTCCTGATGCTTCTCAACCAAGCGATCGTCTCACGGCAGAACTCTGATATCGAGTACGCCGATACCGAAGCTCAAAAGGAAAAGGTGATTCAGGCGTGCAACAGAGCCATTTTCGCTTTGCTCCCTGAGGAGAACCACGAGGATCAACGGCGGCTAATTCAGGTGGAAGCATTTGCGCCAGACAAATCCGTATGGCGCGAGATCGAGCAGACAAAGTCGCTTGTGAAGGCGCTGATAAAAGTCAGTCCTGAGGTGGACCAGTCCGCCAATGCCTCGATCAAACGTGTCTGGGATCGCTTATTGAGCCCGGATCATGCAGACCGCCAAGCCCATGCTCGGTCTCGACCGGCAGCTACCAAAGAGCGACAATTCCGGGCATGGGTGGATTCTCTCTGGGAGAGCGAGATGAACCGTACCTACCATCTTCTCACGAACGAGCAGCAGGCCGAATGGGACGCAGTCATGGACGTCTATAAGCGATATTCTCATTAGCCTCTAATACACACTGAAGGGGGCGTGCGAAAGCACCCCCCAACTAACAGCCACCATGAATCAAAAAATCGGGACCTTCGAACTGGAACTGCTTCTCTATCTCGCGGATAGTGGGCCGCTACCGACACGCATCTTGTTCCAGGAATTCGGCTTACCCCGCCAGGTGGGCCGTACAAGCGTTCTCAAGACGTTGGATCGACTGATGGCGAAGGGGTTTGCCGAGAGGGAAGAGGTTGGCAACTTGTGGCACTATCGAAGCAAACGCAGTCGGGCCGAACTAGAACAGGAGCGCGTCCAAGAATTTGTTCAGTCTGCGTTTGGCGGCGATACCCGTCCTCTTGTGCAGTTTCTTTCTGGTGGTGCCGCAATCAATCAGCGTGATCTCGCCGAGCTCAAATCTCTCGTGCAAAAGTTGTCCGGGGGCGCTGACCAGTGAGTCTGCTCGACCTCTATCAAGTGGTGGCTGAGCGTGCCGTCTGGTTTCTCTTTCTTACGGTGCCGTCAGCCGCGGTGGTCTGGTGCATGGTCCGCATCGTCCGTCTGTCGGCTCCCCAAAGGGTTCTCTTTTTGCGGCTCATGCTTGCCAAGGCTACGATCGTTGATCTCCCGCTTGCTCTTGTTGGAGCGGGAAACTCCGTTCCTGCACGCACGGTGGAGCAGTGGATCGACAGGGTTCCAGTACTATGGCTAGTGGGGTCCGTGCATTGTGCAGCACTCATCGGAGCGGCCGGAGTGACGCGGTGGGCTCTTGCTTGGCGTCAAGGCGAGCTCTTTGCCAAGCTGGCGAAACCGGGCCAAGATACCGCAACTGGAGTAGCCGTCGGGGCAATATCTGGCTTACCGGGACCCGTTGCATGGCGCAAGTCGATATTGGTTCCCGCCGAGGGCTGGAGCGAGTTAGAGGTGCGGCACGAACTCTCTCACGTCCAGCACGGTGACACTGCATGGAATGCCTCAATGTCTTTGGCGTGTTCGGCACTATGGTGGAACCCTGCCATTGTGTTGCTTCACCGGGAGTTACAGTTTTGGCACGAGGTCCGGGCCGATGAAGAGGCTGTGGACGGAGCGCCGGAGCAGAAGAAGCTGCTGGCTGACCAAATTTTGAAGTCGTCCAGCCATGGACCAGCTTTAACACTTCAACTTTCCAGCGCAGGTAGGTTGATTCGCAGAAGGGTAAAACACCTCTTCTCGGCTGCCTCACCAGAAGCTTCGAAATCGATGCTCATCCTGCTTGTTCTGGTGTGCCTTGGAACCAGTCCAGTGACTTACCTTCGCTTCTTCCAGCATAAGTACCCGTCCGTCAGGGTTACTTCTCCGAGGAGCGAGACGCCCGTCGCTACCCGCATGCCAGCTCGTCTCAAATAGCAATCGGAGCTCATCCGCGCCTTGCCTCCGCCACCGGCGAACTCGCCCTGTCGGGCGAGACTCACTTTTGTCACCCTCCCGGCCCTTCGGTACCTCCCTGCGAAAGGCGGCGTTTGTTGCCGAGCCCACTCTGGTGTCTAGCTCGTTGTAGCAGGTGGTTTGCGAAACCCCCGGCCTAGCGATTGAGGTGGCCCGGCTTTCAAAGTCGTAGGCCAGGGCAGTAGTCCCCGCAGAGGAGACAATCGAAGTCGCGCTTCCCGCTACGTCGTAGCCGTAGCTCTTCAACACGTACCCACCGACCGAAACGTTGAGGAGCTTGTCTCCATCGTCGTAGATGTAGGATTCTGTGGTTCGGTTCATCGTCTGGGTCAAGCAGTTATTGTTGCCGACGTAGGTGTAAGTCGCTGCATAGCCAGGACGTGACTTGGAAACCAACGGGCCCGCTACAGCCTATCTGTGGGCCGGCGTCACCCCGTTCAGTGTGTGACCCATGATCTTGGAACTAGCGTCCTAGGTAACAAACCGCCCGACTTCGTGGATGTACCAACGGTGGCCGACGAGCTGCAGCGATCCTTCGCCCGAATCGTATCCGAACTTGCCCGCATAGCCAAATGGCCCATTGAAGGTTCCGCTACTGTTCACGATGTTCCCATAGGCATCATACTCCCGTGTTGCCGCCAAACTCTGCGAAGACCCGGTTTGCGAATCTGTGTTCGACAGCCCTGCATGGTTCCAACGATCCACGCCGTTCCTTCGTTCCGCAACACCGGGGACATACTTCGCCGCTTGGGAGGAACTCCCCGAAGAAGAGGACACCACCGGCGCCAGCACCGAAGTCCCGCTACGCAAATCCGTTCGCGACCAAGAAGAAGTCGAGGTACCGACCCTCGCGCCCATGCCGTTGTAGCTATGGGTCGTCGTAATGGTCGCTGAACCTGGAGCGCTCATCCCGGTCAGGCGCGAATCGTAATCCCATTGGAACGTCCTCGTGCCCGATGCCGTCGGATACGCCGTCGGACGACCCGCCGCATCATAGGTAATGGTGCCATACGCATTCGCAACCAGCTTGTCCGATGAATCGTAGCTGAAGTTCTGCACCGTGGTGCCGTTCAGCTTTTTGGTTAATCGGTTCCCGTTCCAATCGTAGGTGTACTCCTGGCTCCATCCGGAACGGGTCTCGCTCAGCAATTGGTCGATGTCGTCATAAGCATACGAGGTTGTCACCGAATCCACCGACTTGGAACTCAAATTCCCCACAGGATCATAGTTCATCGTCTGCGAGCGAAGAGTCGTGTTCGAGCTGTTCTTCAGCGTCACTGAATACAGACGAGACCGCGAATCGTAGCCGTATTGTTCATACGTCCCGTTGCCAAAGGTTTGTTTGTTGATGCGTCCCGATGAATCGTATGTGTAGTCCGTTGTATCGTTCCAACCGCCACTTTCGCTCCGCGCGATCTGCACCGGACGGCCATAGCTGTCATAGCCAAACGTCGTCACGACGCTGCCCGGCTCCGTGCGCGTATTCGCCTGGCCGTTATCGCGCCATGTGTAGCTGATCGTG